>NZ_JBHHJV010000002.1:0-488846 GCF_042136355.1 Peribacillus sp. Hz7
AGGTCTTTTCATCGTGCGAAAGTTTGTTTTGGAAGGAAGGGGTACCCCTTCCTTCCAAAACAAACTCACCTCTTAGAATAAAATTATCTAAAAATACTTGACTAGAGGTAAGAAAGGCATGAGCCCAGTACAATACCGGTCACATGCCCTACACGTTGCCCAATGAAATAACCTGTCTAACTTTATGGGGTCACTTTAAACATACACATTTTTTGGGGTCAGCCTTTTCTAGTTTAATCATGATAATCCATCGTGCTTAATGAGTCCATATGGCTAGCAATCATCGCTATAATTGTACTTGCTTCTTCCTTACTAAAAATAAAGTTTGTTTCGTCTTTTAACATCTCTTCATCGTCCGTCCAAATACGATTGATTCGTTTGAGTACACCATCTCCCGTTTCTTGGACAATCCCAAACTGATAGGTCACCTCTACTTCATCTTCTAGAAAATAAGCGGTGACCTCAGGAGTTTCCCATTCTACATCAATTTCCTCAAACAGTTCTGCTACTTCATCCTCATCTGATTCGTAGAAATGCTGTTCCCCATCTACAAATACCTCTTCTACGCTATCGTCTTCCAGATACATATGGAAGCTTTCATGAACGGCATCAATAATATCTTCTATGTCAGCTAGCACGACCTTACTAGCTTGACCAAGGTCTGGTTCAAAAGATTCGATATAGAATTCTTCATTATGCGGATCGAAAAAAAGGGTACAAAAATACTCTCTTTCAACACCTTCATTTTCAATAAAAAACTCAATTCTCGGATGCTTTGCCCCGCGTTCTATTGACATTCCACCATTTTCATCATACTTATCACAAATTGAATCGAGGCTATCCTCTAATTCGCTACACACTCTGTCGAACCATTCTAAAGACATATAAGATTCCACCCTTTTCATGTAATCATCTTTATTATGAGCTTTTAACGTCGAGGCTTCCTATTTAATTAATTGTAAACCTGGGCGATTTATCCTTCCCCTCATAGCACATGTTGAGGTTATGGAATAACTTTTTGTTTAAAGCTATACAATTAGCGGAATAATACAAACGTTTTCATTAGAAAGGAGGAATTCTCATGCCGAAAGGACAAAAATCCCCTAATAACAACCTAAACATTACTAGTGACCTTATAAGTGGCGACCCTAATAAAAGTATGCCATCTGGAGCTAACCGTGTTCCGGCTGGCACTGTAGGACAAAAAGATGGCAATAAAACAAAATTGACTTAAGAGAGTAAACCTTATGCGGGATAGAAGTTGACTGAAGTAATTTATTCTCCCTAAAACCATACTGCTGCTATTACGTAAAACAATCTTTATTGGCAGTTGTGCCAAAATGCAGTTTAGCTGTATGGTAACTTTCCGCCGTTGCCGAGAGCACTAACGACGAAAACGAAGACGTTGTTTTTTATTGTAGGTATGCAAAAGTATGATGGAATTTAATAAAAAGCAAAGGTTTAGCCTCGTTTTGACTAAACCTTTGCTCATCTCTGTTTATTACTCTTATACCAGTATGTAATTCAAGATCATATTTTTTCCTGGAGAGTTGTATGTTTATATTCTGGTTCACTTTTCTTCGGACGATTCACTAAATAAATGCTGCTGGCGATTAAAATAAGTCCAACAAAAAGGGAAAGTGTAAAGGGCTCTCCTAAAAACGAAGTTCCGAATAATACCGCGATAAGTGGTACAAGAAACGTACTGGAAGCTACTTTGCTAGTCTCACCAGAATTTAATAACTTAAAGTAAAGAATATAAGCAACAGGAATGCCTAAAGTTGATCCAAAAACTAATCCAAATACATAGGTGCTATTCCAAACAATGTCTGACCAACTTTCAACCCCTAATCCCATACCGGTCAGCACCACTCCTCCTAATACCGACTGTAGAGCTACTAGCCACAAGGAGTCAACCTTAGGACTTACTTTTTTCACATAAATGACACCCAAAGTCCAGCTAATAGCAGTAATCATAGCTAATGCGAGACCTAAAAGTGAAACTTGTCCAGAAATTCCACCTATACTTACAGCTCCTACACCTAGGAAACCAATAACAAGACCAATAACTTTTATAGCGGACATTGTTTCTCCCAACCAAATCCAAGCAAAAATCCCGATAAGCACCGGTTGTAAATACACAATGACTGAAAACAAGCCTCCTGGTAAATACATTAAACCAATTGTTTGAAGTCCAAAGAAGAGTACAGTATTGAA
Source organism: Peribacillus sp. Hz7 (assembly GCF_042136355.1). Lineage (NCBI taxonomy): Bacteria > Bacillati > Bacillota > Bacilli > Caryophanales > Bacillaceae > Peribacillus > Peribacillus sp. Hz7. The sequence continues at coordinate 2,218 of NZ_JBHHJV010000002.1, forward strand.
TAACGCAGAAACACAATAGATACGCCAATTTTCACTCCATCTTATGCTTTTTCTTTTTGGAAAACATAAAATAGACAATAATACTCCCCCGATAAGAGCGCGCATCCCAGCGTATAAAAGAGGTGGCGTATAAGAAAGCGTAAACTTGTAAATCGGCCAGCATAGTCCCCATATTAGAACAAGACATGCCATATATATAATCATTTTTTTACGTGATAGTTCTATCATTTTGTCCGTCTCCCCTTTAAGCTTACTAATATTTTAGAAAAATATAATTTGTAATACTATATTGATTGAACTTTCCTGTAAAAACAAGGAAAACACTCATTATTTTACATCTACTTAACTATTTAATGCAAACTGTTATTTCAACAAATGAAAAAGAAAGAAATATTAATCTTATTATCAAAAGGAATTGAAAAAGTCGAGGTTACACCGTATATTTGAAAGGATAATTTATGAAACCATATCATTGAGATTAAAGAGTGCGTCTGAAATGGAGGATTTGAGCATTGTGAAGTTAGGCCCACGAGTTATTAAAACAGGAATGGCTGTTACACTTGCTTTATATATTTGTTCTTTATTTAACCTTGAATCAGCGGTGTTTGCTGGAATAGCTGCCATTTTTACAATCCAACCATCGATTTACCGAACATGGAAACATATCTGGAACCAAGTGCAAACAAATACCCTCGGTGCCATTATCGCACTAATTGCTTTGCATTTTCTTGGGAATGATCCGTTTGCCATGGGTCTTGTTATGATCATCGTAATTTTAATAAGTTTAAAATTAAAGATGGAGGAAACCATTTCACTTACATTAGTTACCGTACTCGCAATCATGAGTGCACCCGGAAATGAGGATTTGAGCTTTGCTTTGCATCGCTTTGGAATTATTTTAATTGGAATGACATCAGCTTTATTAGTGAATATTTTTATTTTTCCACCCAATTACAAGAAAAATTACATAGAGAAAGTTCATACTATTTTTCAAAATATGTCACTCCTCATGCGAACGGCTATTTCCAATGAAATGACAGAAAAATCGTTCCAAGATCAACTGAAGCAATTAGAAAATGATATTTTAAAATTAGAAGACCAATATAAGCTATTTGATGAAGAACGTGAAAAAATGGCAAAATTAAATAACATGAATCTACGCGAAATTGTCGTGTTCAAGCAAATGCTTAAATCCCTTCACCAAGGATTTATTGTATTGGAAAATATCGACTCCTTTTATTTTCAAAGTAAACCAAGCACAGAAGAAAATTTATTATTTGATCAGCACTTAGAACATTTAATCAAGTATCATGAACTTTTTTTATTAAAGTACGATGGAAAAATAAAAATTGATGAACCCCAACTTGAAGGCGATATTATGGGGCAAACAATTTCCTTTTTAGAAAAAGTTATTTATTCTTATAACGAAGACCATAAACAAAAAATCCAACTTGCTGTAATCGGCTCATCCATTTATAATTATGCGTTTCAAATGGAGCGGTTAAATCGTCTAGTTGAACAATATATAAAAAAATTAAAATAACTTTAAAAAACTCAATTAAACAACGGATGAATGGTAATATAAAAGCATCTTCTGAATACACGTCTGAAAGAATCACTTATAATATACCAATGGAATTATTAGACTATAGACCGATTCCCCTGCTATTTGATTAACTATTGAAGAATTAAAAAACATATATCCCTACTTAGTACAGGGATATATGTTTTTTAACGTTCCACTTTACTCCTCCCCTTTATTCTTTTTACTGTGTTTGACACTTCCTTTCTTTTAATTAAGCACGTTCCTTACGCTGATTTTCGAGAGAAGTATGCTCTGGATTTGTTTCATACTGTTCACGACGTTTGAACTGCTTCCATCCGTGATAAACGGAGTGATTGACTTATTACAATTACCAGTAAGCTAGTGAAGATTAATAGCCCGCAAATCATAAAAATAACTCCACTCCATCCAAAATGGCTTAAAAATACTCCGCCAAACCAACCAATAAGACTGGATCCAATATAATAGCACAATAAGTATAAAGATGAAGCATATGCTTTTGAACGAGGGTGTGAAATGATGCCTATCCAGCCACTTGCTATGCTATGAGCCGCAAAGAATCCGGATGCAAATAGGATGAGTCCTATAATGAGAAGAAAGATATTACTTGATAATGTCATCAAAGAGCCAATCAGAGCCATGACAATAGCCCCGCTCACCAAACGAGAACGTGAATATCTTTCTGTAAGATTCCCAAAAAGATACGAACTCCATGATCCAGTCAATTGAAAAATGAATAAAAAGCCAATCGCGGTTTGACTTAAATGATATGGGGATTTTGATAAGGGAAAACCAATATAATTAAATAAGGATACATAGACACCCATTAATAAAAAACCTATTCCATAAATACAAAATAAGCTTTTATTCTTTAAACCGCTTGATATTCCTGTTGCCCAGTTACCAAATGAAAGGTTTGCCTTTCTGAAGTTTTGGGATTCAGGCAAATAAATCCAGAACAACAAGCTGCCTATTAAACTAAATAACCCTAAAACTAAAAGAGCTATATGCCATGAGAAAAAATCAGTTAATGTACTGACAATTATCCGCCCCAAAAAACCGCCAAAAGCAGAACCACCTATATAAATACCCATGATTCGCCCAATATGCTTTGGAGAAACCTCCTCACTTAAATAGGTCATAGCGATAGCCGGAAAGCCACCCATAGCAATTCCTTGTAATATTCGTAAAAAAAGCAAAGTTTCAAAATTGGGGCTGAAAGAAGCTAAAATGCCTACTAGTGATGTGAAAAGTAAAGATATCCCCATGATTTTCTTTCGACCCCAAGCATTTGAAAACACTGTAATAAACAGCATGCTAACTGCCAGTGCGACTGTTGCAAAGGAAATCGTTAAGCTTGACGTTGATGGCGATATATTAAATTGTTTGGAAAAGGTATGAATTAACGGTTGAGGACTGTACAAAATCGCAAAAGTAACGGTACTTCCTAACAGCATGCTCAGGAAGATCCGACGATATGCAGGGGTGCCAAATTCGATATATTGCATAAAAAACATCTCCTTATTTTTATCTACATTCAGTGTACTTCTTAAATAAGGATAACGTCTATTGCATTATAATTATGAAAATGATACCTTTTCATTATCAATAAGAAAGAGAGCGTATAAAATGGAGTGGCAGCAACTTGAATATTTTCGTGTAGTCGCAAAAACAGAACACTTTAGAAAATCGGCAGAGCTGTTAGCAATTTCTCAACCTGCCCTCAGCCGTTCTATTCATAAATTAGAAGAAGAACTTGGAGTCACACTTTTTGAGAGGGCTGGACGTTCCGTTCAGCTAAATAAGTTTGGGCGACTTTTCTTGAAACGAGTTGAAAGTGGATTAAATGAGATTTCGATTGGCATCCAGGAGATTAATCAGTTGAAGAATCCATATACAGGAAACGTTTCTCTTGCTTTTCTACAAACATTAGGCATAACTATTTTGCCTGAAATAATCAGCAGTTTTAACAAACAATATCCCCATGTGGAAATTCAACTCTATCAGAACAAAACATTAAGCAGCATTCAGCAGCTCCTCAACAGAGAAGTTGATTTATGTCTGATTAGTTCATTTGAGCATAATCCAAATATTACATGGCATCCATTAATGGATGAGGAGCTATTCTTATATGTACCTGCCAACCATCGGTTCGCATCAAAGTCTTCGGTAGCTCTTAGTGAATTATCCGATGACAATTTTATTAGCTTTAAGAAAGGGCTAGGGATGAGAGGGGTCATTAACAACTTTTGTGAAAAAGCAGGATTTACTCCGCGAATAAAATTTGAAGGAGAAGACGTTTCCACTCTGGCTGGTCTTGTTTCATCCGGGCTTGGAGTTACCATTATTCCAGCATTTCATGGAATCAGCTCGAATAAGATTAAACAAATTTCAATTTCCAAACCGTATTGTCATAGGGAAATAGGCATCGCCTGGTTAAATGGACATACATTATCACCATCAGCAGATTTATTTCGAACCTGTGTAATAGAAATGTTTTAATTTAAAGTGAACCCTTAATCTAACTCAAATAGCGTTCATCAAGTAACAATTGTACTTAATGAACGCTTCTTTCATACTATATTTTTCAAAATCCAACTTTTCCTTTCTCGCCGCGGCAAATAGAGATCCCCTTCGATACATCCAATCAGTATTTCCAACCCCAAATCATACATAATAGTGTACCGAAAATCGTCACTAAGGCAATAAGTAAGGCGTAATATATATTCGCGAAAATAGATTTGCTATCATCTGTTTCACGAGCATGCATAAACACAACGAGTTGAACAGATGCTTGTATAAATGCTGTCACGATAAAAATCGTCATGCCTATCGTTCTCGACATATTGAAGAAATAAACTAGAAGGGCCGCTGCCGTCAAAACCAGTGACAATATAAAGCCCCATACCTGTTTGGCTGGAAATAATTCTCTCATGCTCGCGTCATCCCTTCCAAGTAGATAAAGGTAAAAATAAAAATCCAGACAACATCTAAGAAATGCCAGTAAAGAGAGAAGATGAATGATTTATTGGCCGTCTCAGGCGTTATCCCGCGCTTTGCCACCTGGATGATAATAAATAATCCCCAGAAAAATCCTAATGTAACATGAGCCCCATGCGTTCCTAATGTTGTAAAGAGCATCGATGTAAAGGCACTAGTTTGCAGGGTAGCTCCTTCGTGATAATAAACCATGAACTCATCAATTTCAAAGCCTAAAAATCCTAGTCCAAGGAGAAGCGTAATAACAAAGAACGTTAACATGGCCTTCTTATTTCCAAGCCGCATAGCATGAATGCCCAGTCCAATGACAAAGCTACTTGTTAAGAGCAAGAAAGTTTCCATAAGTACGGGGAAGATTTCAAAAATTTCTACCCCGGTAGGACCGTCACCTGTACGGTCCACTAATGTGAAATAAGATGTAAAAAGTGTTCCAAAGAGCATAATTTCAGCACCAAGGAAAACCCAGAAGCCTAAAATATTTAAACGATTTTGTTCCGTACTATATTCAAGAGGTTGCGAGTGGTCTACTTTCATTTATGATTACCTCCCATTTTCACTTCTGTTTCTTTAATTTCTTCTACAGAAATATAATGTCCATGATCAATCTCAAATGAACGATGGGCCATACAAACAAAGATACCGATTAACGAAATAACTGCCAGAATCCACATACTGAATACTAACGCAAATCCAAACACAAAGAAGATAGCAGACATGATAAACGGTACGCCACTATTATTAGGCATATGAATTTTCTTATAGTCACCTTTGAATAATTCATGTCCTTTGTATTTAGCATCCCAAAATGGTTCCCTTGAATCCACTTGCGGAATAATAGCAAAGTTATACTCAGGTACTGGATTATGAGTAGCCCATTCAAGAGAACGTGCATCCCATGGATCACCGCCAACATGTCTTGGAGCATGACGAATGCTGTAGTAAATGGTATACACGATTAATACAAAGCTAATCGCCATAAAAGCCGCCCCTATAAAGGAAACAAAATTTAATGGTCCATATCCAGTTGCTTCAGAATACGTATACATCCGACGTGCTTGTCCATCTAAACCAGTGATATACATAGGGAAGAAAGCTAAAGAAAAACCAATAGTTTGAAACCAAAACGCCCATTTCCCAATCCTTTCATTTAACATAAAACCAAAAATTTTCGGCCAGTAGTAAGTGCTGCCAGCAAGCACGGCAAATGCTACACCTGGAATGATGACATTATGGAAGTGAGCTACTAAAAACATTGTATTATGGTATTGATAATCCGCTGCCGACATCGCAAGCATAACCCCAGTCACTCCACCAATTGTGAAAAGCGGGATGAAAGCTATTGAATAAAGCATAGGCACGGTAAACCTAATTCGTCCTTTCCACATCGTGAACAACCAGTTAAAAATCTTAATACCGGTTGGAACAGCAATAACCATCGTTGTAATGGAGAAAATACTATTAACATATGCCGTTTGACCCATTGTGAAAAAGTGATGAGTCCAAACAAAAAATGAATAGAGAGAGATTACAACCATTGAGATAACCATGGATTTGTAGCCATATATGTTGCGTCGCGAAAAAGTTGGGATAATCTCACTGAAAATACCGAATGCGGGAAGTATTAGGATATATACTTCAGGATGACCCCAAACCCAGAATAGGTTCGCCCATAGCATATCCATACCACCATCAGTCGTTGCAAAAAATTTGGTGTCGAATAATCGATCCATTGTTCCCATAAGCAGCGCTATTGTTAATACAGGGAAGGCAAAAATGATAATAATACTTGTAACGAAAGCAGACCATGTAAACATTGGCATTCTCATTAATGTCATACCAGGTGCTCTCATTCTAAGAATAGTCGTAATAAAGTTAATCCCTGTCATTAATGTACCTATTCCAGCTATCTGAATAGCAATCATATAATAGTTCGTCCCAACACTCGGGCTAAATTCATTATCTGCAAGTGGAAAATAGGATGACCACCCTGCATCAGGCGAACCACCAATTACAAAAGAGATGTTAAATAGCATCGCACCCATAAAAAACAACCAAAAACTGATAGCATTTAGACGTGGAAATGCTACATCTCGAGCTCCAATCTGTAAGGGTACTACGATGTTCATAAAAGCCATAATGTACGGCATGGCCATAAAGATAATCATAATAACCCCGTGTGCTGAAAAAACTTCATTATAGTGTTGTGAATCTAATAATTTATTATCTGGTACGGCAGTTTGTGTGCGCATCATCAGAGCATCTACCCCACCACGAAATAACATCAACAAAGCCGATATTAGATACATAGTACCAATTTTTTTATGATCGACAGTTGTTATCCATTCACTCCACAAGTAAATCCATTTTTTAAAGTACGTTAGACCAAAAATAATTAAAAACACTGTCACACCAATGGCTATCATTGATGCATAAATGGCGGGACTAGGATGAGGTACAGCAAATTTAGCGAAATAACCCATACTTTTGTGTTTCCTTTCTAAACATATTTTTCTTGCGGTAAGCCAAGAAACTATTCATAATTGTGTGCTGATTCATTACTTGACTCATGATCATGCTCCATATATTCATCATTTACATCTTCATTAGAATCTTTTGAACCGTGGTGATGTTCAGGAGCTGGTGAAAAGCCTAAATGTGTTCCGGTAAAAGTTAATTGCCCCGTATAACCAGGTTTCAATAATTCATTAAACTTTGCTTCCGTAATAGGCTCTGCTGTGTCTTTAACTTCCTTTACCCAGTCATCAAACTCAGCTTGTGACATAGCTTCGACATGAAACATATTTTGCGCAAATCCTTTTCCACTAAAGTTTGCATTCCTTCCCATCATTTCACCTTCTTCGTCAGCAGCTAAATGCAATGTAGTTACCATATCGGCCATGGCATATTTTTGGCCGCCTAGCTGCGGAACCCAGAAACTCGTGATAGGCCCAAATGAATACAGTTTAAATTCAAGTGGTCGTTTTGTCGGAATATACAGGTAGTTCACAGTTTCTATCCCATTTTCGGGATAACTAAAATGCCACTTCCAATCAGATGTTGAAGCGTAAATTACTAATGGATCTTGCCCTTTGTACTTCTCTGGAGTGGCTTCTACTTTATTGTTAGAAATGATAGTAACTACCGAGAAGAAAATGACAATTAAAATTGGAACCCCAACAATAATTGACTCAACAAGGTGATTCCCTTCAATGTAGGGAGGTTCATAATCTTTAGGTAGTTTAGAGTCACGATATTTTACCAACACAAAAACCAAAAATGCACAAACAGCAATAGTAATAACTGACATTATCGCAATAGATATCCAAATCACATTAGCTTGCGTTTGGGCTTGAGGTCCTTTAGGATCTAGAACCATTAGTGGGTCACAGCCAGTCAGTACAGTGACTATGACAAAGAAAATAACTAATAAAGACCATTTTATGTTCATACATGTACTCCTCTCTTGTTTAAGATTTTATTTCTAAGTTATCCTGAAAAAATGAAGTTATCCCAAAAAATGAAGTTATCTGTGTTTATATTGGAAAATAAGCCAATATCAAAAAAGAAAATAAAAAAGACTGAACCTTTATGCCATCACTATTCGATGACTATTAGGGACAGTCTTTTTCATTTGAGCTACATCTATTTCTTCTTCAATAACTTTTCATATTTCTTCTATTTCGCATCCATTAAAAACACATATTAACAAAAAGGGAATATTAAGCAGAAATTAATCAAAAAATGGATGTTACACTGTATATCGGAAATAGTAATTTATAAATTCAAGAAGATTTGAATTAGACTTTCGTCTGAAACTGAGGATTTGAGCATTGTGAAGTTAGGACCACGAGTTATTAAAACAGGAATTGCTGTTACACTCGCTTTATATATTTGTTCTTTATTTAATTTTGAATCAGCGGTGTTTGCTGGAATAGCTGCTATTTTTACTATCCAACCGTCGATTTACCGAACATGGAAATATATCTAGAATCAAGTACAAACTAATACCTTAGGTGTCATTATTGCATTAATCGCTTTGCACTTTCTCGGAAATAATCCGTTTGCCATCGGTCTTGTTATGATTATTGTCATTTTAATAAGTTTAAAATTAAAAATGGAGGAGACCATTTCACTTACATTAGTTACCGTACTCACAATTATGAGTGCACATGGAAATGAGGATTTAATCTATGCTCTGCATCGCTTTGGAATTATTTTAATTGGGATAACGTCCGCCTTATTAGTGAATATTTTCATTCTCCACCGAATTATAAGAAACATTATATAGAGAAAGTTCATACTATTTTTCAAAATATGTCGCTTCTCATGCGAACGGCTATTTCTAACGAGATGATAGAAAAGTCATTTCAGGATCAACTAAAACAATTAGAAAGTGATATTTTAAGATTAGAAGAACAATACAAGCTATTTGATGAAGAACGTGAAATAAGAAAGCATATATTCCTACGGAATTCAGATATAACCGAATACGTTTTTTGGTATTTGATTTGTCTTTACAAAAAATATAAAAAGGAGAACCTAGATAAAATGAGGAAAAAGAGAATGCTTGGGATTAAATAGTTGAGGAAAAACATAGATAACTAGAAGGTAAATGGATGTAAAAGCAGTGGATTTCACAATTCGAAATTACACTGCTTTTATCTTTATCCTTTTCATCTTCATCAATCTCTTATTAAAACTAAATACCTAGTCTGACAAATTCCTCCTCAAGAGTGCTCAACCATTCGTCCATAGTAATACCTTCAGGATTCTGAGAAGTTGGCTTTTGGTGCCAGTCTGCATCAGGGAAGAATCCCTGACGAATGTTCCATTTTAATTGAACTAAATCTTCAAGATCTAAATCATGTAAATCTTTGAACCAAATTTGTTTATCCATCGTTACGATTACCTCCACCTAGTTTTATATATTAATCCACAATTCGTCATCTCGAATATCAACAGGGTAAGTCTCTAAAGCTGTATAACATGGACCAGCCAATGGCTCCCCTGTTTTGATATCAAATTTTCCGCCATGCCTTGGACAATTCACTGCACTTCCATCTACTGAACCATCTGTTAAATACTGTTTTCTATGCGTACAAAGATTAGAAGTAACAAAATAACCTTCCTCTATCTTAAATAGAACTAGACTTTGTTCACTTACATTAATCCCCTTCATGTCGCCAACCTGTTTAACATCATCCGTATTAGCTACTTTTATCCAAGCCATTATCCACCTCTTAATTGGTTCTGTTCTTCCAAAACAATTAGTTATTACAGTATTAAAAAAGTTTTAAATACATTAAACCCTTTGTTCCCAACTTTAATCGTTCCCTTTACAAAACACCTATTCTGCTCTTTAATATTCCATTTAAAACAATAAATACTCGCAAATTTTGCAACTATCCATAAAAGAAATTACTCAGAACTCGTTGCCCATTTACGAAGTAATTGTATCGTTTTGGATAATTAACAGATGCGGATTCATATAAAATTCCCTAAATCAAAAAGAAGAGAATCAATATTCCCTAATATTAGGAATAGATTCTCTTCTCTTTATAACAATTCCCTTATCCTCCAAAATCAAATTGACGATAGTGCTTCTCCAAATTTACCAAATGGGGTTCTTGCACCATCTAAAATAACTGTTCTTATCATAGTATAATCTCTTCCAGTTGCTCTTAGTTTACAACTACAAGTTCAGAAGAACCTGAAAATTACACTTCCGTTTTTTCTCGTACTTTCTCAACAGTTACATTCCTCTGTATTTCAACGAGCATCAGTCCGCTCTGAGTAAAGGCGAAAACCTCATGATCTTTTTATTGACTTCCTTACATAAAATAATTGTTAAACATTTTACAAAAGTTATAGGCTATTCCTGCGTCATTCCACTCTCTTCAATTAAAGCTATTTAAACTTAATGAGAACTTGAAATTCTATTTATTATTTTAAAAAGGATGTCCACAAATTAATGCTAGACATCCCTTCCCTTTGTTTATCTTATAAATGTAATCACAAAAGAAATGACACGATCTGAAAATACCTTTACCTTGCTTCTAACATGGCTTCAACATATGCTTCAACTCTTTACTATCTCGGCATTTTCAGGCATCATTTTTTCTCGCACTTCATTTGGAATTGGACAAGCCTTTGGCTTTTCTTTAAACGATGTCCAAGCGCGAACTTCATACCCTTCCGCGACGATTTTTTCCTCTTTGAAAAACGTATGGCTTATTTTGAACACTTTTTGGTGCAATTCCACGACTTTACTATGAACGGTCACATTATCTTCAAACAATAACGGACTCTTAAATTGACAGTTTGCTTCAAGCAGCGGGACACTGACTTGCTGCTCAGCGTATAAGGTAGAAGTTGGATAACCGATAGCAGCTAAAAACTCATGTGTGGCCTCGTCCATCCATTTATAAAAATTAGGATAAAATACAATTCCCGCAGCATCCGTATCTCCCCACCTTACTCTAAATGAATACTCTATGACCATTCTTCAACATCTCCTCTATACTTTAAGTAATCATCTCTACTGTAAAAATTCTTCTATTTAAGATTTAGTAATATTCTTACATTTTAAAGTCTATCAATTCTCTAACTTCATCTCGCGTTGCCGCTTCTCAATCTAGTATTTTAGCTAATTCTACATAACTATTATTTAAGAAATAGTTTTTACCTCAGCCTCTTTTTCACTTACAACACTTAATCCTTTTTTCTTCAACGTTAGAATAACCGCGCCACCAAGAATAATTAACGTACCAAGCGTGAACATCCCGGTTGAAATAGCTAACTGTCCAAAGATCATTGGGCCAACAAATCCCCCCAAACTCGCAAATGCATTCACCATTGCGATGCCGGCTGGTGCAGTCGATTCTGTAAAAAATAGTGTCATAAAGGAGAAAAAGGTGCCTATAAACCCGTATAGTCCAATTGCCGCAAAGGCAATCAAGGTAATGGTCATCGTTGCACTATCTGCAAAACCAGACAGGATAAAACATACTCCTGCAATAAGAAGGCTTCCAATCAAATGTTTCCGATGTTCCTTTCTTTTATCCGAACTCCACGCAAAGAGTAACATAGAAGGAATCCCAACTATTGCCGGTATAATGGTTAACCAACCAATTTCCATATTACTAGAACTAGCAGCAAATGATTTAACGATGCTAGGAAGCCAAAAGCCAAGACCGTACATCGATGTATAATGCGCAAAGTAAATAAACGCTAACTTCCATACCTTTGAATCTTTAATCATATCTAATTTCGTTGCTTTATTTACCGCAAGGCTTTGACGTCTTTCTCTATCTAATTCATTTTCCAGCCAATTTTTTTCTTCATCTGTTAACCATTTAGCATCTTTCGGACGATTCGTTAAGTAAAATAATACGATAACCCCTAAAATAATGGCCGGAATTCCTTCAAGAATAAACATCCATCTCCAACCCGCCATCCCATTCCATGCAATATTGTCCATAATCCAAGTTGAAAGGGGGGCCCCTATAATAGTACCAATTGGTAAAGCCAACGTAAGAATGGCAGAAGCACGCCCTCTTTCTTGGCTTCGGAACCAATAAGTAAAATATAAAATAATCCCTGGGAAGAAGCCTGCCTCAGCAATTCCCATTAAAAAACGGACAATATACAAATGTGTAGCCGATTGCACAAATGCTGTGAGAATCGTGATAAGACCCCATGTGATCATAATTCGGGCAATCCAGACTTTCGCTCCGACTTTGTGCATAATCAAATTGCTTGGTATTTCAAATAAGAAATAGCCAATAAAGAAAATACCTGACAATAAACCAAAAACTTCTGCGGATAGTGCCAGGTCTGCGTTCATTTCTAAAGCAGCAAACCCTAAATTCACACGGTCTAAATACGCAATGATATAACATATCAAGACAAATGGTAGTATGCGTGTCATTGTCTTTTTAATTGTTGTACGCTCAATGGATTGACTTATTGAATTCATCTTATGGAAATCCCCCTTATCATTCTTCCTAAACAAAACGTGCACACGGCGTAATCAAGAACAAGTGTAATCCATTAAGAATTTGCAGGCTTCTTTACTTTTAACCCTAGAATCTCTCTAGCTTCGTCAGGTGTTGCGACTTTGCGACCTAGTGTTTCGGCTAATTCTACAATTCTCTTTACAAATTGTGCGTTGGTTTTTGCTAGTTCGCCCTTACGGAAATAAACAGCATCTTCCATACCTACACGAACATGTCCGCCAAGTAGAATAGTCATGGTATTAATCATTAGCTGATCTTTACTCGCCCCAATAGCTGACCAGATAGCGCCTTCTGGAATACTATTTCTCATAAACATTAGAGTTTCAGGTGTAGCAGGAATTCCACCTTGTGCCCCTAATACAAATTGGAAAAAGTAAGGCGGTTTAATTAGTCCTTTTTTAGCAACGCGTAGGGCATTATGAATCATCCCAACATCGAACACTTCAAGTTCTGGTTTCACATTGTTTTCCAACATTTTCTCTGCTAATTGCTCTAGCATGGCAGGCGTATGAATAAATACATTTGGTCCGATATTGAAAGACCCTGCATCATAGGAAGCAATCTCAGGTTGTAATTCAACAACTGGAAATCTTTTTGTTACGTCTTTCAGTTCTCCACCAGCAGTCGTAAAGTTAATAATGATATCACAATTCTTCTCTTCTAATAGTCTTCTTACTTCACGATACTTATCTAAATCTAAAGTCGGAATTCCGTCCTCATCACGAACATGAATATGGGCAATGGCTGCACCCGCTTTCCATGATTCATAAATAGAATCAGCAATTTCCTGTGGTGTCGTTGGTAAATAAGGAGTGTGATCCTTCGTTGCAAAATCTCCTGTTGTAGCTACCGTGATAATTAATTTTTCCATTATAATCCCGCCTTTTCATTAGTTATTTTTTTAATATTCGGACTTTTATGTCTAAAAAAACTGTTTTATGTTTTTTAGCTACCGCCTGTAACACCGATTCCTTCACCAGTGATGGCTGCCGCGCCATCTGAAGCTAAGAATACAGCTGTAGCGCCTATTTCTGAAGGTTCAAGAAGACGTTTCATCCATTGTTTGCCTAGGATGTGATGATTTAGAGCTTCTTCTACAGTAGTTCCATCTTGTTCTGCAAGTTTTGGCAATTGTTTTTCGATTAGTTCTGTACGTACTGGTCCAGGCATAATCGCATTGCAAGTAATACCAAATTTAGCAGTTTCTAATGCTGTCACCTGAGTGAAACCAACTTGTCCATATTTCGCTGCACAATAGGCAGATTTATAAGCATCAGGCATTCTGCCGTGAGCCGAAGAAATATTGATAATACGACCTTTATTTTGTTTTTTCATTGTAGGAATCACGTATTTTGTTGTTAAGAATGTTCCTTTCAACATAACGTCTATTAAAAGATCCCATTTTTCTACCGGGAAGTCTTCGATTGGAGAAATATGTTGAACTCCTGCATTGTTAACTAATACGTCGACCGTTCCACGTTCAGCAATGACTTGTTCAATAGCCATTTTTACGCTTTCTTCGTCTGCTACGTTTACTTTATAGCCTTTTGCATTTCCTAATCTTTCAGCCCCGCTTTTAGCTGCTTCTTCATTTAAATCAAAGATAGCAACAAAATCTCCATTGTTAATAAAGGATTCTGCGATTGCATATCCAATGCCCTGTGCTGCACCGGTAACAATTACTGTACGATTTTGTACCATGATTATAATCTCCTTCTGTTTTGATCATTCACCAATACAACAATATATTTAACAGAATCAATTCACCGAATATGTTCTGTTAAATATAATTTAAAGCGTTTTCATTTAACTGTCAACCTTTTTTTGGTATAATTGGGATACAAGTAAAGGATTAACTTATTATTACAATCAATTGTATTCCATACATATTTTCGCTAATAAATAGACTATTTAAATAAAAGGTTTTCGAAGTAGATTTAAATCCTACTCTTTAAAACTAGGGATATTACTTAGGTTTGTTAGCGTCCCTCTCTTAAATAACCAATCTCAACACTTGTCCAATAAAAATACCCGATTCCGCTTTAAGTTAGAATCAAGCATTCTTTGGTTTATTTAAAATCAGTTATACGACTTGATTCCCTAAACGGTTTTACTGTCTATAATTGATGCTTACAGGATTGCGTTGGTACATTTGTCTGTAACAAGAATTTCAGTCCTTGTACAATCGTTTTACTAAATAGTAAAATACATGATAATAGCCTTATAAATGTTTCTCAAAATAAGTTATTACATAGCAGTTACATTAAAATACATAGAAATTAAATGACATGAGGAGAATAAAATGTCTAAATCAAAATTAACAAGTCGTGACATTAAAGCAGTTGAAACTAAATCACGTATTTTTCAAACTGCATACAAGCTCATTTCAGAAAAAGAATATGAAAACGTTTCTATTTCTGATATTTGTAAGAGTGCAGATGTCTCCATTGGAGCTTTCTATCATCATTACAAAGGAAAAGATGATATATTATTAGAAATCTATAGCCAAGCAGACAAACATTACAATCAATCACTACGCGGCAAAGAATTTCACAACTATACAACGAAATTGGAAACCTATATTACATCATATTTCGAGTACAGTGCTAATACTACAGGATATAACATACTCAAACATATATTCCGCCCTGATAACAGATTATTCCAAATGGAAGATCGACCTTTAATGAAAAACCTTCTTAATATTATTGAAGCTGGTCAAAAAAGTTCAGAATTCCGCACAGATAAATCAGATAATGAACTATTTGAATTTGTCTTAGTAACAATAAGGGGAGTTATTTTCAACTGGTGTGTGAATGAAGGAACAGAAGATTTATTGCAGAAACAAAAGCTATTTACGGAATTTATTCTTCTATGTCTCAAAAATAATAACACAGAGTAAAACGATGAGTTATAGGAGAAGAAATGCGACTTTACTTTAGATGAAGTGTCTACTGAATAATCATCGCTCCTATATCATACACACATAATTTATATGAGATTAAAATAATTCAATCACACCCTTGAAAACAACCCTTATCCATCAAAGTTTATATAATCATGCATGAACAAAGAAAAGAATGGCGAAAAACTAATGTTGATTTCCCGCCATTTTTTATACATATTGAACTTTTGCCAGCGCCGTAAAATACCCTACTGGCAATACTGTTTAACAATTAAATTAAGAAACCCAGGGTATTCTAAATTATACTAGATAAAAAGATGACTCAATATTCAAAACCGAATATGAGTCATCTTTTTTGATGAGTTATTTTATTGAAATGAAAAATAACCGTCAGTTTTTCAGTGACCTCGAAACCCTCACAGACTTTTAAATCTTTTGAGTAAATCTAAGGGAGAGACTATTAGGCGTCTTTCTTCCTGTTCACCTTATTTATAGAATTTAACACGATCTTCAAGTGGTTGGAATTCTTTTTCACCTGGTGGAGAATTTGGATTACCAAATGGCATTTGGGCAATTAATTTATATTCCCCAGGGATATTCCATTCCTTTTTTACTTCTTCATCAATTAGCGGATTATAATGTTGTAAAGACGCTCCTAATCCTTCTGCTTCCAATGCTGTCCATACAACTAACTGGTGCATACCTGATGCTTGGTTTGACCAGATTGGGAAATTGTCAGCATATGTAACGAATTGTTCTTGAAGAGATTTAACTACTGCTTCATCTTCAAAGAATAATACTGTTCCGTATCCAGCTTTAAAGGAATCCATTTTTTGCTGAGTGGCTGTGAAATCGGCTTCTCCGACTACTTTTCTTAACGTTTCAGTCGTAATGTCCCATAATTTATCATGCGCTTCTCCTGTTAATACAACAAGACGTGCAGTTTGGGAGTTGAAAGCAGATGGAGTATATTTTACAGCAAATTCAACAATTTCTTTAATTCTTTCATCAGATACTTGTACCTCTTTATTGATTCCATAGTAAGAACGTCTTTCTTTCAATGCAGTGTAAAAATCTTTCGTCATAATATTTATTCCTCCTAAAAGCCCATTTCAATACACGACCTATTATCTTCGTCATTTGAAATCCATATTCATTGCTAAGCAACATTTGTTAAATCTTTTGAATCCTTTTGAAAAATCAATCGACCTACTGAAATTAACTTGATAACGTTTTGCTCAAACTTCATATTTATTTTTTAATTACAACATGTGCCTGGCACATGTTGTAATTTATAGTGATTTACTTCTGTATCATTAGCGAATTGTGAATAATGCTTTTGACCAAGGAATTAATTGATCTAACATTTGATTTACTGAATCTTCTTGAACTGCTTTTGGTTTAAAGTCCGTACCGTTTTCAAAATCAGTGAATAAAGATAATGCTGGATGTACGCGAACATCTGCAACTAACAATTCACCTAAAATACCACGTAAGTGTTCTGCCGCACGAGCACCACCTACTGAACCGTAAGATACAATGCCCGCCGCTTTGTTGTTCCACTCTTCACGTAAATAATCTAATGCATTTTTAAGTGCCCCTGTAATTGAGTGGTTATATTCTTGAACGATGAATACGAAGCCGTCTTGGGCTGCGATAATTTCAGACCATGCTGCTGCGCCTGAAGTATCTCCGCCTTCTTCACCTAGTAATGGTAATTTGTAATCTGCAATATCAATAATTGTGTAGTTTGCGTCATCGCGTTTGTCAGCTAATTCTTTTACCCATGCACCAACTTGTGGACTTACACGCCCTTCACGTGTAGATCCTAAAATAATACCAATGTTTAATTTTGTCATTGTTTCTTCCTCCTTTTGTCCAGCTCCAAATAATTTATTTAAAAATCCCATTCTATTGTTTCACCCCCTTACAAGTATTCTTTTTCAATCGTCAGCGTACTCCGTACAGTATCGATTGGTCTCACTATTTTTTCGATTTGTTCACGTTTTGGTTCAAAGAATGGCGGTAAAGATAATTTTTCACCAAGTGTTTCGTATCGTTCATCCTCCATAAATCCAGGACCATCCGTTGCCAATTCAAATAAGATGGAAGGGGCAACATTTGTATATAAAGATCCAAAATAATAACGCTCTACATAACCTGAGTTTCGTAATTGGAATTCATGTAAACGTTGTTGCCATGCATCTAAATCTGTACGTTCATCCACTCGGAATGCTGTATGATGAACTGTACCAAAGCCTTGTCGAGCCTGCGGAAGAATTGTATTATATTCGACGATTACTTGTGCACCGTTTCCGCCTTCCCCCATCTCAAATAAGTGGAATGAACCTTCCCCGGCAACTTCTCTCATGAAGAACACTTTCTCCAGCACTTCTTTAAAATAATCATAATAAGAGGTACGAACGAAAATTGGTCCTAACCCTGTAATCGCATATTCTAACGGAATCGGTCCTTTTTGCCATGGTGTTCCAGAAGCGACACCTTGATTATGTTCATCTGAAATGAGTTGATACTGTTGATCATCAAAATCAACAAAAGATAATGTCTTCTTACCAAATTGCTCTTTAATGCCCGTATGTTTTACTTCGTATTTATCAAAACGTTTTACCCAATAATCTAATGCTGCATCAGTTGGTACACGAAAAGACGTTTTTGAAATTTCGTTCGTGCCATGTACCCCTTTCGGAATGCCAGGAAAATCGAAGAATGTCATATCTGTTCCTGGACTACCAACATCATCTGTGAAATATAAGTGATATGTTTTGATATCATCTTGGTTCACCGTTTTCTTTACTAAACGCATGCCTAATACATAAGTAAAAAATTCATAAATCCTTTCTGCACTGCTTGTAATTGCTGTTACGTGATGAAGTCCTTTTAATTCGTTCATTTTTATTCCTCCGTTTTACCAATATCTCGAATTCAAGATATACACGTAAAAATTAACTTCTTGTCGCTATGTGACCCATTCGTTTTAATAAACCAATTCGGACACTAATGAAAATGTACGAATTGGTTTATTATTAGCATAATATTTTATAGCCTAAAATTATGCTGCTGGGTTGATTTCTAATTCAACTTTGATTCTGATGTCTTTCCCTACAAGTACGCCACCTGTTTCAAGTGCTGCATTCCAAGTAAGATCGAACTCTTCACGGTTAATTTTAGCTGTTGCTTCAAATCCGTACACTTCTACTCCCCATGGGTTCGTACCTTTACCGCCAAATTCAACATCAAAAGTTACTGGTTTTGTTACGCCTTTAATAGTTAAGTCACCAGTTACTTTGTAATCATCTCCAGCTTTTGTAATGTTTGTTGATTTAAAATCAATTGTTGGATATGTTTCTACATCAAAAAAGTCTGCCGATTTTAAGTGGTTATCACGATCTTCGCTGCGTGTGTTGATGCTTGCAACGTCAAATTTGAATGCAATTGAAGCTGTAGTTAAATCTGCTAAATCTGCAGCTTCTACGTCTGCTGTATAAGAATCGAATTGTCCTTTTACCTTTGATACCATCATATGTTTTACTTCAAACCCTACGCTTGAGTGTGATTGATCTACTGTCCATTTTGCCATTTTAAAATTCCTCCATTTTTTATCTCGAAACTGAGATATATATTTAAAAAAATTTAAAAGCTGTACATTCCATCATTTTTAAATAAATTATTACGAAATCAATTATCTCTAACTTGAGATAAATTTAACATACATCAATTCGTATTGTCAATACTTTACGACACAATATTTAATCAATTACATTCTGCTATAAAAAATATTCCATAACGTACAAAAAGACCTGCCTTGAAATTTTATTGAGACAGGTTTTTTGCAATGAGAAGTATACTTTCTTTTAAATTCATACACACCATCAGGTTTATCCTATTCTTAACGGGCAATAAGACCCCACTGATGGAAGTTTCACTTTATCATTTCTTTTAAACTTTATGCTTTAGTCTGTTGTAGAAGGGCCTCAAGCTTCATTTTTCCAAGTTTAATAAAATTACGGTCTCTTTCATTAAGCTTTTGGGAAACGAGCATATCATCATATTGATAAATGCCTTCCCCTGATTTTGTTCCTAGCTTTCCTTGTTCAACCAACTCTCGAATGATTTCAGGGGCTTCCACACTTTGATTTAAATCAGGAGCTACATTTTCAAACACTCGCTGCCACGTATCCAGTCCGCCAAAGTCTGCAATTTCAATCGGCCCTGTAAACGCCCAACGAAACCCTGGTCCATCTGTTATTGCTGTATCGATATCCCGTGCACTGGCTACACCTTCTTTTAACAAATAAAATGCTTCGCGCATTAAGGCTGTCTGCAAACGATTAGCAATAAAGCCGGAAATTTCTTTCTTTAGAAGAATTGGCGATTTACCAATCTTGCTAATAAGATCCAGTGTCTCATCAACAATCGTCTCTTTTGTTTGAGGATGCTTCACAATTTCAACTAACGGGACTAAATGGCCAGGATTAAAGAAATGCGTAATCACCATTCGATCTGCAAAAGAAGCCTTTTCCATTAAACGTGAGATTGGAAACGTGGATGTATTGGAAGCCACGATGGCATCCGCCTTCATTATTCGTTCCAATTTTTCATAAAGCTCCCACTTCCACTCAATGACTTCCGGAATAGCTTCAATGATAAAATCAGCTTCCTTAACAGCTTCTTCTAAATCTGTAGTATAGTAAATATTCGCTAAATCAGATTGCTTTTGTTCCTCATCTAGTCCTACTTCTTCCACAGTTAGTGACAAATTTTCCGAAATCCGATTTTTTGATTTTTGTAACAACTCTTCATTTAAATCATTTATCGTGACAGAATAACCACTAGCTGCAAAAGATTGGGCAATGCTGCTCCCCATTACCCCCGAACCAATAATGGCAATATTTTTAATCATTTTTTTACTTTCCTCCCTAGGTCTTTTCCTTCTAAGACGATTGCTTTGCTTATTTCTACTTTTTTCATATGTAACCGCCAATACATTTTGACTGGCTGTTTTTCAATTAGGGTTAAGGTTTCTTTTAATAGAACGTTCTATAGGTTCTATTAACATATATCCCCCTAAATATTGTAATATATTAAATTTTACCATATTAAGGCGATTCTTGTGCAAAAATTTAGAATAAATTCAAGTAATCTTCCAAACTCAAACATACTGATACTAGTACTCTAAAAAGGGCGTGATTAGTATGGAAAGGGAAAACCTATTCGAATTTTTCTAAGTGATTATTTATCATTTCCCGACAGAAGACTCCCACTTCAAGGATTGTGAAGGGTGTAGCCCAATGAGTAAGTGGGGGATGAATGTCGGTTGGCTTTAGACAAAATGGTTGAAAAGAACGAACATATGTGCTATTCTATACTTGTAAGTTGTTCTTTGAAAACTGAAGATATGGGTTCTAGCAGGAAAAACGTCTGCTAGGTAAAATCTTCAACGTTCTAATCGCCCACACTCATCGAAGTAGCGAAAACCAAGCAGAGTAGGGAGTGTGGTGAGTCAACGTACAAGATATTTTTGCTTTCACCGTAGGGACTACGGGTAGAGCCTACTCCATAACTAGTGGATACACTGGTGTTCGTAGGAATCCCCCACTTCAAGCGTTAGCTAAGTGGTGGGTAGTTCAATGTATTCACATATTTTCCTCCTGAGTAAGAAACATCAGGGATTAGTTTGTTTTTTGCTGCCACTATTTATACAAGGAGCAGTTCCTAAATTCTTAAAGAGCTCGCAACTTAACACAAAAAGGATGCAACAACAACTCCTATTTTAAATATAAAACTTCACAATTTCTTCTAAACGTTAACCTAGAATTTTCTTTAAAGGCATTGCTCCACAATCTGGCTTTTGAATAAAAAAACATGACTGAATTCTATATATCTGAATGGGTTACTATTATTAGCCGTTACAATTCCTCTTTTTAATTAACCATTCATTCCCCAAAAAATTCAGGCCATAAAAAAACATATATCCCCATTTCACACAGGAATATATGTTTTTAACCTTCTATTCTCTTCTTCTACGAAAAATCAAAATAATTCCGCTTCAACAACCTCTTCATCTTCAATAAGTCTTCATATTTCGTCTGTTTCCCTAACTGCTTCGTATCAATTAAAAACAATTGATCTTCAATTTCCTTTACCGTTTCATCGCTTTGGAACAACGCCTGACAGTGGCCGCAAAGAACGGACGGTGTTTCCGTAATTTCGACCGCTCGTGTTCCATCCGGCAATTCCCAGTAAACCGTATCTGTGACAGAGGAAAGAGTACCTTCTTCACACCAAGGACAAGTTTCCATTTACTTCTCCCCTTTGTTCTTTTTTTGCTGTGCTTGGAATTTCTTTTCTTTTAATTGATCACGCTTTTCGCGTTGGTCTTTGAGGGACGTATGTGCTGGGTTTGTTTCGTATGCTTCACGACGATCCAGACGTTTTAATCCTTTTGGAACTAAGTTAAATTCGGTATCATTCATCAATCCTGAAATGCCAATATCCGAACGCTTCTCCTCTGCATTTGGATAAACACCTTTAAAATAATCATCGGCAAGACCTGGGGTATAGTTCTCTGGCTCAGGGTACGTCGTAATCACACCTTCAAAATTTCGTAGAACCGTTTTTGTAGGAGATTGTGAAAGAATATAATTTGGCTGTAACGTAATTTTCCCGCCGCCTCCAGGAGCGTCAACCACGAAAGTCGGAACAGCATAACCAGAAGTGTGCCCGCGCAATCCCTCAATAATTTCAATACCTTTAGAAATCGGTGCACGGAAATGGCCGATTCCTTCTGATAAATCACATTGATAAATATAGTAAGGGCGAACGCGGATTTTCACTAAATCGTGCATCAACTTTTTCATAATCGCCACACTGTCATTAATGCCTGCTAAAATAACGGCTTGATTGCCAACCGGTACTCCGGCATTTGCCAGCATTTCACAGGCTAGCTTCGATTCCTCCGTAATTTCAATTGACGTATTAAAATGAGTATTCAACCAAACAGGATGATATTTCTTTAAAATATTACATAAATTCTCCGTAATTCGTTGTGGAAAAACAACCGGTGCACGCGTACCGATACGAATAATTTCAACGTGAGGAATATCGCGCAAATTTTTCAAAATGTATTCAAGGATTGTGTCATTAATAAGCAGTCCATCTCCACCTGATAAAAGAACATCGCGAACAGCCGGTATGTCACGGATATATTGAATGGCCGCATCTAACTGCTTCTTCGGCACTCCCATCCCAATTTGGCCGGAGAAACGTCTTCTTGTGCAATAGCGGCAATACATCGAGCATTGATTCGTTACTAAAAACAATACGCGATCTGGATAACGATGAGTCAGTCCCGCTACGGGCGAATCTTCATCTTCATGAAGTGGATCTTCCATATCATATTTTGTTTTATGCATTTCTGCTGAAATCGGCACGGATTGCATGCGAATTGGACAACGCGAATCGTCAGGATTCATTAAAGATGCATAATATGGCGTAATATTAAGCGGAATCGTCTTTGTAGAAATCCGTACTCCTTCTTCCTCATCCGGTGTCAAATGAACGACCTTCTTTAAATCATCAACGGTTCTAATTGTATTCGTTAACTGCCAGAGCCAGTTATTCCATTGCTCGTCAGTGACATCTTTCCATAGTTCAATATCCTTCCAATGACGCTTTGGCTTATATAAGTCATGTAACATGCTCATTCCCCCCGAAGTGTTGATACTGATAGTAAATGCAAGAAGCATGCCCAAATGACCAAAAAACCCAGAATCATTTTGATCTGGGTTCAGAAACATTCCTATATTTTTGTATTTTATATTGAAGTGTTTGACGAGGCACGTTGAGAAGCTTGGATGCTTGCAGCACATTCCCATTCGTTTGCAGCAACGCTTCTGTAATGAGCTTTGACTCCGTTTCCTTTAACGCTTCTCGCAATGGAAGTAACTTCGCCGCTTCAGGGGAATGATTTTGTAAAAAGAGCGGGACATCTGCAATCGTCAGCTCTTTCGTCTCAGCTGTATTAATCATATATTCAATTGCATGCTTTAACTCGCGTACATTTCCAGGCCAGTGATAGTGCAATAACAGATCACGTACGTCATTGCTTATTCCTTCAATATGGCGACGGAGCTTTCGATTAAACTCCTCGATAAAGTGCTCACTAAGAAGAACAATATCTTCCGGGCGCTTTCTTAATGGCGGTAGTTCATAGCTTAATATATTTAGGCGGTAATATAAATCCGGTCGCAGCTGACTCGCTTCAATGGCCTTCTTTGGTGGAACATTCATGGCTGCAATTACACGTACATCCACAACCGTGCTTTTCGTACCTCCAATTCTCCGAACAACCCCATCTTCTAATACGCGCAATAGCTTAGCTTGTAATTCGATTGGCATCGACTGAAGCTCATCTAAAAATAACGTTCCTCCATTCGCTAATTCAAATAAACCTTGTCGTTCAACAGCTCCTGTATAGCTTCCTTTCGCTGTACCGAATAATAAAGATTCCAGCAGCGATTCTGGGAGTGCGGCACAATTTTGTGCGATAAATGGTGACGTTCTTCGAGGCGAAGCATGATGAATGCTTTGAACAAACAGCTCCTTCCCAACCCCGCTTTCGCCATACACCAATATGGATGAGGAAGATTGTGCCGCTTTTTTTCCTTGCGAAATAATTTGTTGAAAATCAGGATTATTCGTTAATAAATCGGAAAATGTGTATACCGTACTATTCGCTTGTGCTTTCTTGGGCTTTCCTGCTGCTTGAATATCTATTAATCGCTGTGATAGCTCCTTTAAACTTGAATAGTCTTTCGCAATTTCAACGGCACCAATAAGCATATCATCGACATAAATAGGTAATGTCGAGCTAACCGTTTCAATTTTTTTACCATGAATATTCATATAAGACTGCTCTTTGTGATAAATTGGTTTTCCTGTTTGAATCACCTGAAGTAACGTAGAAGATTTTTCCGTTAACGATGGAAAGACTTGCAGTAATGGAACGTTCAGTACTTCAGAAACTTTCATTCCATCATTCGCTGCAGCGACTTCATTATAAAAAATGGTATTCCCTTCTAAATCAATTACATGAATACCTTCATCAATACTTGCCAAAATGGCTTCTAAAATTTTTTCTGAATAAGATGCTGACAAGGTCCCCCTCCTTCATACGTTCTTACTAGATATATATGAAGAAATGCTGAAAACTTGTCAAAAAGCTGCCGATATTTCAGCACTCAAACAATGGACTTTACCCACATATTCATGTCCTCCAGCTTGTCAAAAATATAACAGTTATTCGCAAGGCGCCCGCGGTATTCATAGCCTTGTTGATGAAGCGCAGCATTCATCCCAAATGAAAGCGCTCTAGCAATCGAATATACGCAATATATTTCCTGGGCAAGTAACTCTTCTTCTAATTTGACAATCAAATGCTTCATCAAGCCAAACTGCCGATGTTCGGGCAATGTCGCACAGTCGGTAATTTCCGCATTATGATAAAAACGGTTTATTTCAGCCGAAGCAGCACTTATAATTTTCTCTTCATACGTATACACATAAAAAACGGTATCGCCTTTTATACATTTTTGAATATATTCCGGATCATTCATCGGCGTTGGATACACTTCAAATACCGCCCGATACAGCTCAGCAAGCATCACAGCATCGGCTACGGTCGCCTTCCGTACTTCATATCCTCTCGGAGGGCTTGATAATGTGACATGCTTGGGTAACGCTGCTACATTTTGAATGATTTCATCTTCTTTTATCCAATGTTCATTCACTCTTCTCTCGGCGGAAAAGTATTTCACAAGAAAATGACAATCGCTGCCAAGATAAAACTTATCAATCATTGCTTCATATACAAAACCATGCATCATTAAGTCGATTATATTTTCCTTACGTATCTTAAAAATCAGTTTTTCGGCAGAAATCTCAGCTACTGCAAGAAGAGCTTCCTCTACACAGCTAGCGAAATGACCAAGGTAGTCTTCTACACGCACCCGCTTATTAAACCGATCCATTGTCAAAGTAATGGAATAGCCCCGTTTCTGGATTTTTTTTTCGAATATATCTAGATTCATGATTGTTTCCTCTTTTCCTATCAAAAGCTTCTCTTTCACTAAAGAATCAAATTCTCATAACCTCTGCTATATCATTACACATTTTCTGCAACTTCGCACCACTCTAGAATGGTGAGCGCAATAATTTCAGCGGCGGCCATCATTTTATCGACTTCAATATATTCATTCGTATCATGCGCCAGCTTCGTTTCTCCTGGTCCAAACACTAACGTCGGAATGTTTCCTACTGTTGATAAATACCCGCCATCGGTTCCCCATGGTGATGCTTCAATAATCGGCTCCACTCCTTGCACGTTCTGAAAAGCATAAGCAACCGTTTTTAAAAGGGCATGCTCTAGGTCCATACTTCCCGGAAGCCACCTCGCTCCAAACCATTCGATTTCTATTGGCTTTGTGCGAAACCAAGAATCTGTTTGATTGAGCCTTTCAATCATCGTCTCCAGTGAGTTTTTCGCTTCCTCCATCGTTTCCGTTGGGGCGATGCCAAATCGTCCTTCGACAATAGCTGTCTCTGGAACGGAAGATGGCCAATTCCCACTTTCCATTTTTCCAACATTAATGGGAATCGGAATCGGTATTTTTTGATAAAGAGGATGCTGCTTCCATTGCTGATTGCGTTCATTCTCTAGCTCTTTAATCTCATGTAAAACATTCGTCATAAGATCAATCGAACTCTCCCCTTCATACCTTGTACCGCCATGGGCAGACTTTCCTTTCACAATGAGTCGAAACCACATCGATCCTTGTTGAACAGGAAACAACTTTAAATTGGTAGGCTCTGGGATAATGGCTCCATCTGCCTTATACCCTCGTAAAATCGCTGCTAATGTACCAGCACCTCCACTTTCTTCTTCAATCACACTTTGAAATATAAGATCACCCTTTAACGGAATATCTAAAGCCGTAATTGCCTCAATAGCTAATAATAAAGCAACATTTCCACCTTTCATATCAGTCGTTCCTCGCCCGTATACTTTGTTTTCTCTTAAAATCCCGCTATACGGATCGTCATCCCAACGCGCATGATCTCCTTCTGGAACAACATCAATATGACCATTTAAAATCAGAGATTTGCCACCGCCTCTGCCCTTTTTAACAGCAACAAGATTTGGATTTCCTTGAAAATTATGACGATCACAATAAAAATGGTGATGACTGCGTAACGTTTCATCACCAATTTCCCATAAATCTATAGCTAAGCCCAATTCACGGCATTTTTCAACAACGATGGCTTGGGCACCTTCTTCCTGATAACGTTTACTAGGCTCTTGAACAAGCTTTTGTAATAGTTGAATCCCATTTTTTCGATGCTCTTGTAACCATGTTGAGATTTGCTGCTGATAGGCCATTTACATCACACTCCTTATTTTTGTAGGATACGGAGCTGTTCGGCAACATCAAATGAGGCTTCTGTTCGCTTTCGTACTTCCTCTACGGTATATGGTTCATACAAATCAGTTAAGATTAATCCTGTGTCCCTTACCGAAAAAACCCCTAAATCGGTAATGACCATATGGACACATCTTTTTGCCGTTAACGGTAACGTGCATGTTTTAAGTAATTTCGATTGACCGTTTTTATCCGTATGATTCATCAATACAATCACTTTGTTCGCTTTTGCTGCGAGTTCCATCGCGCCCCCCATCCCTGGAACCCTTTTCCCCGGAACAATCCAATTCGCTAAATCACCTGCCTCACTTACTTGCAGCGCCCCTAAAATCGTTACATCAACAAGTCCGCGTCGAATCATTCCAAATGCAACAGCACTATCACAATAAGATGCCCCGCTTTTCACCGTAATCGGATAACCTCCAGCGTTACATAAATGCTCATCCGCCTCTTCATACGGCGGGGAATGGCTGATTCCAACAATTCCATTCTCTGCATGAAACATAACGTTATGACTTTTGGGCAAATAATCTGGAACGAGTGATGGAATGCCAATCCCTAAATTGACAAGCATACCATCAGAAATTTCCTCAGCAGCACGTTTGGCTAATGTTTGTCGAATACCATCTCCCATGCCCATTTCCAATCCACTCCTTTCGATGGAACGATATAATCAACAAATGCCCCCGGAGTCACAATATGATCTGGATTTAAAGCACCAAGCGGTACAATTTCATCTACTTCAACAATCGTGATGGCTCCTGCCATTGCAATAAGAGGATTCGTATTGCGGGCACTTTTATCAAACACTAAATTGCCATACGGGTCACATCGTTTCGCATACACAATTGCAATTTCAGCCGTTAATGCGGGTTCAACAAGATACTTCTTGTTATCTAGTGCTACTACTTGTTTCCCTTGATTAACAAATTCTGCATCTAATCCGATATCTGTTAACACCCCGCCAAGCCCCATCCCCCCTGCTCTAATTCGTTCAACAAGCGTGCCTTGCGGCGAAAACTCAATCTCTAGTTCACCATTCTGCATAAATGCACCGGCGTTTGGATTCGAGCCAATATGAGATACTATCATTTTGCATGCCCTTTTTGCCGTCACAATTTTTCCTATTCCGATATTCGGAAATCCTGCATCATTGCCGATAAGAAGTAAGTTTTGAACGTTTGTTTCTAAAATCAAATTTACTAGCCCTGGCGGCGTGCCGACCCCGCCAAATCCACCGAATAAAATGGATTGATTATCTTTAAATAACGGCTTAACTTGATCATATGTACAAATTTTCCCGAACGTATTTTCTACCATCACATCACCCCTATTAGAATATGAGCCTACTACTGAAAAAATCCTAATACTTTAACAGATTTTTTCCCTCACACTTAACGGGCAGTAAGACCCCCACCTCAAGCGTATGGGAAAACAAAGAAGATAGGCGGGGGACGACTGCCCTCATCTAGCTACGACTCCTAGCCCCTCGAGGTCATAAGATGAAATGCTTGTCTAAACTGAACAGTCGCCTCGCTTTTGTAGTAAAGATTCGATTGGTCAACTAACCATCCGTGATCGATGAAGGAACCCCTCACTTTATTAAACAATATTATTGATAACGTAATTTTGGCTCACACATCTTTCAGAAAAGATGCATAGAGAAAAACTTAATTTAATGAAAGAAGAGTACTCTATATCAAGAAATATGCTAAAATAATAGATAGAATGTAAATAGTAGGGGAGCTTGCACATGTGGGCTGAGAGTAAGCGAAATGTAGCTTTAACCCTTTAACCTGATTTGGATAATGCCAACGTAGGGAATCGAATGTCATAAATGATAGTCTATGAATGCGATGCACCTTTTTGGTATATCGCATTTTTTCATTTCAATTAGTTAGTAGATAAATCAACCAACGGAGGAGTATCTATATGTTTGAAAATATTTTAGAAAATGTAGCTATGCAAACACCTTTAGTACATAATATTACCAATTATGTAACGGTCAACGATGTGGCTAATATTGTCTTGGCCTGCGGCGGATCTCCTATTATGGCAGATGATTTAACCGAAGTAGAGGAAATTACGAGTATTTGCAGCAGTCTCGTCCTTAATATTGGTACGCTCAATGCACGAACCATTCTCTCGATGATTAAAGCAGGGAAAAAAGCAAATGAACTCGGTCTTCCTGTTATTTTAGACCCTGTCGGTGCTGGTGCTTCTAAACTAAGAACAAATATGACGTTTAAACTACTAGAAGAAGTGAAGTTTTCCGTTATTAGAGGCAATATTTCTGAAATTAAAACGATTTACGCAGGAAGTGGATTAACAAAAGGTGTCGATGCGGCTGAAAGTATTGAAGATGAAAATATAAATGAAATTATTCAACTTACAAAAGATTTAAGCATTGGAACAGGTGCTGTTATTGCTACAACAGGCGCTACCGACCTGGTTGTTCACCACGAAAAAGCGTACATCATTAAAAATGGGCACCCAATGATGTCGAAAATCACCGGATCAGGTTGTATGCTCTCTGCTGTAATCGGTGCTTATTGTGGAGCCAATCCAGAGCAACTAATAGATAGCACAGCCGCAGCTGTCTGTGCAATGGGACTTAGCGGCGAACTTGCTTATCAAAAAACAATAGCTACAGGTGGAGGCACTTCAAGCTTTAGAACGCACTTCATTGATTATGTAAGTAAACTTGATTCTTCTCTATTAAAGGAGGGCATGAAAATTGAAAGTAGATAAACAATCTATGCTTTTGTATGCCGTAACAGATAGAGCTTGGCTTGGAGAACAGTCTTTAGCTGAACAAGTAGAACAAACGATTCAAGGCGGGGCAACATTTATTCAGTTACGTGAAAAGAATCTACCTTATGAGGACTTTTTAAAAGAAGCACAGCAAATAAAAAAAATAACAGACGCTTATAACGTTCCATTTGTCATCAATGATAATGTAGAAGTCGCCATTGCATGCGCTGCTGATGGGATTCACATTGGACAAGACGATATGGATCTATCAACAGCAAGAAATATAATTGGTGATGACAAAATACTTGGTGTATCGGTTCAAACCGTTGAACAAGCCCGTCTAGCTGAAAAAGGTGGAGCAGATTATGTAGGTGTAGGTGCTGTTTTTACGACTTCAACGAAACTCGATGCTACTGCACTACCCTTGCGTACTTTAGAGGCTATTTGTCAAAGTGTTTCCATTCCTGTCGTTGCAATTGGTGGAATTAATGAAAAAAACATTTTACAACTAAGCGGCAGCGGTATTGATGGAGTTGCTGTTGTTTCAGCGATTTTTGCTAAACAAGATATCAAAAAAGCAAGCCAGGAACTGCTTGCTCTCTCAAAGCAAATAGTCAATCACGAAAATAACTAGATTAGAGGGATGGATGATGAAAAAAGTATTAAGTATTGCTGGTTCCGATAGCAGCGGCGGAGCAGGCATTCAAGCTGATATTAAAACGATTACCGCTCACAAAATGTACGCGATGACTGCTATTACAGCGCTTACTGCTCAAAACACAACAGGAGTAGATAGTGTACTCGAGGCAACACCTGAGTTTGTAGGACAACAACTAGACAGCATTATGAACGATATCTTTCCAGACAGTGTGAAAATAGGTATGGTGTCTTCCCCGCACATTATTGAAGTGATTGTCGAAAAACTAAAAGAATACAAACCGAAGCATATTGTTGTCGATCCTGTCATGATTTCAACAAGCGGCAGCCCATTATTAAGTAAGGATGCAATGGATGTTCTTATTACAAAGCTTCTCCCGCTTGCAACTCTGATTACACCAAATATTCCCGAAGCCGAATGTCTATGCGGCGGGATGAAAATTGAAACAAAAGAGGATATGCAAAAAGCCGCTATTCAAATAGCCAAGCATTATCAAGGCAATATCCTTATTAAAGGCGGCCATCTCCTAGATAGTGCCGATGACTTACTGTATAGTAATGGCCAGTTCACCTGGTTTACAGGTGTTAAAATTGAAAATCCTAATACACACGGAACAGGTTGTACTCTTTCTTCCGCCATTGCCTGTAACTTAGCCGATGGACACGATGTCAACATGAGTATTCAGTATGCGAAAGACTATTTAACTGGAGCTCTTCAGGATCAGCTGAATCTTGGAAAAGGAAATGGTCCTCTGAATCATTGTTATCGGCTTTCAAACTAAGATTCTATAACAAACATAGTCAAGTAATAAACCCGATTATAAGCATCGGGTTTATTACTTGTATTATCAACTTATTGTATCTACTTCTTCGAGATTCGTCTCTTTATGTGTTTGCAATGCTCGATTTACTCCTTGGATTCCCTCTACCCTTTTTGGAATGAGTACAAGAAATATGAAAGAAATTGCTGAGAAAACGGCTAGTATAAGTGCCGTAGTAGAAAGAGCGCCTACTGAGTTTCCTCCAGCAGCAAATAACGCAAACATCACTATGGCGAAAGAAGCACCTACACGAGATGCTACATTTTCAATTGTGATATAAGTAAAAGTAATAACTCCAAGACGAGAAGGATCTGCTTTTGACACAATTACATTCCTTATTACAGGTCCAACCATGCCTATAGCCATTCCAATTAAACTCATAGACACAAATAAATATAAAAAGGAGGTATCTTTATTTGCCAAAGTTAGCATCCCTACCCCTGCAACGAGCAAAACAATACTTGACCCGATCATCGAACGAGCAGAAAACTTACTCATCAACCTACCACTTAATAAATTAGCTATTGCCATCGTTAGGAAAAGTGGTAACTCTAACAGCCCTACCATTGTTGAAGACTTCCCTTGCACATTCTGAATAAAGAACGTTAGTAAAAATAAGACGCTGCTGAATGTTACAAACATCAAAATCGCAATCACTGAAGGTACCCAAAAGTGTCGTGTAGTCGCATAATTAATATCTAACAGAGGCTCTTTCTGTCTTTTTTCAATAACAATTAAAAATAAGAAAGCAAGGACAAAAACAATAAAGGATGGCAGCCACATCCAAGAAGAAAAACCATAATTGTTAATGAACGTCGGTATCGTTAAGAGACTTCCCAATATTAAAAACACGAATAATACGCCTAAAAAATCAAAAGAAATTGATTTTTCTCCCTTAGTATTTGGTACACCGATTAAAAATAAAACAACTGCTAACAAACCAAAGAGCGCGCAAACCCAAAAGTTGGAGGACCATCCTAGATTGTCAACAAAGATTCCACTTAATACAGGTCCTAGTATAGCACCTACAACAGAATAAAATCCAAATAAACCAAGTGCCTTTCCACGTTGCTCATCATTAAAATACTTTCCAGCATACGTTACACCGATAGGAACGACAGCAGCTCCTGACACGCCTTTGAAAAAAAGTCCTAAAACCATTACCCAAAAAGCTGGTGCGAGCGCTACCAAGCATGATCCAAATGCCATAAGTGCTGCACCAAGCAGAATCACTTTTTTCTGCCCAAAATAATCTGCTAACCAACCCATTAAAGGTTGAAAACCAGTCAACCCTAAAGCAAAACCTAATTGCATCCAAACCGCATGCCCTGCACCTAAATTAAAGTGTTCTAGCATTTTTGGATAGGCTGGTATATGTGTAGCCTCAGCAAAAACAATTAGTAACGTCCCCAAACATAAAAAGTGAAAGGCTCTTCTAATTAATTTCTCATCCAATATTAGATCACTCCTTGTTTTTAAGCTTAACAGATGTAAGTACAGTTACTGTATCTCACTAATCAAAGCTTTAGGGACAATTGCTGTCTCTTACTCCTCTCTTTCTTGAAATGGCAGTATCCCCCATTAGTCTACTAATGAAATTATGACTCTATCTCAATAACACAAGATTTTTCACGTGTATTTTCTAATATTGAATCCGTACCATAACCACTATCCTTCATCCCACCAAATGGTAACTCAGGTCCTACTCTGCGATACGTATTCACCCAGATGTTTCCTGATTCAAGCTTTCGCATCATACGATGAGCACGATCAAGATTAGTCGTCCAAACTCCCGCTCCAAGACCAAAAGCCGTATCATTTGCTATAGCTATAGCTTCTTCTTCTGTATCAAATGGCATCACAATTGCAACCGGACCAAAGACTTCTTCTTGACATATACGTAAAGAGTTACTATTTACTCGGATTAAAGTAGGTTCAACCCAATATCCATTTGTAAATCGAGGATTATCTGGCAGAAGAGAAGCTCCTCCATGACGACCGCCAAATAGAATTTCCCCTCCTTCCTTTTCTCCAAGTTCTATATAAGAACAAACCGTTTTATATTGTGCTAGATTAGCAACCGGGCCCATCGTGGTTTCTAAATTCAATGGGTCCCCTAACTTAGTATTCTTAGTAATCACGTCTTTCATCATGGTTAACATCTTTTCAAATATTGTCCTTTGAATAAGTATCCTCGATCCTGCGACACAAATTTGACCGGCATTACCAGTAAATATACTATTTGTCGTTATCCCTTCAACTGCTTTTTCTAGATTGGCATCATCAAATACAATATTAGGTGATTTCCCACCAAGCTCCAAAGTCAACGGTTTTGGGGAACGAGCAATAGATTGAGCAATGGCTCTTGCAGTCTTTCCAGAACCAGTTAAACTTACTTTATTCACATCACGGTGACTTACTAACGTCTCACCTACTTCATGTCCCGTTCCTGACACCACATTCAGAACACCTGGTGGGAGAATTTGATTAAGTAATTCACCGTATCGTAAGGAAGAAACAGCAGCAAGTTCTGAAGGTTTAATAATAACCGTATTCCCCGCGGCGAGCGCGTAAGCTGCCTTGATTGTAAAAGTAAAGAGCGGGGCATTCCAAGGAAGAATGCCGACAACTACTCCTAACGGCTCACGAAGTGTATACCCTATACTTGCAGGTCCTAATTGGACTGTTTCCCCTCTACTTCCTACAGCAGTTGCTCCTGCTGCATCATACCAGATGCTTGTTAAACTTGGGATAAGCCCATAACTCGTCTCCCGAATCACCCATCCATTCCCTCTCGTTTCTAACTCAGCTAATTTATTACCATACTGAGCAATTAAATCACCAATACGTCTTAAATACGCTGCGCGCTCCATAGCTGAAATAGAAGACCACGCTGGGAAAGCTTGACGAGCAGCGGCTATCGCTTTTTCTGTATCCTGTTTTGAACTACAGGGAATTTCCGCCCATACCTTACCTGTTGATGGATCAATACTTTCCATTGTTTTTCCCGAAGAAGCAGACACTAGATTTCCATTGATCAAGTTATGAAACTCTCTAATTTCATTTGCTATTTTCAATATTCATCCCCTACCTTATTAAGAATTTTTATAGACTTATTCCCTTATATTTATTCACGGAGGATAATTCTCACACTTTTACCAACCGAGTGCCATGGCTGTTTGTTCATAATAATGCTGGGTATTTCCTAGGTAATTTTCATAATATCTAGCACGCTTTACATATAAATGGCAATCCATTTCTTCTGTAAAGCCAATTCCACCATGTATTTGAATATTGTCCGATGAGGCTCGTATAAATGCTTCTGTTGCAAAAATACGAGCACTAAAAATCGCTTGTACTCGATCTTCAGCACCAGTTTCTAACGCCCAATTTGCGTAGTAAGCTAAAGATCTCGCCGTCTCTAGATCCATCTTCATATCTACTATTTTGTGTTTAATCGCTTGAAATCTGCCAATTGGCTGACCGAACTGCTCACGAATTTTGGCATACTCGGCAGACATTTCAACTACTCGCTCTATTCCACCAACTATTACAGCACAAAGTGCAGCATTAAATGAAAGTAATCCTTCCTGAATAACTTGCCAACCTTCATGAATCGGACCTAGTATTTGACTCTTTGGTATATGAACATCTTGAAATGTAATTTCGGCTAACCAGCGTGTTTCATCTATGTTTTTTTGACTTTGAATCGTCATATTTGTTTCTAAACGATCAACAATGACCAATGAAATACCCTTCTCACCATCACCTTTACTAGTTCGAACAAGAACAATAAAACTATCTGCCATTTCTGCATCTGGAACCAACGTTTTTATGCCGTTTAGTATAAGTACCTCACCATCTTGCTGTGCATTCATTTGAATACTAGATGGCCTGTAGTTTCCCTCTCGTTCTAACCATGCTAAAGAGAAGGTAGAGGCTCCACTTGAAATCTTCGGTAAGTACTTTTCTTTTTGTTCTTCCGTGCCAAACTGTTCTAGTAACGGAACAGCTATAGCATTCGTTTCTAAAAACAATCCTGGCAATAATGCACGACCCATTTCTTCTAGAACAGGAACCAAATCTAATGCTCCAAGTCCCATTCCTTCATACTTTTCCGAAATATTAACGCTGGAACATCCTAATTCTGCTAAACCAGATAAAAGCGATTGATATGAATCTATTTCATATTTTATAAAATCTCTAGCAATCTTCGTTTGTCCAACATCATCTAAATACTTTCGAACATACCCACGAAACATTTCTTGTTCTTGATTTAATGAAAAATCCATCGATTATACACCTCCATTTTGTCTAACGTCCTAAATCTTTTGGTAAACCAAGAATTCTTTCTGCAATCGTATTTTTTTGAACTTCACTTGTTCCACCACCAATTGTCATCCCAAAAGAATAGAGAAAATTATCTTGCCAATACGAGTTAGCCGCCACAGCATCCTCTTTCCATAAAACGCCTTGATGTCCTTGCATAGAAATGGAATGTGCAAACATTTCTTTTGTCAACTCACTAACCAATAATTTATCCATTGAACCTTCTGCTCCTGGATGACCATTTTTTAATGTTTTCGTAAGATTCCGATAATAATTCAGAAGTGAACCGCGCGAACGAGTATATAAGTCCACCATTTTTTTTCGAGTAAAAGGATTTTTCATCAATGGCTGCCCGTCTTCACTTAGTTCCATCGATAGCTTCACAAGATCGTTAAATTGCTGTTCTAAAGTGAACACTTGCCCTCCTATTCCTGTTCGCTCATGCATAAGTAGTGCAATTGTTACTTTCCACCCTTCATCTACTGCTCCTACAATATCGGAATCATAAGCTACTGCATCATTTAAATACACTTCATTAAAATCATGCTGCCCATCCATTTGAATAATCGGTCTAGTTTCTACCCCTGGTTGATTCATATCTAATAGAAACACCGTAATTCCTTTATGCTTCTTCTCCATTCGACTTGTTCGTGCAAGCAGAAAACATCGATCTGCTAAGTGACCAAAACTAGTCCAAACCTTTTGACCATTAATCTTCCAATGATCTCCCACTTTTACAGCACTTGTTTGAATCGCAGCTAAATCTGAACCAGCGTTTGGTTCCGAGTATCCTTGACACCACACTTCTTCTCCCGTTAATATTTTTTGAATATACTTTGATTTTTGTTCTTCTGAACCTATTTGCATAAGAGTTGGTCCAACCATATGAATTCCGACATAATTGACGAGTGGAGGAGCTTTAACTCGTACCATCTCTTGTTGATAAATAATCTCTTCCATTAATGTCGCATCACGACCACCATACTTTTCTGGCCAAGCAATAGCAGCCCAGCCACCTTCATATAGTTTTCTTTGCCAATCTCTTAGAAAATGAGAATATTCAACTTCATCTTTAGGAAGGTTTCTATTTCCAGCTAACCAGCTTTCTGGTAAATTTTTTTCTAGCCATGCCCTCAATTCTTTGCGAAATTCTTCTTCTTTCTTAGTAAAAGAAAAGTCCAAAAAAATCTCCTCCTTATAAAATCAACTTGCAGTATTATGCCTTAATCCATTGTGGTAATGCACGCTCATCTGTAAGATCCTCCCAAACCATTTTCACATTCATGCCTATTTCAATTTCATCTGGTGAACACTGCCGTACATTCCCAATCAATTTCACTTGAGGTACCTTTTCAAGTTGAACGATAGCGATAATAAGTGGTAAATCATTTTGAAAGCCAGGTAGAAAAGCACGATAAGAGACAATATAAGAATAAATGGTGCCTTTCACAGTACTTCCAAGGCTTTCCCAACTCATTTCTGTACCCCCACACTTGGCACAACTAGGTCCTGGTGGATGAGAATATTCATGACAGCTCTCACATTTTTGTAGTACAAGTTCATGACGATCAGCAGCATCCCAATACGGACTATTATCTTGATTTTTTAATGGAATTGGTTTTTCATATCCCATACATATCCCTCCTAATTTCTAAGAATCATTGCACCAGCTATATCTGGTCCAGCCCAACCAGTACATATACCGATTTCGCAATTTTCAACTTGGCGATCTGTTCCTTTATATTCATGACGAATTTGCCGAACAATTTCTAAGACGTTATTCATTCCATGTGTATACCCTTCTGATAGCATACCTCCAGCTGTATTAGAGGGAAGCTTGCCCCCCATACGTAAATTTCCTTCCGCTACAAAGTCTCCAACTTCTCCACGAGGAGCAAAACCATACGCTTCTAACTGTCGAAGCACCACCCAGCTATAACAATCATATATAGAAGCAACTTGAATATCTTCTGGTTTAACACCTGCCATTCTATACAGTTCAGGAGCAACATAATCAGCAGCAACTTGCGATAAATCTGACCAATAATGTGCATGAGGAACACATTGTCTTGCTGCTACCCCCATAATATAGACAGGTCTGGATTTGCAATTCTTTGCCCTCTCGGCTGAAGTAACGATAATTGCATTTGCTTCATCTGATTCTAAACAGAAGTCATGCTTACTAAATGGAAAACTCAAATATGGAGTATTCTTATATTCTTCCATCGTTAATGGTTTGCCATAAAAATAAGCTTTCGGATTTCTTTGAGCATGCTCATAGAAACTTACACAAACATGACCGAGATGTTCTTGAGTTAACCCTGTTTCATGCATATGACGTGTAGCAAAAAGTCCGAACCACTGACCTGGACCTCCAGCTCCATAAGGAATGATAAAACTTCCTCCATCAATGGCGGATTGGAGCATATTAACATCCCAACCGCCGCCGCCCATTCGAACACCAGAACGACCATTCATGGATCGGAAAATTAAAACTGTGTTCAACTGCCCCGATTCAATCAAGCCAATCGCATCGGCAATCAACATTTCTGTACTGCTTCCGCCACCTAAAATATCCTTTACATACTTTGGACGTACACCTAAATAGGTAGCTAATTGATGCGATGTACAAGAATCATTCTCTGAATAACTCATAAATCCATCAATATCTTTCGCAGATAGACCTGAGTCATTTATTGCAGCACGAGCAGCATCTAAAGCTAAATGCAATGGAGTGGTACCCGAATTTTTTGAACGCGCACTCTCTCCTACACCAACAATGGCATAGCGATCTTTTATAGTTCCCATCGTAAAATTCCTCCCTGTTTCCTTGTTTAAATATCTTTAATGAAAGCGCAAGACGGCTTGACCCGATCCTACTACTTTCTCGGGAGCCTTTTCAGCTGTAAGGTTCAAGCTCACGTAACGTTTACCAGCTTCTTCATATACCTTTTCAACGATAGCTGTACAAGTAATTTGATCTCCAGGTCTTGTCATAGCTCCGAATCTCATTCGAAACAGCGTCACTTCCGCCTGATCACTAGCTAACTCATTTACATATTGACCTAAAAAACCCATCACTAACATGCCATGTGCAATGACACCAGACAATCCAATTTTCTGAGCAAACGCATCATCGGTGTGGAGTAGATTAAAGTCTCCTGAAGCTCCTGCATATTTAACTAACTGTACCTTTGTAACCGCAGGCTTTATAAGTGGTTGTAAAGATTGTTCCTGTTTTAATTCCTCATAGATTA
Source organism: Peribacillus sp. Hz7 (assembly GCF_042136355.1). Classification (NCBI taxonomy): domain Bacteria; kingdom Bacillati; phylum Bacillota; class Bacilli; order Caryophanales; family Bacillaceae; genus Peribacillus; species Peribacillus sp. Hz7. The sequence continues at coordinate 41,021 of NZ_JBHHJV010000002.1, forward strand.
GCACGACTCACTTCCTCCTTTTGTTATCTATTAATCTATATTTCGATAGATAATATTTGTACGACTAATAGCAACTAGCTTACCAACTGTATCTGTTATCTCTGTATCAAGAACTAAGAATTGCATCATGCCACTCTTTCCTTCTCTTTCATACAAGTCGGTTACTTTCGTCTGACAATTCAAACGATCTCCCGGGCGTATTGGGCGATGATAGATAAATTCCTGCTCACCATGCAGCATTCTTCGTTCATCTAGTTGTATTGGAAGGTCGCCAGCTTCTGCACTGATAGCAATAGGGAATGTAGGTGGTGCAATGATTCCTCCATATGAAGAATTGGCTGCATACTCTTCATCTACATACAAAGGATTTCTATCTCCAATTGCTTCAGCAAATTGCCTAATATGTCTTTTTTCAACTTCAAAGACAAAAGGAGAGCCTGTTAAACCGATCATACTTTTATCTAAATCCATTAAATTACCTCCTTACTATTAGGTTTTGGTCGGCTTTATTACTAATAACAAGCAGAGCATCCGCTGCTTTAACACCGTCACTATAGACAATTAGTGGATTTATATCTAATTCTTCTATTTCATTTCCATAATCAGAAACAAGAGAAGATAAATTCAGTAAAACTTCCACAATAGAATCTATATCAACAGGAGGTTTTCCACGAGCTCCTTTCATAATTGCCTTTCCTTGAATTTCTTCAATCATTTCAATTGCGTCTTCTCTAGTTAACGGGGCAACTCTAAACGAAATATCTTGAAACACTTCTACAAAAATCCCTCCTAGACCAAACATAATAACTGGTCCAAACACAGGATCTTTTGTTACGCCAACAATCACTTCTATTCCTTCAGATAACATTTCCTGAACAGAAGTACCATTAATAACAGCATTAGGTTTATGTTTTTTTGCATTACAATTAATTTCAATAAACGCTTCAATAACTTCCCTATCATTTTTCAGATTTAATCGAATCGCATCTGCCTCTGTTTTATGAGGGATATCAGGAGAATCTATTTTTAATGCAACAGGATAACCAATTTCATTTGCATATCTAACAGCTTCTTCTACAGTAGAAGCCATTGCTCGTTTAGTTGTGGGAATTCCATATGATTCTAAGATTTCATAGGATTGAGATTCACTTAACATAGTTCCCGCTTGTAATAATTCTTTGACATCTTGTTTTTGTTTGAATTGTAGTAAGGGCTGTGGATTACTCTGCTTATTTTTACGATAATATTCACTGTAATCTACTAATTTCGCTAGCGCCCTTATTGGATTTAAACTACCGGGTATAACGGGAATCCCATTCTTTAATAATTCTGGAGTTCCAGCAGGAATTGACATACCCTCTAAAGGAAATGTTGTGATAAAAATGAATTTATCACTGTTCTTACATAACTCGATAAATTCTTTTAATAAAGGGTCTTTAGTTGACCATCCCATTGGAAATTCCGTGAATATAATATTATCGATGTCCGGATCCTCAATTAAAGCTTTCAGTGGCGCTATAAATAATTCTGGATTAGACACCGCTGCAGCGGCTGTAAGATCGACCGGGTTGGAAGCGCTTGCAAATGATGGAATATAACGCTTGATTTCTGTTTGAGTCTTCTTACTTAAAGGAGTGATTTTCAATCCATATGCTTCGCAACGATCAGCTTCATTAATTCCCCGCCCACCTGAACTAGTAATGATCACTGTATTTCTTCCAGTCGGTAGTTTGTTAGACAAAAAGAGTTGTGAAAAAGAAATAATATCTTCATAATCATCCGCTCTGACGATGCCCGCTTGTCTAAAAAATGCATCATATATTTTGTCAGAACCAGCTAAAGAACCGGTATGTGAAGCAGCTGCTCTACTGCCGGCTAGACTCCGACCTGTTTTCATAACAATGATTGGCTTATTTTTATTTAGTGCTTGTTTTGCCAGTTCACGCAATTTCTTCGGGTTTTTTGCCCCTTCCAGATAACCGCTAATCACCTTTGTTTTTGGGTCATGAATCATATACTCTACGACATCGGAAAATTCTGTCTCCATTTCATTCCCTACGCTTACAAAGTAATTGAAACTTAGCTGGTTTTGAGCAGCAGCTAGAAAGGTAAGCACGCCAAATGCACCACTTTGTGAAACGAATCCTACAGCTCTTTGTTCATGTAATGGAACATGCATAATACCAGAAGAAAAAGTACCGATTAATCCATTCGTAGTGTTTACTAATCCAACACAGTTAGGGCCAATTAAGCGAATTCCATTCTTTCTCGCAATCTCTGTAAGAACATTCTGTTGTTTAGCTCCTTCTTCACCAACTTCAGAAAAACCAGAAGCAAAAATGATAGCAGCTTTAACATGTTTTTTCGCACACTCTTCTAAACCTTGCTCCACCTTATCAGCACTTACACAAAAAATCGCTAAATCAACTTTCGCTGGGATATCTAATAGAGAAGGATAGCATGTTAAATCTTCAATCACTTTGGCTTTTGGATTAATAGGATAGATCTCTCCTCTAAAATTCCCATCTATAAGTGCTTTTACCTGGATATAACCTAATTTATGTTTGTTTTCTGAAGCACCCAATACGGCAACAGACTTAGGATTAAATAATGGTTCCAGGGTTAGATAAGACTTCTGCTCATTTGTCAAACCATATCACCTCAATTTTTTAATAGTGAACAAGATTAGTAATGCGATACAACTTAGGAGAATCTTACCCTATCCCCTTCAATAAATGAGAAAGTTTCATTTACTAAATTTATTTAATTGTTAGATTGTATATTTTAAAAAAATACTAAAAAACCCTTTTCTATCAAGGGCTAAATAATTGATGAAAATATTTATGTTCTCAATAACCACGACATCCCTGCAATATAGACACGACATCTGAATAAGATAAACTCAAAATGGGAATTGTTTAAGGAAAATAACAAAAAACCTCCTGCACATAGCAAAGGAGGTTCCATCCATATTTCTAACATAACAAACTAATTTATATAATATCTTCGTGTCGATTAAGCCAATTTATAATCCGTTTTTCTATCTTATTTGATGGTACTTTTATACATCTTTCAATATGACTCAGATAGGAAGCTGATATTTCTAGTTCTTCTGCTATTTGTAATAAAGAAAGTTTTAGCTTTTTTCGGAGGTTTCTAATTCGGTCTCCTAAATCCATAACCTCCTCATGTCTACTAAAAACAGTCGGTTGATTAAGCGGCTTATTTTGAACTTTCCGATTCCGTTGAATCGGACGATACTGTTCAATAATAACATCAGGAGGTTTAACAACAATTGTTGAATTCATCCAAATACGGGCCCACCCCTTATTTGATGCAATCGATTCCTCCCATTTCTCATAATGCCATGCTGTAATAACACCATCTTCCACTAATGTATCTAAAGCTTTTTCCAACCGATCTCGCGTACGAGAAGGTATTCGTTTATTCATATTCTCGCCGATTGAATCCAATAGCGTACATATTTTATTAGGTTGCTGATAATCTCCTTTTCTTGCTTGTGTTCTCCATCTCCAACTAAAATATCTTGTAAGCCGCTTTTCCCACGTTTGTCGATAGGGGTTATATTGCAGCGCCTTTGTAGGTAGAAGTGCTACCTGTCTACCCGATCCATATAAGTATTTAGCAAACACCTTATCTACCGTAAACATTAATTTCTTTTCGTTTGCCTGTTTTGCAACTTCATATTCTAGCTTCTTTTGATTTTTAAAAATGAATGTTCGTCCCTGAAGTTTCACTTGTACAGGCTTTCCTTTTTCATAGATTATTGCTTTCTCCAATTCAATCCATAGGCTTTGAATTTTTGTAAGCGATTTCACAACTTGCTCTCGCTGCTTCATTTCATACCCCCCTCGACGACCTTCACCGCCAAGTTTAGGCTTTAAACCTCGTATAGATAATAAATCATCTAATTGAATTTCTACAATATCTTCATGATATCTAGCCTTTAATAAAAAGATACTGCAAAGTGCATCAAACAAATCAACATCTAGGTCCGATATTTCTTTTGCTTGCCTCCAAGCTTCTGCCACTAAAATATCTTCAGCTTCCTGTTCCTTCATCATGAACGTATAAGGCTTTATTTGAACGCAACCTTCTATATTTCCTTTATTTATTTGAACTGTTGGCCAGGGGCTATTGTCACAACTTTCAAACCTTCTTTTATAAAGTGCTTCTCTAACTGATTGATAGGGAGCGTTATTCATTACCAATAAATTTCCTTGATCAATTAAGCTATATGAAAAATCTTTTCTCGAGGGTAACAATGAAGAAGTAGATTGCAAGGAGTCTACTTTTAAATGCAGAATCATCTCAATTTTTTGCATCGACCAATCTTCTATATTCATTGAAGTAATTATGTTTCTCATCCAATTTCGAGAATAGTCATTCACAATTTGTGTGAATCCAGAAAGAAATTTGGTATCTTTTTCTAAATTTGTAGTAAGTATCTTATAAAATAATTCATTTAATTCCTTTTCATTTAATTCGTCCATCCTATGTACTCCAATGGACTTTTCCATTTCTACAAGCACCCAACTAGTTAATCGGATTTTAAACCAGCTACAAAACTCATCCCAAACATCATTATTTACTAGGAATGTTTCCTTTTTCAAAACGTTTTCAAATTGTTTGATTGCTTGTTCCATAATACTTTTGTCTTTTAAGATGGATTGTCTTTTAGAAGAAAATCTTTGATTGTCTTCATATTTTATGATTAAATGCGTAACGATATTTTCAGCTATCTGAGAAATCATTCTATTTCTAGCAGCGAACCTTAAGTTTATAAATAAATCTTCACTTTCCTGATATGCTAAATCCCAAATAACAAAAGTCCTTGCATCCCGCCTATCGTTAAATATAGGGATATCTATTAGGGTTCCCCTTACTTTTTTTTTGCGCAATATGATATTATCCTCAGCTGCTTTTTCTTGCTCATAAATACAAAGTACTGAAAAATCCTTTATTTTGCTTAGCCAACGTGTTGGAAGATCCCTTTGAGTAGAAGTATCAACATCATTAAAAAGTTCTTTCAATATGTAGACCTCCTTTACAATTATTCCACTTGTTGATAGTAATAGATACCCTTTCAATTCCCTAACTAACATCATTCTTTATTCCCCATTTAAATTCCTTTTCAAAATAGAAATTATTTTACCTAACGGGAATCAAATTTTACTATGAAGATAATATTTATTTCTATTCCGATATTCAAAAAAACAGACCTTTTGTTATATAACAAAAGGTCTGTTTTAAAATATTATTCACCCAAGTCCACATTATGGTACACTTGCTGTACATCTTCTAAATCTTCTAATGCGTCAATCATTTTTTCAAATTGTGCTTGTGCATCCGCGTCAAGTGTTACGTCATTTTGTGCCAGCATTGTTAATTCAGCTACTGTAAATTCAGTGATGCCAACATTTTTAAATGCTTCTTGTACAGCATGGAACTGATCAGGTTCAGCGTAAACAATGACTGATTCCTCTTCCTCTATAATATCACGTACATCTACATCTGCTTCCATTAATAATTCAAGTGTCTCATCTGCTGTTTTTCCCTCAATACCGAAAACAGCTGTGCTATCAAACATATAGGCAACAGAACCACTTACACCCATGTTTCCGCCATTTTTACCGAATGCAGCACGTACGTCTGATGCAGTTCGGTTTACGTTATTTGTTAATGCATCCACGATAACCATTGATCCGTTTGGTCCGAAACCTTCATAACGAAGCTCGTCATATGTTTCATCTGAACCGCCTTTTGCTTTTTCAATTGCACGTTCGATAATCGTTTTTGGTACGTTATACGTTTTTGCACGTTCAAGTACAACTTTTAAAGCACCATTTGATTCTGGATCTGGTTCACCTTGCTTCGCAGCTACATAAATTTCACGGCCAAATTTTGCATAAATCCGACTTGTATTAGCATCTTTTGACGCTTTTTTTTCTTTAATATTGTTCCACTTACGACCCATAATGTCCCACTCTCTTTCAACTTTGAATCTAAATACGATTATATATCATAAAATAAACTGCTTCTTCAACCCTTTTTAAGATAACGAGCAAGAGTTCGTTATGGTTCCATATTGTTGCATTACAATACGTATGAAAGATGAAGACTGATTTATTCCATTATATTATACATCAATTATACAATGGATTTCGAGATTATCATGAAAAAAAAGACAGTTCCCCCTCATCCCCTTGCTAATTTCGCTCGAAAAGCATAAAATACTTGATCCAATCGAGATAACAACTCATCGCATTCTCCAAGTGAAATCGTTAATGGTGGAGCAATAATAATGGCTGCTCCTGTGACCCCGTCTAATCCTGCAGCAGCTGGATAAACAATAATTCCATGCTGCATACCAAGCTTAATTATTTCATTTGTCGCATCTATATGTTTAGGCAACGGCTCCTTCGTTTGTTGATTTTGAACAAATTCTATTCCGATTAACAGTCCCTTCCCTCGAACATCCCCAATGAAGGAAAAGCGTTCTTGTCGTGCCTGTATCTGCTTCATTAAATAAGCGCCTGTTTCAGCTGCCCGATCTGCAAGATTATGCTTTTCTACATAATTAAGTACTGCCAAAGAGACCGCACAAGAAAGGGGATTCGCACTCAATGTATGACCGCCAATAATCAATTTTGAGCCTGTCATAATCGGCTCCATTACTTTATCCGTCATTACCGTGGCAGCAATCGGTGTGTATCCACCGCTCATCCCCTTTCCAAATGTCACAATATCCGGCTCCACTCCCCAATGTTCAGACGCAAGCATTTTTCCTGTCCGACCAAAGCCTGTCATCACTTCATCTGCAATAAATAAAATATCATGTTCTACGCAAATCTGTTTTAATCTCTCCCAATAGCCATCCGGCGGCACAATGGCCGCACCAGCTGCACCGATAATCGGTTCAGCAATAAAAGCAGCAATTTGATCAGCTCCAATGCGGCGTATAGCCGTCTCTAATTCATTGGCGCACATTTGACCATACGTATAATTATCAACATTGTATGGACAACGATAATAATATGGAGGAGATATGGTTGGATAAGATTCTAATAACGTCGAAAAGCGTTCACGACGAATAGGATGACCAGACATCGATAACGCACCTAGCGTAATACCGTGATAGCTCATCCATCTCGAAATAATTTTTTGTTTTTGCGGTTTATTTTGCTCCTGCCAATATTGAATCGCAATTTTTAAAGCCGTTTCCGTTGCCTCAGAGCCACTATTGACAAAGAAACTGTATTGTAAATCCCCTTTTGTTAATGAGGCAATTTTATCTGCCAATTGCTCAGCCGCTTCACTCGTAAACTGAGAACGATACACATAAGAAACTTCGCTCGCTTGCTTCATCATCGCCTCATTAATTTCTTGTACGCCGTGACCGATATTCGCAGTTACTGCACCTGAAGAAGCATCTAAATAATCCTTGCCTGTTTGATCATACAAAAAAATACCCTTTCCATGACTAATCATTGGATAAACACCGCCAAGGACAGGCTTAATTAAGGAAGACTGTTTCACACACTTCACCCCCGCTTAGAGAATGATTGGTTACTGTACAGTATATGAACAGTCTCTTTAAATCTTACAAAAAAAATGGAAGGTTTAAGATTTTAAAAATAGATATAGATATGGTTGATAAAGTGAAACTTCCATCAGTGGGGGTTTTTCTTCATCCCCCACTGATGGTTAGTCATGTTCTACGGTCACTAAGATTTCCGCTTCGCTTCAATCAAGTGACCGTACGAACCTGATTGGTTCAACTATACCTTTGAAAATCGCAAAGGTAAGTTTCACTATATCTCACCAATCGGACCTTTACTACAAAAGCGAGGCGACTGTTCAGCCCCGACAAGCATAAGATGAAATGCGGCGTGGCGCAGTTTGCCACAGAGCATGACAGCTTATGACCTCGAGGGTCTAGGAGCCGCAACTAGATGAGGGCAGTTGTCCCCCACCTATCTTCCTTGTTCACTCTGAATCTTGAGGTGGGGGTCTTACTGCCCGTTAAGAGTGGGATAAAACGATTTTCGGCTCATTTCAGTTATGCTGAAATGAGCCGAAAATCAACAGATTTCTATAACTCTACTTTTTCACTAATGATCCTAACTCTGGTGTGACTTCCTTAGACCAACGATCCGTCCATTCAGCACGAGATTCTGCTAGCTTCTTAATATCAAATGTATATATTTTATCAGTATCTTTTAATCCTATTACTTCTTCATATTTTTCTGGAATACTTATTCCTTGAACAACTGGATAGAATCCTTGATCAGCAGTCGCTTTTTGAGCTTCTTCACTAATTAAGTAGTTAATAAATTCGATAGCAGCTTCTTTATTAGGTGTGTTCTTCACCAATCCTGCATTAAATGCATTCATATATACGCCTTCTTTTGGTACAACCATTTTTAACGGCACACCTGAATTCACAGCCAAATCAGCCGTTACATAACTTCCCATTACTGTCACATCAGCCGCTCCCTGCTGTAAAGCTGGCATCATTTGTGTTGAATTTTTATAAAAAGTAGCCGAATATCCAGCTAGTTCCTTTGCCTTTTTTAATCCTGGTTCAAGATTATCCTCGTTACCTCCGTTTGCTAAAGCAAGCGAATATAAACTATTAAAGCCCCAGTCATTTGAAATATCAGCAAAAGCTGTTTTTCCTTTATAATCAGCTCGAGCTAAATCATTCCATGATTCAATTGGTTTGATCCCATTCTGTTCAAACGTCTTCGTATTATAAGCAGGAGCAATAACAAGTCCAAATACTGGAGTAGTCACATTCTCAAATGCTACATATTTAGAATCTAAATTTTTCAGATTAGGAACGCTTGTTTCATCAACTGAATCAATCAAACCTTTTTCATTAGCACGGTATACATCAAGTGGCACAAATAGCGCAATATCAATTTTTGGAGCGTTTTTCTGTAATTCTAGTTTAGATAAAATTTCACCTGATAAACCTGCCAGATAATTCACTTTAATCCCTGTTTCTGCTTCAAACTTAGGAGCAATTTCCTCACGAATGACTTTTTCAATTTTCCCGCCATTTCCTGCTATCGTAATCTGTTTATTGCTCTCCTTACTGGATGTGCTTGCTTGATTAGATTTCGGTGCACTAGGCGAGCAAGCAGTCATTGCAAGTAGCAGCAGAACAATACATAAGCTCATTATTTTTTTCATGTTTAATAATCCTCCTGATTTTCATATTCATTTTGAACATCCTATCTTTTTTATGATTGGAGCTATATGAAACAGCGCTGTTCATTCGCCATTTTCACCTAAACTAATACATGCCTTCTCATCACAAAATTAATGAGAACCGCCAAATGCTTTTCCTACTCCTTGTAATTTTTCTAAAATCACAATCAAAATCACAGAGATAAAGATAACGACACTAGAAACTGATGCCACCAATGGATTATAGGAATCTTGCATCTGAGAGAAAATTTCAATCGGAAGTGTACGCATATCAGATGAAACCATAAATAGAGAGATTGTTACATTATCAAATGATGTTAAAAAGGCAAATAGTCCACCTGAGATAATGGCTGGGCGAATTAATGGCAGCGTTACTTTCCAAAATACCGTGGCAGGGCCCGCGCCTAGAATGGCAGCCGCTCGTTCAAGATTGTAATCAAACCCGCTCAATCCCGTTAGAACAAGGCGAATCACATACGGAATACAAATGACAGTATGTGCGATTAGGAAGCCTGTTGATGTACCAGATAACATCATCGGTGTAAAGTAAATCAGTAAAGCAATCCCTAATACTAACTGCGGCACACTTAGTGGTGCAGTCAAAATGGATGTAATATACGATTTTCCTGGAATATCATACTTTGCAAGAGCTAATGCACCCAATGTTCCGAATAAAACAGAGAAAAAAGCAGCTAATACGGCAAATTTCACACTATTCCATAATGCTTCGATAAACTCTGGACGATCTAAAAGCATTGTGTACCACTGAAACGAAAATCCTTGTGCTGGAAAGCTTGGATAGTTCGCACTTGTAAAGGAGGCTGGGATAATAACAATGAGTGGAATAAGTATATAAATAATACTGATGACAGCCACTCCTAAACGAATTTTCCCTAAATACTTCATTATCGGAATACCTCCTTAAACTTACTTAATTCAAAACCACGTGTAACTGCAATAACCGTAATCAATGTTGTTGCTAATAACACATACGAAATGGCTGAACCAAACGTCCATCGAAGTAAATTATTAATTTGATCATAGGCAACAACTGGCATCATTGGAACATTAGCGCCTCCCATAAGAGCCGGCGTCACATAAGAACTCATTGACAAGCTAAATACTAATACACAACCGGAAACGATTCCCGGCAAGCTTAATGGAAGTGTAACAGAAAAGAAGTTACGTAATGGGCTTGCTCCAAGAATGGCACTCGCCTTCTCTAAAGATGGATCAATATTATATAAACTTGTCGCAATGGCTAAAATCATAAATGGTAAATACGCATTAGATAAACCAATGATAACACCTATCTCAGAAAACAGGAGCTCAAGCGGCGCAGTAATGAGTCCAAGGTCAATCAGTAATTGATTAATCGTTCCATTTGGCAGTAATAACAAATACCAACCAAAATTACGTACAACAATACTTACTAACAAAGGAGAAGCTATTAATAAAGCAATATAACCACGCACACGCGGTGAACTTTTCGCCATTGTTAATGCTACTGGATAAGCAAGGAATAAACAAAGTCCTACTGTATATAGACTGATTTTCACCGTTATCCATAAAGAAGATAAATAATAGCTATCCGTAAAGAATTGAATATAATTTTGAAAACTATACACAGCGTCTGTAGCTCCCATATCATCCGTTACAATAAAACTCAAATATAAAATATACAGCATTGGAACAATAAAGAAACCAAAGACAAACAATAGGATAGGGGTAAGAAGAAGAAGACCTGGCATCCAAGTTTTCTTTTTCTTTCTCTTTTTCACTCTTTTTGGTACATCCACAATAGGTGGCTGATTTTTTACTTCTTCATTAACATAATTTCTGATGGGTTCCATCCAACATACACCTCACTTCCTACTTGCCATGTAGAATTGTAATCAGATGTCAAAATTTGAATTGATTTTCCCAACATATTTACATCAATTTCCCACGACGTGCCCAAGTAGTTAATTTGTGTTACTTTCGCTTTATGAAGTTCGATGAAGGCTTGTCCCACTTCTTCTTTTGAAACGATATGAATCTTTTCTGGTCGAATATATAATTTTACTTCATCCCCAACAGCACACGCACGATCGATACCCATTATATTTTTCACATCAACATGTGTAATATCTTGATCCATCTGTACAGTGATTCGTTGACGATCTACGGCTGTCACTTTCCCTTCAAAAGAATTTGCTTTTCCAATAAAATTGAAGACAAACTCTGTATTTGGATGATTATAAATATCGGTTGGAGAGCTAATTTGCTCTATTTTCCCGCCATTCATTACAACTACTCGATCAGACATCGAAAGTGCTTCCTCTTGATCATGTGTAACAAAGATGGTCGTGACACCGATTTCTTTTTGTAAACGCTTTATCTCTACACGTAATTCGTGGCGTAATTTCGCATCTAAGTTAGACAGAGGCTCATCTAACAATAACAATTCAGGCTCAACCACCAGTGCACGGGCAATAGCTACACGTTGACGTTGTCCACCCGATAATTCACGCGGATAACGATGTTCTAACCCTAACATTTTCACCAGCTTCAGCGCACGAGAAATCTTTGCTTCTTGATCTGCCTTTGGAACTTTACGCAGCTTTAAACCGAAGCTAAGATTTTCATAAACGGTCATATGCGGAAAAAGAGAATACGTTTGAAAAACCATTCCTAAATCACGTTTGTAAGGCGGCACTTTTGTTACATTTTTCCCTTTAATAAACACCTCACCGGCATCGGCTTCAAGAAATCCTGCGATTAAATTTAAAGTAGTTGTTTTTCCACAACCAGAAGGTCCTAAAAGTGTCAGTAATTCACCCTGTTTTACCTCTAAATCGATTCCATTTAGCACAACACTTGATCCGAACTGTTTAAAAGCTCCTTTAATTTGTACATCATTTTGGGTGGCCTGCATAAACTGTACCTCCTTTTTAAAATAACAGCTTTTGTTTAACTATTATTAATGCAAGACTTGTGCCAACTTTAAAATAACGCTATTGTATACGTTTTCAACATAATTCAGCATATACCAAAATAAAAACAGGAAAAATCTGCCGATTTATAGGCAAATTTTTCCTGTTCACTACTTTTTCTCCTTAAGATTATAAGCATTAATTTTATCTCGTAAGCTTCTCTCGGAAATTTGAAGAACTTGTGCTGTTTTTTGTCGATGCCCTCCACAATGCTGAAGCGTTGCAGCAATCACTTCTTTCTCTACTTCCTTCATCGTCATACCAATGGGAAGTTGTAATTGATTGTCACGATTAGATGGTGTAGCAAACGCAGAGCGTTGTGTTTGAACAGAAAGCGGTAGCTCCATTTCCGTAATTTCATCATTTATCGATAACGCAACCGAATATTCGATAATATTTCCAAGTTCCCGTACATTTCCGGGATACCCATACTCTAGCAATAATTGATAAGCTGCTCTAGAAAATGTTTTCTTTGCACGGTTCATTTCCAGACAATATTTTTCCAAAAAGTGCTCAATCAGTAATGATAGGTCTTCCTTTCTTTCACGTAAAGGTGGAATAGATAAAGGAATAACATTAAGACGAAAATATAAATCTTCACGAAATTTTCCTTCCTGCACCATCTGTTCTAAATTTTTATTAGCAGCACTCACAATTCGTACATCCAATGCAATTTTTTTATTAGAACCTAAGGGGGTCAATTCACGCTCTTGAAGAACACGTAATAATTTCACTTGAAGCGGAAGCGGCATCTCACTAATTTCATCTAAAAAAAGCGTTCCTCCATTTGCCGCTACCCATTTTCCTTCTTTTCGTTGCGTAGCTCCTGTAAATGCGCCTTTTTCATATCCAAACAATTCTGATTCAAGCAGCGCTTCAGGAATCGCACCACAATTGACAATTTCAAGTGGACCATTTTTACGTTTCCCTGTATTGTGAATACTTCTAGCAACAAGCTCTTTTCCTGTGCCGCTTTCTCCTAAAATAAGTACGCTCGAATCAATATCTTTTATACGATCAATGATTGAAAAAACATGTTGCATCGCTTTACTCTTACCTAAAAATTGATTATAACCGCGCCGCTGTTCCAACTCTTCATGCAACGTTTCCACCTTACTAGATAGCTGCTTATATTCAACAGCCCTGCTCAGTAATAAATAAAGTTCCTCTATATTAATAGGCTTTTCGATATAGTAATAGGCTCCTTGTTTGATTGCCTCAATCGAAGATTCAATCGAAGCATATGCAGTCATCATAATCACTGTAGTAGACGGTACTTGTTGCTTAATTTCTTTCAAAATATCCAACCCATTTATACTGCCTATCCGCAGATCTAATAGAACAATATCAATCATATCTTGTTGAACTTTCTCTAAGCCTTCTTGTGGATTCGTTGTCGTTTGAATACAATAATCATCTTCTAATGCAAATCGAAGTGAATCACATATAGCCAATTCATCATCAATAATAAGTACAGTAGGTTTCATTTAGGAGGCCTCCTTTTGATACAGCGGTAACAATATAGTAAATGTCGATCCTTTATTTGGCTGGCTCGCGATATGCAGTTCTCCTTTATTCTCTTTTATAAGATTGTAAGTTAAAGTTAATCCTAAGCCTACGCCCTTTTCTTTGCTCGTATAAAAAGGTTCTAAAATATGATGTAATTCTTCTGAGCTCATTCCTTTTCCTGTATCGGAAATCATCACGCTGCCAATCTCGTCATTTATCTTTTTAACGGTAATCGTAATCTTCTTTTCCTCTTTCTCTGCTACAGCATCCACTGCATTTAATAGTAAATTAATCATGACTTGACGAATTTGTTGTGGATCGATATAAAAAACTAAATTATCTTCCATCTTTTTCTCAAGACTAATTTGATTTTTATCCATCGTAACTTGAATAAATGATAATAAAGAAGCCATTTCCTTTAACGTATACTTCTGTTTATTAGAAGGCCGCGGACGTGCGTATTCAACCAAATCCGTTACGATTGTATTTAATCGATTTACTTCAGAAGGTACATGTTCCGTTATCAACCTTCTAAATTCAGGGAGGTGATATTTACTTGGAAGCATATCAATAAACATTTTAATCGAAGTTAAAGGGTTGCGAATTTCGTGAGCAACTCCAGCAACAAGCTGACCAAGTGCATGCAGCTTTTCTTGCGTGAACAATTTTTGTTCTAGATTCTTCTTTTCCGTTTCATCATTCATGGACAATAAATAACCTGTCTGTTGTTCCTGAGAATTATATATTTGCAGTATGCGATAATAGATCACTTTTTTTTGACCTTGCTCATTCCATTCAAATACCTGAACACCTGATTCTTTTGAATGATAATGATCAAATAACTGTTTTAGAAGCGGCGGGTTTTGAAGACCAAAAGGTGTATCATTCGATAGGTTTAACATATGTAAAGCGCTTGCATTACAACTCGTAATCGTTAGGTCAACATTAAAGGTCACAATACCTGTATCAATATTATTTAAAATTAAGTCCTTAAAGGCGTTACTATCAGCTATAATTTGTTGTGTTTCTTGCAAATTTTCATTGAGTTGACGAAGCTTGCTCGTTTGTATATGTACAGCTGCTTTCAATCTCTGATTCCACATATAAATGACGAATAGAACAAGAGCTACAATAATCAATCCGCTCATTAACAAATAAATAAAGGTTTCTAGCCTAGCGATTTCCGTTAAATCCTTTGGCACCGTCCATTTATTCATAAGCTTATTAAGCTCTCCTTTTGCCTCTAGCATAGTAATACTTTGGTTAAAAGCAAGTAACAAAGAATTATTTCCCTCTTGTACAACTACAGCATAATCTGAACTATTCATGACATCATCTAGAATAATAAAGGACTCTTCTTTTCCTAATTCCTTCAAATAAGCAGTTGCTGTCCACTTATTTCCTATAAAAATATCCGCTCTTCCCTCAATCAAACTCTGAAGAGCTGTATACTGATTGTCCTCCAATAATACATTAGTGGTTCTCATATTTAAAATGTTTTCATACATAGATGTATGACCCTCTACTACAATTTGACGATTTTCTAAATCTTCAAGCCCTTTAATTTGATTTTTCCTTTCTTTCGAAATTACAATAGAGTCGGACATTGTAAAATAGGAAGTAGAAAAATCAAATTTCCAATCTTTATCAGGCCTGTACACCATACCTGCAATCGCATCAACCTTGCCTTCCTCTAGAGCTTTTTCAGCATCTTCTATATTCATAGGAATATATTCAAAAGAAAGCCCATGCTGTTCCGCTATTTCCCCCATTAAATCAATGCTCATTCCCTTTAGTATTCCATCTTCATCGATATATGAGAAAGGAGGCAATTTTGGTTCCGCTGCAATTTTATACACTTTCTCTTCTGCAAATCCTGATGAGATACTGCCTATTCCTTGCAAAAAAATAGCTAATAAAAAAAGAAATACTATTTTCAATACATAATTTCTAATCCCCGCTCTCTCCTTTCTGTTTTAATGATTGGGCTCTGTTATAAGATGTTGTTTAACAAAGCCTATTAAAAAAATCTAATAGATTCTCTTCATCAAAATATCTATGACTAGATGGAAGTGTATGACATTTGATTACGGTTGTTTAAGCAATGCCTAAATATTTAGCAACTTCGCCTAAACATAGTTGTCTACCGAAAACAAAAAACACTTTTTTTGTTAATTATTGTAATATTATAACATTGAAAGGCGGTTTTCCATAATTTCGAAATAATTTTAATAGATTTTTATAAACCGTTATAACTTCCTATATAATATAAATCCAGAATAATAAATTCCACTTTATGAAAATTTTCACAGAAAAATATCAGTTTGGCTCATAAATGTAATAAACTTGCTTGGAATACAGAGTTGTTCTTACAAACAAAAAACGGCTTGTAGCCTACACTTATTTCATTATTGACAATAATGAAATAAGCAAGCTACAAGCCGCTCTGCATATTCATGAAGTATGTTCACCATTATAAAGTTTGAAACAGTCTTTATACAGCAATTATTCTTCAGTCAATTTGTTTTCACGAACAGTGCTTAAAAACTGCTCATCTTTTAAAACAGCCAATACTTTTTTATAAAAAGTAGGTTGATCAATGACAGCTGTATGTACATATTCATACTCTTTTAAAGATGCATGACGCAACACTTTTGGAAGGCATGATAAGCAAACGTTTTTCGTACCTAATTTGTAATAATTCATATTTGTTTCATCGCCATTAGAAGTATCTTGTTGACATACAAAACAAGTATGAGTCACTCGACCTTTTTTATTGTATTCCGCCAAAGCTTTTTCTAAACGTTTCGACGCAGGAACTGTTAATAACACATAATCACCTTTTCTAATTTAAAATCTCTTTGTATTATAGCAGAAAAACCTAACAATAGGACAGTAAGCTTTTCATTACCTAATTATTCCTACTATTTAAGCAAATACTTTTACAATTGCGGAACCACTTTTAACAGATAATGAGACTTTAGCCCCAATTGGAATCGTAGCAAACGGAGTAGTATGTCCAAAATTTGCATTAGCAATTACCGGAATACCCTTTAATTCTTGTTTCGTTGCAATGATCTCATGAAGTGCATAATCCGTCATACCGGATTCTTTTTGAAAACGCCCAATAATAATCCCTTTGATTCCTGCAGCACCCGGTTGATGCAGCAAGGATTGTAAATCGCGATCAAAGCTAAATGGATGGCTTTCCTCATCATCTTCAATAAAGAGAATACGATTTTCTAATGATGGCATATATTCCGTACCTTGCAGAAGATTAATTGTACATAAGTTCCCACCGATTATGGAGCCTTCTGCTTCTCCTTCTTGAATGATCATGTAGCCGTGATTTGGATAAAAATTACGATCTTCTTGTTCAAGATGCCAAGAATCATCGCTCCATGTTTCACTTTGCTTTAACTCGAAATCGTCGTCTTCCATGACTGCCTTTTTAAAATAATCCATCGTATAGTCAAGGCCTACTCGCATGCCAAATGAAGAGAAATAAGGGCCCACATAAGTCGTTAAACCTGTCTTCTCATAAATAGCAAGCAAGATTGCTGTAATATCACTATACCCACAAATCACTTTTGGATTAGATTTAATTAAATCATAATCTAAATACCTAAGCAATTGATTTGCATTATAGCCACCGATTCCTGCAAAAATCCCTTTTACATTCGGGTCTTTAAAGGCCGCATGTAAATCTGCCACACGGTCTTCGATAGAATTGGAGAAAAAATCATCATGCACGAGTGCTGTATCTCCATATGTAACTCGAAATCCAAGTTCTGTTAATCGTTCCTCAGCCAGCTTTCGTTGATCTCCTTTCACAATCGCTAGACTGCGAGAAGGGGCTATCACACGAACTTCATCCCCAGCTTGTAAACGTGAAGGTTTCATTTCTTTTTCCTCCCTAGTAAATCACATCATTACGTTATTGTAGCAGAAAGCGCTTATCTGAACAAATCATATAGGAAAATAAAAAAGCAATAGAAAACCAGCCTTCAAGGCTGGTTTTAGTTTTACCTTAGCAGCAAGTAAATGAAGCTCCGATGATAATTAATAGAATAAATAAAACGACGATTAACGCGAATCCGCCGCCAAAACCACAACCAACACCACCATAACCGTATCCACCGCAGCCGCCGTATCCACCATATCCATATCCTCCGTACATAAACATTTCACTCCTATCCTTTTTTCGAATTCACTGTACACCTTACAATATGTAATATCGCCCGCCTCGGTCTGTGCAAACGCCCATTTTTTTTATTTTCCTGCGCTGATTGAAAAAGTCCCCTGTACAAAACGAATAAAAAAACGCCCTTTAAGTAACAGAACGATTAAGCTTCCAGATACACTTTCTTTACAAATCTGATACCAAAACTGTTTTAAAAATATAGCTAAACATGTCCGCTGCATAAAGAAAAGAAGGTCATGAACGATGACCTTCTTTTCTTTATGCAATATAGTCAATTTCCTTACCGGTGCCCTCTTTTATCTCACTCAAAATACTTTTTATAAGAGCCGTACCCTTCTTTCTCTAAATCAGCAACGGGAATAAATTTAAGTGCTGCTGAATTAATACAATATCTCAAACCTCTTGGTCCAGGTCCATCAGGGAACACATGTCCAAGATGAGAATCAGCCGTTTTCGAACGTACTTCTACGCGGCGCATTCCGTAGCTTGTATCCAACCTCTCCTCAACTTCTTCTTCCTCAATTGGTTTTGTAAAGCTTGGCCAGCCGCAACCAGAATCGTATTTATCTTTTGACGTAAACAATGGCTTTCCGGAAACGATATCTACATACAGTCCTTCTTCTTTTACATTCCAATATTCATTATGAAAAGCCGGTTCTGTGCCATTATTTTGTGTCACTTCATACTGCATTGGTGTTAATCTTTTCTTCAAATCTTCTTGATTCATTTTTTATCCCTCCAATATCGCTCTTGAAATGCTTTACGACCAGATCCGATTTGATAAGCCTGATATCTTTGCGGTTCCTTTTTATAATAATGCTGATGATATTCCTCCGCTGGATAAAATTCTTTTGCTGGCAAAATCGGTGTAACAATCGGCAATGAGAAACGTCCGCTTTCATTCAAGCGCTCTTTTGAAGCTTGTGCAATACGTCGTTGTTCCTCAGTATGATAAAAAATAGCTGTTTGATATGATGAACCACGATCATAAAATTGACCGCCTGCATCCGTTGGATCAATTTGCTGCCAAAACAGTTCCACTAGTCTTTCATATGGAAAAACAGCTGGATCATATGTAATTTGCACAGCTTCATAGTGTCCTGTCGTTTCACTACATACTTCTTGATAGGTCGGACTTTCCGTTGTGCCCCCGGTATACCCAGATAAGACAGAAACAATTCCAGGCTGCTCATCAAATGGCTTTACCATACACCAAAAACAACCTCCTGCAAACGTCGCCTGCTCCAAATTTTCTTCCATTTTATTGTCCTCCATCCTTTAAACATTCCCTATAGTCCGAAACTAGACACCTGCCCAAGCATCTTGCCATATGCTAATAGCATGATGAGCAAAACTAAGAGGTGATTGGCATGAACTATGAATCCCACAATCATTACTTACAAAAGGCTGCGAAATACGATCTCTTATCTCACTTTTATAAATATAGTAACCCAAAGCTTCATGATTATTATTATCATAAGCATTTGCAAAGTATTACAAAAGTAATACCACTCATACATGTTAGACAAACGAAAAAGTTTGCACACCTTCGACTGTTTCATGTCTCTCCCAATATACCTGCTGTTGATGTATATGTAAATGAAATGCGGATTCTACAAAACTTCTCTTACAAAAACGCGAGTGACTATTTGTCCTTGCCAGCCGGAACGTATCAAATTGATATATATCCTGAGGGAACAACAACCTCCACCATTGCTAGCCAAAAGCTAAAACTAGAAGCCAATCAATATTATACGGGGGCAATTGCCAAAAGACCAAAAGAAGTAAAACTTGTTACGATAAAAGATTCCCCAGCTGTCCCTAGTGGTGAAGCAGCATTTCGCTTTGTTCATCTAGCCTCTGATATCGAAGCAGTAGACATTGCTGTGAAAAACGGTGATATTGTTTTCGATCAACTTACACCCGAACACGCAAGCTCATACTTACCTGTCTATCCTATCAAAGTCGATCTTGAAATTCGACCAACTGGAACAAAGGAGCTCATTCGTTCCTTGCCAAAGACTCACTTTCTAGTCAATCAAGCCACATCTTTCTATATTGTCAGCACAAATACAAATAATGAAACGACTGAATTAGCAGTCATCTCTCTTACACCTTAGAACACTCTCTTTATCCGTAAACCCCAAGCTACCTATCGTTTCACCATAACAAAAAACCGGGATATCCCGGTTTTTTGTTATGGCTGAACAGAAGGCACTGTCAATAAAAATGAAATATCATTGTGTTCTAAATCAAATTTTTTGGCCTTTACACGTACATCGCTTTTCAATTTCATTTCTTGTAGAGAGACATAAACCCTTTGCTCCTTCGGCTGAATGGTAACCCAATCAGGCGTTTTATAACGCTTATTAATAAAGTTCATTACATAGGATACAGGAAGGTTCATCTCACCAACAGAAATGGACTCTTGCTTGAGAACCAAATCGCCATTTTCTTGAGCGATCGGCTTAAACGTTAATTTCAAATCTACTTCACGATTAAAGAAAGGCATCTTGCCATATAATTCAACTTCATCGGTTAAATATACTTCATAATGAAATCCTCCAGTTAGCCCTTCCTTATCTAAATATTGATTGATTAATTGATTCAAATCATCTCGTGTTGTGTGTACTTGAAATTGAATATCCTCTTCCTTACTTGACGTATTGCTAATCTCTTCACCTTTAATCGGCCAATTAATTAAAATCAACATAAAGCTAATGACAAGGATATTACAGGCTAATAAAACAATAAATAACTTTTTCCATTTCTCACCTGTCATTATTGTGGTTCATCCCCTCTAATGCTTGCTGCTTCTAGGGTCTCTCTTCCCAATGTGGCAACTTCCATATTGTTATATATTCTCGTCGCAATTAATTCATAACCGCGGTCGTTTGGATGAAAGTAATCCTCCGTATAAAGCAAATCTTCTGTTGTATTTTGAAAAATGTCTTCTATCGAAATAAAGTAAGCCGAATCATACTTAGATACAATTTTTTCACCACTATTATTCCAATCGGCAATAATCATATCAAGCTCATATAAATCTGCAAATATCTTCGTATATGGATTATACACTCCAACTAAATATATTTGTGCTGACTTATTATACGTCCGTATTTTATCAAGAATTTTCCTCAAACGATCTTCATAACCGATTTTAGCGGTTTCAAACTGCTCCATTTCTAAATTGGTGAAATTTTGTTTAAATACTTTCATAATATCATTCCCACCAATCGTTACGACAATGGAATCAGCCTGCTCAATATGTTCACGAATCTCTTTTTTATCCAATCGCTTCAACAATTGATCCGTTCGGTTACCTCGTACACCATAATTGACCATCTCTACAGCTGTAATAGTCGGCTCTTTTTCTAACTTCTTTTTTAGATAGGGTAAGTAGCCTCCATTATCTTTGCTATCTCCAACCCCTTGTGTTAATGAATCACCTACCGACACAATTTGAATCGGATCAGGGAAAAACCGTGAAGGAATCTCTTGCTTCTTACTTAATTCCGTCAGATGCTGGTACTGTTCCAAAGGTTGCGTTGAGACCGTTTGACTTTGACTGCATCCACTGATTAAGAATAGACAGATAAGAAGACAGGTGATGGTATATTTCATCGCTCTCACCTTCCTTTAAAATATTATATCATGAAAAAAACGGGATTTTATAAAGAAAAAACCTTGTTTTAAAATGAAAAATTTTTGTATAACTTTAGCTTTTACTAGGCTTTTTCAAAACATGCTTCTAAACATAAAAAAAAACAGGTCCGCATGTGGACCTGTTTAACGACTTTGTACTATTTTAATATGCTGTATAATATCTTCAAACGGAATGTCCTCAAGACCTGTATACTCTTGAACAATTTTCCCCTCTTGATTCAGTAAATAAAAAGACGTGCCATGAATAACTTGATCCTCACCTTTTGGTTTTACTGCTAATGTCCCAAAGCCAGTCTTCGCAAATTGAATAATCTCATCTTGTTGATACCCCGTTAAGAAGTGCCAATTTGAATAATCTACACCGAATTGATCAGCGTACTTTTTTAACACATCTGGCTTATCTACTTCTGGATCAACGGAAAAAGAAACAAATTCAACATCCTTTATGCCCTCGTCCTTGAGCATCTTCTGCAGCTTGACCATATTGGATGTCATCGGAAAACAAACCGTCTCACACGATGTAAAAATAAAATCAGCCATCCATACTTTCCCTTTTAAATCACTTTTCTCCAGACTCTTTCCTTCTTGAGTTGTAAAACTGAAATCCTCAATATCTCGATTCTGTTCATTTGGTATTTCATTAGAGCTACAGGCTGATAACGTCAACAAAACTATGACCAGCATAATAAATAGTTGCTGTTTCCTCATCTTTTCTCCGCCCTTTCAGCTTGTCTAATCAATCCCAATAATACATAATGGCTAATGCACCTTCCCCAGCATGGGTACTAATGACCGGAGTTGTGTCGTCCATCGTAATAGTCTGAAGCCCAGTCAATTCCATAACCGCTTTTCCAATTTTATCGCCAAGCTCCCTATTATTTGCGTGGGCAATCCCAATTCCCGTCAGTTGCTTCCCTTCCATATCTTGTTTAAATTGATTCACGACGTACTTCACAATTTGTGAATGACTTCTTGCCTTTGAAACCGGATGAAGTACACCGTCTTCTAAAACAGCTATCGGTTTAATATTTAACAAAGAACCGATTAAGCCTGTCATCTTGCCAATTCGTCCGCCTTTAATTAAGTTTTCCAGCGTATCAATACTAATCGTTAATCTCGTATTATTGCGAATCGTCTCCAAACGTTCGATAATCTCCGCTACTGATTTACCCTCTTTAGCCATTTTTGCTGCTTCAATTACCTGAAACCCTAACGCTTTTGAAATAAATCTCGAATCAATAACCGTTACCTTCGCATCTGTCATACTTGCAGCACTTTCCGCTGAGCGTACTGTCCCGCTCATACCACCAGTCATATGAATCGAAATAATTTCACTCCCATCTGCTCCTAATTCATCATATATTTGAGCAAATGTACCAACAGCTGGCTGAGAACTCTTTGGTAATTCTCTTGATTTTCTCATTCGGGCTAGAAATTCATTGGATTCTATTTCCACTTTATCTAAAAACGTTTCTCCATCAATAGAAATAGATAGTGGAACCATTGTAATCTCATACTTCTCTAATTCTTCTAATGTCATATCTGTTGTTGAATCTGTTACTATTTTTACTTTTTTCATTAAAACACATCCTAGTTCACATTTCTGTCTAGACCATTCAAATCAATCACTAGCATGTAGATTCTATCTATTAAGCCTATTCATTTTTTCTATGATAACGATTACAAAACACATGTAAAGACTGTCCATCCCCAGTTATAAAAGAACCTTTGCTTAGGCTCTTCTAAACCACTGACTGTGAATAGACAGTCCTTGTTTAAGCATTATTAATCAAATCCTCAGCGAAAAGCTTACGATAAACCGGCCACTTTAGAACGGTTGCTAAATACTGTTTGAAGGGATATATTACTATACTTTCATTCTTCTTAAAAACTTGCTCTGTGAAAACCTTTAACCTGATATATACCATAAAATAATTAGGATTGTTAGGTAATAAAACTGGTATATCCGTAATCATCACCTTTTGTCCAAGATAATTTTTGAACTCTAGGGATTTAAGCAACAAACTATCAATCCTCTTTTTTATCCGATTGTCTTCATTATACACAAAATAAATAAAAGGATGAAATATTGTGTATTTAAATATAGAAGAAATCAATTTAGCACTTCCAACTCCATGCACCCCAAGATACTAAGAATGTTGGAAAATTGATTAGAGCAGTCTCCTCGCTTATGAATCTAGGGGGACAATCAATTGATAGACATCCCCCTTTATCCCACACTTAACGGGCAGTAAGCCCCCCACCTCAAGCTTATGAGAAAACAAAGAAGATAGGTGGGAGACAACTGCCCTCATCTAGTTGCGGCTCCTAGCCCCTCGAGGTCATAAGCTGTAATGCTTGTCGGGGCTGAACAGTCGCCTCGCTTTTGTAGTAAAGGTCCGATTGGTGAAATACAGTGAAAATTACCTTTGCGATTTTCAAAGGTAAACTTTCACCAATCAGGTTCGTACGGTCACTTGATTGAAGCGAAGCGGAAATCTTAGTGACCGTAGAACGTGACTAACCATCAGTGGGGATGAAGAAAACCCCCCACTAATGGAAGTTTCACTTTATTGCACATCTTCTCCCTGACTATATTCTGCTTCAGCCGCTGCTTCCCTTTTTTGACGCCGCTTAAAGACAATTTTAGACAGCGATATACTAATTTCATATAGAAGTAACAACGGTACAATCACAACGAAGTCTGACATAAAATCTGGAGGGGTTATACAAACAGCAATGACCACAAGAACAAAATAAGCATATTTTCTAATTTTATGAAGCACATAAGGATTTAAAATTCCGATAGAGGTTAAAAACATAATGACAACAGGGAGCTCAAATAATACAGCAAAAGGAATAGTCATGTGAAAAACAAACTTAAAATACTTCTCAGCCGTGAAGTTCGTTAAAAACATGTCTCCACCTAAATCAAGTAAGAACTGATAAATCATCGGAAAAATAATAAAGTATCCGAATGCAAGTCCCGCTACAAACAATATAAATAAAGCTGGTATGTAAGCTAATGTTGCCTTTATTTCATGCGGCCGTAAAGCTGGTTTAACAAAGAGCCATATTTGCAATGCTAGAATTGGAATCGTCGCTGCTACAGCAATCACTGATGCGAGCATGAAGTAAATCCAAATAATCTCACTCGGTCCTAACACCATTAAGGTAACATCTAACCCCTTCACAAACCACTTATAAACATCTTCAACAAATATAAAGCCAATAATAAAAAAAAGAAAAAAACTAACGACAACAATAATTAATCGTTTTCGCAACTCATCAAGATGTTCAATGACATTGAGTTCTTTATCTTCCAACATCCATCACGCCTTTTTTTGAAAAATCCAATAATGTTTCGTCAACAAAAAGGCGCAAGACAACTCTATCTTACGCCTTCATCCATCTGTTTATTTAGTCGTTTTCTTCTCGTGATCTTCGAAGTCGTCACTCGTTAATTCGCGCGTTGATTTTTTAAATTCCCGTAACGTTTGTCCAAACGCACGCCCAATTTCAGGAAGCTTCTTAGGACCAAAAACTATTAACGCTAACAGTATGATTAAGATTAAACCAGGTACTCCAATATTCGGCATGGATACATCCCCTTTAATGTTGACATCAACTTATAGCCATTATAATACTTTTTAGTTTTAAAGAAAAGCAATCTCCATTTCCATTTAAAAATGATATCTATTCAAAATAACTTGTATTAAATCTATTTTCCAACCCAGTTCATGTGAATGATAATCATATGAAACGAGCTAAAAACCGTTTAATAAATACTAGTTAACCGCTTCTAAATTAAAAGGTGGAATAAATTGCTATCTTTATTCACTTCCACAAATGTAAAGCCTTTTTTATTCATACGATCAATCAATCCAGCATAGTCGTTTTTATATTTTAATTCGATACCAACTAATGCCGGGCCGCTTTCTTTATTATTCTTCTTCGTATATTCAAAACGGCTAATATCATCGTTTGGTCCTAATACTTCATCTAGAAACTCTCTTAAAGCTCCAGCACGTTGTGGGAAGTTAACGATGAAGTAATATAACAATCCTTCATATAACAGCGATTTCTCTTTAATTTCTTGCATTCTGCCGATATCATTATTTCCACCGCTAATCATACAAACGACTGTTTTCCCTTTAATTTGATCTTTATATAAATCGAGCGCCGCTACCGAAATCGCTCCGGCCGGTTCAGCAACAATCGCATGCTCGTTATATAAATCAAGAATGGTTGTACAAATTTTCCCTTCTGGTACAGGAATAATGTCTTCTAAATTTTCATGACAAATTTCATACGTCTTTTGCCCAACACATTTCACAGCGGCGCCATCAACAAACGTATCAATCTTCTCGAGCTCTGTAACCTCTCCCTTTTCAAAGGAATATTTCATCGAAGCGGCTCCTAATGGCTCAACTCCAATACATTTCGTCTCTGGAGAAACGGATTTGAAATAGGTGGATAAACCAGCCATTAATCCGCCGCCGCCAATTGCAGCAAACACATAATCAATTTTCTCATCACAGTCATTAAGAATTTCCACGGCCGCTGTCCCTTGTCCTGCAATCACCAGTTCATCATCAAATGGGTGGATAAAAGTCCGCCCCTCATCCTTCGCACAAATCATCGCATTAGCAAACGAGTCATCAAACGTATCTCCAACTAACACAATTTCAATGTTATCTCTCCCAAATAATTGAACTTGATCGACCTTTTGTCTCGGAGTAGTAGCAGGCATAAAGATTTTTCCATTGATGCCTAAATGGTTACATGCAAACGCTACACCTTGTGCGTGATTCCCAGCACTTGCACATACGACTCCATTTTGCGTTTCTTCCTCTGTTAATGTACTCATCTTATAGTAAGCCCCGCGTAATTTGAAGGAACGTACATGCTGTAGATCTTCTCTTTTTAAATACACATTACAATTATATTTCTCAGATAACCGTGCATTTTTTTGCAAAGGAGTGTGAGCAACGATTTCTTTCAAATCTCGATAAGCAATTAGAATATCTTCCAATTGAATTCCCCTTTTCATAGATGCTGTCTGACTCATAACAATTCCTCATATCCTTTCCCTTTTAATAATCCAATATTTAATCTAATAATTATAACACTTTCACCAGAGGATGTAACTGACTTTTCGAAAAATTCTTTATTTAACAATTAGATTAAACCTCTATCTAACATGAGATAACAGACAGTCAACAGCATTCTATAATATAATTTAATAAAACTGATGATCGAACGACAATCACCAGTTTTATTCCAGGTTTATCTTCTTTCTAGTACAACAAAGCGATGAGCGTATACATTTTTCTCGTCAACGATTCCTGGTGTAGAGGAACGTGTAATCCACTCATTTTCATCTAAACTCGGAAAATACGTATCCCCTTCAAAGCTCGCCTCAATTTCGGTAATATATATTCGATCGGTAACAGGTAAAATCTCTTTAAAAATCTCCGCTCCACCAATAACAAAAACCTCTTGCTCACTTTGATCAGCATATTGCTTAATCTCATCGATAGTATGCAATATCGTACAATCCGAATTCGTATAAGATTGGTTACGTGTAACGATAATATTTTCACGACCAGGCAGCACCCGGCCGATTGATTCAAACGTTTTACGCCCCATAATAATCGGCTTTCCCATTGTCACTTTTTTAAAATATTGAAGATCAGCCGGCAAATACCATGGCAATTGATTGTTCTTTCCGATGACCCGATTTTGATCCATCGCAACAATTAATGAAATCATACGCTTACTTCTCCTTTAATATAATGTAGGTTCCATTTATATTAGACTGCAATTGGTGCCTTAATAGAAGGATGTGGATTATATCCTTCAATCGTTAAATCTTCTAATTCAATATCAAAAAGCGATTTCTTTTCTGAATTGATTTTTAATGTTGGTAAATCACGCAATTCACGTGATAGTTGTTCTTTGACTTGTTCAATATGATTTAAGTAAATATGAGCATCACCAATTGTGTGTACAAAATCTCCTACTTCTAAATCACATTCATGTGCAATCAAATGAGTAAGTAAAGCATAAGACGGTATATTAAAATTTATTCCTAGGAAAGAATCTCCGCTACGCTGATACAACTGGCAAGAAAGTTTTCCATTCGCTACATAGAATTGAAACATTGCGTGACATGGAGGTAAAGCAGCTTTACTTCCCTTTGCACCTGCATTTACGACATCTTCCGGATTCCATGCATTTACGATAATACGACGGGAATCGGGATTATTTTTAATTTGGTTAATGACATCTTGTAACTGATCAATTTCATTTCCTTCGGAGTCTGTCCAGCGACGCCATTGCTTACCGTACACGTTACCAAGATCACCATATTTTTCAGCAAAAGCATCATCTTCAAGTACACGTTCACAAAAAGCGTGCATTTCCGCTTGGTATACTTTATTAAATTCTTCATCCACTAAACAACGATTGCCGAAGTCTGTCATATCTGGGCCTGTATATTCGTCTGATTCAACCCATTTTTTAAATGCCCACTCGTCCCAAATATGATTATTATTTTGAAGTAAATAGCGGATATTTGTATCCCCTTTAATAAACCATAATAACTCACTTGCAATTAAACGGAATGGGGTACGCTTCGTTGTAAATAAAGGGAAGCCCTTCGATAAGTCAAAGCGCATTTGATAACCAAATACACTAATTGTTCCTGTTCCTGTACGGTCTTCTTTTTTTACACCATTATCTAAAATATACTGTAAAAAATCCAAGTATACTTTTTCTAACTCATTCGTCAATTTACTTCACCTCAGTATGTTTTCACCTTATACATTATATCTAAAAAATTCAACTTTTGTAGAATCTACGGTAGTTTTTATTTTCTCTCTTAAAGTAGATACTTGTTCATTTAAAGCTTTATCCATAGTTATCTGTCTTTCTAATCATCACGATTATAAGATTCTTTTGACCAGTTGTTCAACAAAAAACTAATCTAATTGCTTAATATACATATAAGTTTGTGGAGCTAATCCTTCCAAACGATGACGTTGCTCCGAATTTACATAATACATGGCAAACGTTTCAGCAAAGTATTCCTCTGGATAATCATTGAAATACGTTTGATTTGGAAATAGTGTCCCTACTTCTTTTTTCCAAACACCTAAAAATTCAATATCATCTCGAATACCGTTATAAACAATTTTATCAATGGAATGCGCTAACTCATGAAGCTCTAAATTCACGGAGCCATGTCCATTTCCTTGATCACTTGCTCCAATTTTGACAAACACCGTATGTGAACCGCCCATTCCTGGCACATCATCCCACGTTGTCTCTTCATTCTTATATCCTCTTGGTTGAACTCCTTTTAAATAGGCTGCACTAGAATTCTCCGTTAATCGGCCATTAAACAATTTCACTTTCACTTCTTCATCTACCAATTTATCTAACATCGAGGAGGGTAATCTATAAATCGACTTAACAATCGAGAGAGCCTCTCCTGTATCAAATGAACCTTCTGGAAATAAAAATAACTGCTGCAAATTCTGATGATTTGTGAAGATTTTTTCTTGCTTCAAAGGGTGCTTTTCCGATAATTCATCCCAGCTCACCCCGTCTTCCTTAGCTTGAGACAATGTATAAAAAGAAAACAATCCAATACATATCATAATTAGCATAATCCAATATTTAAATCGCATAGACTATACTCCTTCCCCACTATGTATAATAGATTACAAAAAACAAGTTATTATTCTATTATAACATAATGAGAATCATAGCTTATGGAACTAAATTTTGGAAATTACTTTCAATAGAATGACGCACATTTCTTCTGTCCATACATATATTAAATATAGGTGATCCATTATGAGACGTTATGGCAGACGACCAATAACACAAGAAGAACGAGAACTGGTTGAGGAAATTTTCAATATTTATTCTCTACAAATTTTTTTATTATTCGACCTTTGCTTGTTCACTCTTTTTCTAGGCATTTTATTATTTCCTCTTGTTCCATCACTTTGGCTACTATTCTTTATTCTTTTCCTCTTTTTTATAACTTTTTTTCTTCTTTTAAAACGCCTCGATCATTTCGACAAAAAAAGCTGACCTAGTTGTCAGCTTTTTACATTACGAATGAGTATATTTTTGGTTTTTTCGAAAATGAATAAGAATTGTTCCAGCAAAAATAAGGAAAATAATCACAAAGAACAACGTATGGGAAATGTGAATATTAAATACTGTTAAAAGCATTTTAACAGCAATGAAAGCAATCAATACATAAGCAGCAGATTCAAGCTCGGGAATGCGATCAATGAGCTTTAAGAACACACTTGCCACACCTCGCATCATCAATACACCAAGCATGCCGCCAATTAACAGCACCCACACTTTATCACTTACACCAAAAGCCGCGATGACACTGTCCACTGAAAAAGCAATATCCATCAATTCAACTGCCACAACTGTTCCCCATAATGGACCAAGTAGGCGGATAAGGATACCATTCTGATTTAAGCCTTGCTCTTCCTCTTCACCCGTTTCTCTTCTTTTATCACGGAAATATTTATACGATAACCAAGCTAAGTAAGCCGCTCCTAGTACTTTCACCCACCACAATTTAATTAAGAATACACCGATGCCAATCGCAATGAAACGGAAGAGATACGCACCAAGAAGTCCATAAAACAAAGCTTTTCTTCGTTGTTTTTCAGGCAAATGACGCACCATCACAGCTAATACTAACGCATTATCCGCAGACAACAACCCTTCCATTAACACAAGTGTACCAATTAATCCCCAGCTAACAGGATCTGTTAAAACTTCCACCCACATTTGCCCATCAAAGAATAAAGCATAAGTGCTCATGATGTTATGAAACAATTCCGACATGTTAAACGCTCCTTTTACTCTAAACAAAAAGAAACCTTCACCAGAGAATATTGTATTCGTTCACTGATGAATAGCTAGATTAAGCAAGTATTTATTCGGTAGGCTATATTACTGACATTGTTGATTGCCGACTCGTGAAGAACTTTTAAAAAAGCTGAAAGGCGTGCAAAACGACAGTTTCACACGCACAATCAACAATCTCCATTAACATAACCATTTCTTATATTATTCTATACTAGTATATCACTTTTTACATTTATATACGCTAAAATAATTAAGACACTACCTTGGCACTTCCCCATTTAGGCGGTGTATTCGTATCCCAATAAATGGACCCTAATTCGTAGTGCGTCATAAATGAATCGTGATATGTATGATAATGAAAATTAAACCAATATCCCTCTAATGGAATACGATCTTGGCGAACATGAAAACGAATAAAATCTTCTCCACTTTCCGTATTAAAAATATGAAAAATATTTTCGCT
Organism: Peribacillus sp. Hz7; assembly: GCF_042136355.1. NCBI lineage: Bacteria > Bacillati > Bacillota > Bacilli > Caryophanales > Bacillaceae > Peribacillus > Peribacillus sp. Hz7. The sequence continues at coordinate 71,994 of NZ_JBHHJV010000002.1, forward strand.
TCTGCCACCACTTGGATTTTTACTAATCGTTAATTGCTGCAATTGTTCATCAGGGAACTGATTAGCGATTTCAACAATTGCTTCTTCTATTTTCGGTAAAATCACCGCTTGAAATTCATCATTAATTTTTGGTTGAATCTTTTCTCCAAATTTTTGATACGCATTTGCTTCTGCCTTCTCTATCAATTCAGCGATACGCTGTTCTCGATTAAAGCTATCTTCTTCTATACCAGCAATCGGTATATACGGTATTTCCTTCTCTTCAAGTGCTCCATCTTTAACATTTTTAATCGTATTCGCTTCTGCTAGCCATGTTAAATTCGATGGAGTCACAAGACCAAATGTTAATATAGAAATTAAAACGACAAGACTTTTACGAAGCCATTTTGTTGCTGCCAACAAAATCCCCCTTTCCATAACACTACCTTTCTTCCTTACAGTATACTCCTAAAAATAGCAAATGACGAATAAATAGTAGCGCAAATTACTGCATTAACCATATTGTGTAACTATTTGGCTATATTAAAAAGCGTACCAAATCACGATTTCGCATAAAGTGAGCAAAAAATCCAAAACGTTCTATAACAGATTCAACTATTCAAACACAAAATGTAAATTAAAGGAATTGAATGGTTCGTATCGAATTAAACTATGTAGAGGATACTTTCATAAGGAGGAGAAAAAGATGGAATGGAGTTTCTTGGCAATCATCCTTTGTATTCTAACGTTAGGTTACTTTATTTATTTATCATTCGCTGATTAATCAAACACTATGCGACCTGTGCCCTATATCCATAAAGCATAGGTTGTTTCATTTTGCTTATGATACGTGCTTACTCCTCCCCAAAACAAATGATATACTAGCTAAAGATGAATTGTATACGGGAGGAGAAAATAAAAAATGGATTTCGTTCATATTATAGCGGAAGAAAAGATTAAACAAGCCATGAATAATGGAGAATTCGACCATTTACCCGGAAAGGGAAAACCTCTTGTCATAGAAGATTTATCAGCTATCCCTCAAGACCTTCGAATGGCATATAGTCTATTAAAAAATGCTAAGATGTTGGACGATGAACAAAACTACCGAAAAGAATTAATGCAAATAGAAGATTTAATTGCTTGCTGTCACGACCCAGAAGAAAAGCTAGTTCTACAACAAAAGCTCAACCAAAAACTCCTTCAATTTAACCAAGTCCTGCAAAAACGAAACACCACGAATAGCAATACTTTTAAAAAATATGATACAAAAATTCAAATGCGCATAAGAAAAAATTAATTCTTTATTTAAATAAGAGCCTGACACCTCATTCATCATTCTAAGATCTCAGGCTCTTGATTCACTTGGAGAAAACCATAATGAAATTTCGCTGTTTTCCGCTTCAATACTTGAAAACCCAATTGCTCAAATCGTAAACTGCGAAAGTGATCTTTCAGTACGACCCGATTCCGAGCAACACGCTTCGCTTCTTCTATAATCGCTTCTGTTAAAGAATGTGTCACCGCAAAATGTGTAAGTGTTCGAATACCATCTGATTCAAGAATGCTTTCTTCAAACATTGGATCAAAATACACCACATCAAAGCTATTATCGGCCATTTGCTTAAGCTCTTCAAAATGATGCATGCACTTCACTTCTACTCGGCGCATCGCTTGAATGATTGAATTATCACCGTCTTCCCATGTGTGTAACCCATGAGCCACAAGAAAAGCAAGAAAACGATTATCCTCTAATGCCACAACTCGACCGCAATCTCCTACAGCAAAACTTGCGACAATCGCATCGGCTCCAAGACCGAGCGTACAATCTAACACGGTGCTGCCAGCTGTAATGTTTCCCGCTACAAGATAAGGGTCACTTTCTCCTTGTAAAAGCCTTTTAATACGGATCATCGCTACATTAGGATGAAAAAAGAAAGGGGCTTGCTCTCCAAAACGATGTAATTCAATACGGTTTTTGCCATATACGATACAATCTGCTCCATTTTCGGCTTCTTGTACCGCTTTTACAGAGCGCTTACGACGCGCGACATACGGAATATCGAGTTCACGTCCTACTTGCTGAGCAATTTCAATGAAATGCTTGTCTGTTCTTCCTGCTGTAGTAATAAACATATAGATAGCTCCTATTTCTACTTAAAAAATGCCTTGTTGCATACACAAGGCATTTTTCCAAACACTTATTTTACATTATCAAATGCAATCAGCAAATTATCTTTAATGGCTTCTAATGAATTGCCTTCAATATCGTGACGTGGAATAAAGTGAACGACTTCTTTCCCTTTTAATATAGCCATTGATGGAGATGAAGGTTCAATTCCAACGAAGTATTCACGCATTTTAGCTGTTGCTTCTTTATCTTGACCAGCAAATACAGTCACAATGTGATCTGGTTTATTGCTAGTCTCTGCAACTGCTTCAGTAGCTGCTGGACGAGCTAAGCCAGCTGCACAGCCGCATACAGAATTTACAACAACAAGTGTTGTTCCTTCTACCGATTCCATAAAGTTTTCAACTTCTTCTACTGTTTGTAATTGTTGAAAACCTGCTTGCACTAATTCTTGACGCATTGGCATGACCATCTGTCTCATATATTCCTCATATGCCATTGACATACTAACATTCCTCCTCAAAAAACAACAATGATAATTATAAGGATACTATACTTTATGAAGATTATGCAAAAATCGCGCTTATCAAAGAAAAACAGCGGCAGAAACGCTAAGTTTCCGCCGCCGTTTCATTGCTGCAGACGTATTAGATTTTCATTACTCCGCCTGTGCTAGCATTCGTAACAAGTTTAGAATAACGTGCTAAGTAGCCTGTTTTTATTTTTGGTTCAAAACCTTTCCAGTTAGCTTTACGGTTTTCAAATTCTTCATCCGAAATCTCTAATGTGATTGTACGGTTTTCTAAATCTAATTCAATGATATCGCCATCCTCAACAAATGCGATTGGGCCGCCTTCCGCTGCTTCTGGAGACATATGACCAATACTGATTCCGCGTGATGCACCTGAGAAACGTCCATCTGTAATTAAGCCAACTTTCGCTCCAAGACCCATTCCTGCGATTTGCGAAGTAGGTGCCAGCATTTCCGGCATACCTGGTCCACCTTTTGGACCTTCATAGCGAATAACAACAACATGACCTTCTTTAATCTGACCTTTCGCAATGCCCCGTAATGCATCTTCTTGTGAATCAAAGCAAATAGCAGGGCCTCTGTGATAGCCGCCTACTGATTTATCAACAGCTCCTACTTTAATAATAGAGCCGTTCGGTGCAAGGTTACCAAATAATACAGCAAGACCTCCACGCTCTGAATGTGGATTATCTAATGGACGAATAACATCCTTGTCCAAAATTTCACAGCCTGCTACATTTTCACGAAGTGTTTTTCCTGTTACTGTAATACGATCACCATTGAAAGCACCTGGCTTTTTCAATAGTTCGTTAATGATTGCACTTACGCCGCCAGCATTGTGTACATCTTCAATATGGTAGTCTGAAGCTGGAGCAATTTTCGCAAGATGCGGTACACGATTTGCTATTTCATTAATGCGCTCAATTGGGTATTCGAATCCAGCTTCATGAGCTAATGCCAATGTATGAAGAACCGTATTCGTTGATCCGCCCATTGCCATATCTAAAGCAAACGCATTGTCAATTGCATCGATTGTTACGATATCGCGAGGTTTAATATCTAATTTAATTAATTCCATTAATTGCTTAGCAGATTTTTTAACAAACTCTTTACGGTCTTCTGATACAGCTAAGATCGTACCGTTACCAGGAAGAGCAAGCCCTAAACCTTCAGCTAAACAGTTCATGGAGTTCGCTGTAAACATTCCTGAACAAGAGCCGCATGTTGGGCAACCGTATTGTTCAAGCTCTAATAAAGCTTCATCGTCAATTTTGCCGACTTGGTGAGCACCTACTCCTTCAAAAACAGAAGATAAGGAAAGCGGTTTCCCATTTTTATCTTTACCAGCTTTCATCGGTCCTCCGCTAACAAACATCGTTGGGATATTCACACGAAGAGCACCCATCATCATACCTGGTGTAATCTTATCACAGTTTGGAATACAAACCATTCCGTCAAACCAGTGCGCAGAAACAACCGTTTCAAGAGAATCTGCGATAATTTCACGACTTGGCAGTGAATAACGCATTCCAATATGTCCCATTGCAATTCCGTCATCTACACCGATTGTATTAAATTCGAATGGTACTCCGCCCGCTTCGCGAATGGCTTCTTTTACAATTTTACCAAATTCCTGTAAATGTACATGTCCAGGAACAATATCAATATAAGAGTTACAAACCGCAATAAACGGTTTACCGAAATCGTCTTCTTTAACGCCGGCTGCACGCAATAAGCTGCGGTGTGGAGCACGGTCGAAACCTTTTTTAATCATGTCACTTCTCATTTTTGGTTTAGACATTTGATGTGATACCCCCAATTTAAACTAAAATGTTTGATTACTTAGTGTAGTTCAACCATTCACTATTCTCTAAAAATTCTAACATATTTGAAGACAAATGCAACCGTTGTACTCTTAAAAAGTGCTTTACCCAAAAATAAATAAGTAAAAAACACGACTTATCGCTCCTAATGGCGAAAGTCGAAGTCTTTTCTCACACTTTAATCCTTTAGAAAAGTTAAACTTCTTAAAAAATAAGAAAGTAACCGCGAAGGCTACTTTTTTATTTTTCCTTTATCATAAGATTTTCATAAAACTTATCTCTCATCCGCTTGTCTTGCTTCCGTCATTTGCTTCCAAACAGAACCTTTTGCTGCTTCTCCATTTTCAATGCGGTCAATCGCCATCTTTACTTGTAGTGCGACTTCAAACTCTGGATCTTTCTCTGCTTGTTTTAAAGCAGGCAGCACTGACTCATTTCCTGCTTCATAGAGAAACATTGCTGCTCTCCATCTGACAAGCTTATTTTTATCCGCTAATGCTTGCGCCATTTCATCCATCGCTTCTTCAAATCCTAAATCAGACAGACAATCACCCGCTGTTCTTCTAACAGCTGCACTAGAATCTTTCAACGCTTTATACAAACTTGGTAAAACTTTCAAATCCTCAATCATTCCTAAATACACAACGGCTAGACGACGAATAGACACTTTGTTATCATCTAATGCTTTTTCAAGTAGAGGAATATCTTCCACGGTCGGATCTTCCATTTGCTCTAATGCTTGATAGCGTTTTTCCCAATTTTCATCATCAAGCATATCTGCAGTAAGTTTGATTTTAGGTCGCTTAACGATTGGATCTTTTTTATCCTGTGCCTCCTGTGCAGCTGCGACTAATTGATTGACTCGTTCCTCTGGATAAGCAGCGACAAGCTCATCTGCTACCTCTTTTCCGATTTCCTCCATATCTCCATAGCGTACTCCATAATCTTTCCATTTACGAAGCATCACAACATTGTCATCTTCTTTTTGAGCAGCTGCTACCGCTTTAACAAAATAATCCGGCAGGGCAAATCGTTTCTCACTATTTCCATCACTTATTTTGATTTGCATTGGAATGCCTTTAAATTGTTGAATCATGACCGTTACTTCACCGAAATGTTCAAGCATCGCTGTTTGCTGCGACTGCTCAGCTGTTTCCTCACCAAACACTTGACGAATTTGAACTAATATATCTTTCCAATCATATTTGGCATTTCGCTCTACAGCTAGAAAATCGGCTACATGATACACGCCTTTCACACCGTCAATTTTAAAGAGCTCTTGAATAAGTGCCGGTGCTTGATCCGCCCCATCTTTTTTATAATTGTTGCTTTTACCAGCTGGCAGTTCTTCTGTTAAATTAATTTTCATTGTATTTGGACTTGGTGTAGGTTCAATTGATTTAATTTGCATCATTTACTCTCCTTCATTCACACGTTGTTCGCTCCATCGATTTTATCATATTCAACGGAGAATCTCATGCAATCCGGACTGACCGAAAAGAAGGGCGCTATCTAAGAAACCCCTAAAATAAAAAACATTAACGAAAATCTAATGGAGAACTCTAGTCCTTTGCTGGATTTTGTTATTCAGGGATCTGATGAACGACATTTCCCTAGCTGGATTTCTCGATTTTTGTTCTTAAACATAATTTATTGAGGACAGTAAAAAAGTAATAATCTGAGGAGAATAATTGTTCAACTAAACGGGAAGGCTGCCCCGAAAGTCATTTTCATGATTTTTTGGGCAGCCTTCTCACTGTTATTCCTCTTCCAGCTTCTCTGCTAAATATGTCCATCTTTCCATCATATATTCTAACTTTTCATTTAGTTCACGTTCTTCTTCTACGAGCACATGAATCTTTCCAAAATCACTTCCGGCTGCTGCCATTTCCTCAGTAATTTCCGCCAGTCTTTGTTCTACTTCTTCCATCTTGCCCTCAATCTCTTCCCATTCCTTCGTTTCAGCATACGTTAATTTCTTCTTTTTCTTTTCGGTACGCTTTTGGACAGGAGGCGCCTCAACTGCCTTTTCCACAATCACTTCTTCTGTTTTTTCTTCTAAAAACTCTGAATAGCTACCGTAATAAAATTGGATATCTGCTTTTTTCTTAAACACAAACAATTGCTGACACGTTTTATCTAAGAAATAGCGATCATGCGACACGGTAATGACAACGCCCGCAAATGTTTCTAAATAATCTTCAAGCACCGTTAATGTTTGCGTATCTAAATCATTGGTCGGTTCATCTAGCAGTAAAACATTTGGAGCTGACATTAAAATGCTTAATAAATAAAGACGACGTTTCTCTCCGCCTGATAGCTTACGAATCGGTGTCCCATGCGTATGCATTGGAAACAAGAAACGCTCAAGCATTTGCGCCGCTGAAATATGACTTCCATCTTTCAATTGAATTGAATCAGCCGTTTCACGAATATATTCAATCATTCGCATATTTTCATCCATATCGACATTTTCCTGTGTATAATAGCCGATTTTGACCGTTTGCCCAACTTCTATTTCACCAGCATCAATCGTTTCGCGACCTGCTAATATATTTAGTAACGTTGATTTACCGCTGCCATTGCTTCCAACAATTCCAATTCGATCTCCTGGTTTAAAAAGAAACGAAAAATTCTCGATAATAGGTTCCGGCCCAAAGGACTTCGAAATCGACTTTAGTTCCAGCACCTTTTTCCCAAGCCTTGCTCCACTTAACTCCATTTCTAGTTGATCGTTATTACCTTTATGCTTTAAACCAGCCTCTAGAGACTCAAATCGTTGAATTCTCGCCTTTTGTTTCGTTGTTCTTGCTTTTGCTCCTGTACGAATCCAGGCTAATTCTTTTTTAAACAAGCTTTCTTTTTTACCGCGCTCAATCGACTCATTTTCTTCACGAATGGCTTTAGCTTCTAAAAAGGCCGCATAATTTCCCTTGTATTCAAAAAGGCGACTGTTTGCTATTTCCCAAATTTTGTTAGAAACATTGTCCAGGAAATAACGATCATGCGTAACGAATAAAACAGCGCGAGGATATTTCACTAAATAATCCTCAAGCCACTTAATACTGTCGTAATCTAAATGGTTTGTCGGCTCATCCAAAATCAATAAATCCGGTGTCTCAATTAGCGTCTTGGCAAGTGCTACTCGCTTCTTCTGGCCACCTGATAATTGTCCTAATGTTTTTGAATAATCCTGCATTCCAAGCTTCGATAAAACAGTTCTCGCATTCGCACTTGTATCCCATGCATTTAGTGCATCCATTTCCTGCTGTTCTTGTAATAAGCGATTTTGAAGAGTTGAATTTTCCGGATCGTTTTGTAACTCGACAAGTGTTTTTTCATATTTTCTAATTAATGAAAAAATCGGAGTATCACTTGCAAACATATATTCCATCATCGTTAACGATTCATCAAAATTCGGATCTTGCGATAAATAAGAAATGCGATAATCATTGGGATGAGTTTTCTCGCCTATATCGCTCTCTTCCTTGCCTGCAATAATATTTAATAACGTCGATTTCCCCGTTCCATTAATACCAACAATCCCTATCTTTTCTCCTTCTGAAACCGAAAAAGAAATATCTTTAAAAAGCACCTTTTCACCTTGTGTTTTCGTTACTTTCTCCATGCTAAACACTTTCATATCGTCTATCCCATTCCCCAATCTATTAGTTATAACCTAGTAAAGGTCTATTGTTCCCTCATTATTTATGCAAACATTTCTTGATATCTTCTTCCATTTCAAACGGTTTTGTTTGAGGAGCATAACGGCTTACAATCTCTCCTTCTCGATCAATTAAAAATTTCGTAAAATTCCACTTAATCGATTTGGACCCCATCATTCCGGGTGCATGTTCAGTTAAATAGTCAAACAATGGATGAGCCTGTTTTCCATTTACATGTACTTTCTCAAAGATAGGGAAAGTAACTCCATGATTTAATTTGCAATACGTATCAATTTCTAATGAATCTCCAGGCTCTTGACCAAGAAACTGATTACATGGAAAACCTAAAATGACTAGACCTTCTTCTTTATAGCGCTCATACAACTTTTGCAAATCTCCATATTGAGGAGAAAACCCACATTTACTTGCCGTATTGACAATAACAATAACCTTTCCTGCATATTCCTCAAGCCAAATTTTCTCACCATTGATTTTATTTACTTCGAAATGATAGATAGACACGCTAATCTCTCCCAACTATATAAGTTGATACTACTGATTCATGCCTTTTTTAAAAAACGTTTCCATCCATTGCAGCGATTGAATTAAGTACTCAATCATATCGACTAAGTCATCGATTTGGTCTTCCTTCACCAGCCTATCAAAAGAAATCGTAAAGGTCGAAGAGAAGGACTTCTGCTTTGTATTCATCATAGTAGCCACTGTTGTCCAAGCAATTGATCGTTGTTCACCCCAAATGCCTGCTAAACCTGTTAATATAGATACCGCCTGCTCTTTTGTTAACTGCTCCAGCAAATTCACAAAAATCTCTACGGTTGAACCATTCGAACTTTCGTTACTATACCCCTCTAATAACTCCGAGCCTAAATTTTCAAGCGAAGCTGACAGACGGATACCTCCACTGACTTTCTTATGTATACGCGGTTCCTTTAATTCAAATTCTATCGAATACTGTCGTGACAGCGTAGCCAGATTCATCAAATCATCTCGTTTAATCACAAGAAGATCCCCATAAAAATCCCGGTCATACACCGCTCCCTCCAGTATTACTTTCATATTATCAAATGCCGTTGGGTCAAACAAATACTCATTCACCTCATTTTTATTTACAATAAGCTTATATTCTTCATTTTACCACGTTATAACACATCCACCTCTATAAGAATTTGTAAAAAACCCTTTCCTATTTTTCAATATTCTATATAATAGAAATATTATTAATTTAATCGTGGGTAAAGGGGGAGAACTATGCCAATCAAAATTCCTGGCCAATTGCCAGCAAAAGAAATATTAGAACAAGAAAACATTTTTGTTATGGACGAACAGCGTGCGACTAGTCAAAATATTCGCCCTTTAAATATATTAATCTTAAATTTAATGCCTGAAAAAGAAAAAACAGAAGTGCAACTACTTCGTTTTTTAGGCAATACACCACTTCAAGTGAATATTTCATTCCTACGTCTTAGCACGCATAATTCTAAAAATACAAGCAAGCTTCACTTAGATCAATTTTATAAACCATTTTCTGAAGTCAAACACAAAAGATACGATGGCTTAATCATTACAGGAGCTCCCGTTGAAAAACTTCCATTTGAAGACGTCAACTACTGGGAAGAGCTGAAAGACATTATGAATTGGTCAAAAGACAATGTCACATCTACTCTACATATTTGTTGGGGTGCTCAAGCCGCATTGTACCATCATTACGGCATTCACAAATACGAATTACCACAAAAATGCTTTGGTGTATACAAACATGAAGTCCTGTTGCCAAACGAAAACCTTGTTCGAGGCTTTGATGATTTCTTTTTGGCTCCGCATTCACGCTATACAGATATTGATTATGCAAAAATCAAAAACCATCCTGAGCTAAAAATTTTAGCTGAATCTGATCAAGCTGGTGTTTTAATCGCTTCTTCCAAAGATGGTAAAAACATTATGATTACAGGTCATTTTGAATATGATGCAACAACACTTGCTGATGAATATCACCGCGATCATGAACGCGGCATTTTTACACAGCTGCCTGAAAATTATTTTCCACAAGATAACCCTGATAACACACCTTTACATCGCTGGAAAAGTCATTGCAGCTTAATGTTTTCTAACTGGTTAAATTATTACGTATATCAATTAACTCCATTCGAATGGGATTGAAAAGGAAAGATTAATCAAAAACCTATTCTAATATAAGAAACGAGCTAATTAGCATAATTATGTAAAAAAATTGACACAGTTATGCCTCAATTCAGCATGTTCTTATGCTAAATTCGCTGCATTCTTAATGCATGAAAAGAGCGTAACTCAAAGGTCGAATAGATGCCTTTTGAGTCATGCTCTTTTTAATAATTCCTCATCATCTACAATAAAAAAAGCCGTATATAACGGCCTTATTTAGTGTTTTCTTCATTTCTTTTTTGAATTGCTCGCAAATCTGCGATACGCTGAGGAGACTCTTCAAAATATTCAACAAGATCTCCTACGCGATCAATGGAATCCCAACTAAGGTGATGCTCAATTCCTTCTACATCTTGATAAATATTTTCTTCCTTCACACCTATTAAGCGTAACATTTGCTCTAACAGCTCATGGCGATATACAAGACGTTGGCCGATTTTTCGACCATTTGCCGTCAAAACAAGCCCTCGATACTTTTCGTAAATTAAATATTTTTCTTGATCTAACTTCTGAACCATTTTCGTAACAGAAGATGGGTGAACAGACAAGTTTTCCGCAATATCAGAAACCCTCGCATATCCTTTTTCTTCAATTAATAAGTAAATTTGTTCTATGTAATCCTCCATGCTCGGTGTAGGCATCTAGAATCCTCCCATTCAAACGCATATAAAAAAAATTGTACTATAGATATATCCTTGAGACAAGAATCACGTTGTCCAAACTATTCTAATGATGCCATATTTTATATACACTGTACAGCCGCAGGTGGCTTTATCACTTACTATTTGGACTTGTATAGCCATAACTAACGTTCGTTCAGAAAAGGAGCTCGCATAAAACTATAGCTCTAGCTCTTCTTCATATATTTGAAGTACATGCTCTAATTCATCGAAGCGAACAAATCGAGAAATTCTGTACCTTTCCTTCCCTTCTACAAATAGAAGGAGAGTAGGTGCTGAAAAAACTACATATTCAGACGCCATTTCTGGCACATCTTCCTTAAAAACATACATCGCTTTAACCCTTGAATATGATTTCAATAGCTCACTCATTTTGAATTGAACAGCTTCGCATACACCGCAGTTTCCTGCCTTAATCAATAGAAGAACTAATGGACTTCCTTGAATTGTTTCCTTTATTTCATTTAAATTCATCATTTTCTGCATATAATCCCCCCGCTTCTCACTCCATCCAAAGAACAAACTCCTCCATTGTACTTTGGAAAACATGAAGCGCTTTCGATGTTTCGGCATTCTTATTTTTTATAATGGAAAAAGGTCTTTTTATTTTGTGATTTTTAATATAGAGCGCATGTAATAGATTGGTTTCTAACTCACTATTCACTGCCCATCGAGATAATAAAGCAATCCCGAGTCCCGCTTTGACCGCTTCTTTTACTCCTTGATTACTGCTAAAAATGAAAGAACGTTTAATGGTTAAATTCAAATCATCAATCAATTTATCCATATATGTTCGCGTTCCTGAACCTTGTTCTCTTAAAATCCACACTTGATCTTGGAGCAAATCCTTTTCGATTAAACTTTTTTGAGAGAAAGGATTTGGGTTTGGTACAACAACAAGCATCTCATCTTCCATAAAAGGTTCAATTATTAAATCATCAAACTGCGCTTCTCCTTCAATTAAGCCTATATCTAATTCATTCATTTGCACTCCATGAGTCACTTCATCCGTGTTAGAAATAATCGTTTCAATATTGACAAGAGGATATTGAGCCGCGTACTTCGCTAATACCTTCGGGAGAATATACTCTCCGATTGTGAAACTGGCCCCTACTCGTAATTTCCCCGTTACAATATGCTGTAAATCATGAATTTCATGCTTTGCTTCTTCATAATGTACTAAAATCTGCTTAGCATGTTTATATAAAATGACTCCCGCTTCTGTAAGGCTTACTTGCTTAGGTGAACGATGAATCAACTTAGCCCCTAATTCATTTTCTAAATTTTTAATATGCAAACTAACATTGGGCTGCGAAATATGCAATAGCTCTGCTGCACGAGTAAAGTTCTTTTGTTCAATAACTGTTACAAACACCTTCATTACATCTACAATCATATATAAACTCCTATCCAATCACTTCAATCATTAGTTTTTTTAATACTTACTATATTATATATATATTTAACTAATGAAAGAAAGCACTTTATAGTTTAGATAAGAAAGTGCAAACCGCTATGTTGGAGTGATTAAAATGCAGCAGCCGTACACCAAAGAACAGCAGAAAAAAATATTCTTTTTTAGAGGGATTGGATTAACATTCGTTATTGCTCTATTTGCTAAATGTTTAGCATGGCTCCCTTTTTTCAATATGATGGGGCAACTCGTAATAGCGATTTTAATAGGAATGACGTGGCGAGCTGTGTTCAAAGTACCCGATGTTTTATTAGCCGGTGCGAATTTTTCGAGTAAAAAACTACTTCGTGTTGGCATTATTTTATTAGGAATGCGGCTTAATTTCGTTGATATGATAGATGCGGGCCCTAACGTTTTTGTTCTTGCTGTTATTAATATTATCCTTACTTTGATTATCGTGTATGGATTAGCTCGACTTTTTAAAGTAGATGAAAATTTAGGAATCTTAACAGCCTGCGGAACGGCCATCTGTGGAGCTGCCGCTGTTGTAGCCGTTGCTCCACAACTAAAAGCAAAGGATAATGAAATAGCCATTGCCGCTGCAACGGTAGCAATTTTAGGAACCATTTTTACAATGAGTTACACCGTACTCTATCCTATTATGCATTTAAGCGCACACGGTTATGGTATTTTTTCCGGTGCCACTTTACATGAAATTGCGCATGTCATTGCCGCTGCTGAACCTGCGGGAAAGGACGCTATCGATACAGCCATCATTGTGAAATTAACAAGAGTCGCATTGCTCGTTCCAGTAGCTATTGTCATTGGAATATGGATGAATCGTTCAAAAAATAATAAAAAAGATACAACTTCATGGACACCGATTCCAATTCCATGGTTCATTTTTGGATTTTTAGCTATGAGCGTAATTAATTCTTTAGGCATTATTCCAGCTTATTTAGTCCATTACATTATTCTTCTTGCTTATACATTCATCGCAATGGCTATGGCTGGCTTAGGTTTAAATGTTGATATCGTTATTTTTAGAAAATTAGGATTTAAACCGTTTAGTGCAGGATTAATCGGCTCTATTTTGCTATCAATTTTGGGATATGTACTGATGCATCTTTTGAATTTAGTTTAAACTTTACAAACAAAAGGCTACCTTCCTTTCATTCAGAAGGTAACCTTTTTTAGCTCGTTGCCTTTTTCGTTTTAGAAGTCGATTTCGCTTTTGGCGATTTCTCCGGTTTTGTTTGTTCAATGCTCTTATTTAAAGCTTCCATAATACTTATGATATTTTCCTTGTCCGGATTTATAACAGATTTTACTTGGACATCTTCTTTCTCGATTTTTGTCTCAATCAAATCAAGTAAAGCTGTTCGGTATTCATCTTTATAGTCTTCGGGCACGAACGGTACCGTTAACTGATTAATAAGAGTAGTTGCTGCAATAAGTTCCTTCATTTGAATCGTTACTTGTTCTTCAGAAGGCAGGTTAGACACCTGTTGAATCGAACGTACCTCGTCTGGATAATGAATGGTTTCAAGGATAAGTCCATGTTTATATACACGAATGATAGCTAAATGCTGTCGGCTGCGCAGTGAAATTTTTACGATACCGATTTTTCCAGTTCTCTCTAACGCTTGTCGAAGAAGGACATAGGTTCTTTCAGAGCCCTCCATTGGATTAATAAAGTACGAACGTTCAAAATAAATCGGATCAATTTCCTCTAATTGTACAAAGGAAATCAGGTCAACTGACTCCACTTCGTATTCTCGCTTTAAATTACTTAACTCTTCTTCACTGACAATAACGTATTTGTTAGCACCATATTGATAAGCCTTGACAATATCCTCAGGCTCAACCGGTCCTTCTTCGCACCCCGGGGCTACCTTTTCATATTGAATCGGCACAAGACAATCTTTATGGATCCCAATAAGCTTAACGTCTTTGTCTTCAATAGCACTGTGAAGTTTAATCCCTATATTGACCAAACCAAACGATAGATTGCCTTTCCAAACTGTATGCATGCGATCACCTATACTCTTTTTCCATTACTATGTCCTAACACAAGAAAAACATAACCAATCATGCATCCCATTTCTCTTTTTCGCAGGCTTATCATGCTCATTGTTGAAAAACATATTGAACAGTTTATCTGAAGTTGCTGGTAATTGGAATCATTACAGTTGAATTCCCCCATCTATTAATGAAGATTTACGTTTTCTCCAAGGATACAAGATTTATCAGTCTCAGCATCACTTATTATAAAAATACTTCTCCCTCATTTAATTGTTGGAAGATATATTGAACAGTTTCTATATCGGAAGCTGTCGGTAATTCGAATTGTTGTTGATACGTTTCGGCACCCTTCCCTGTAATGAAAACCCAGTCCCCTTCATCCACTTGATCCAAAACGTTTTTTATTGCTAAAGTACGGTCAGGTATGACAGATCCGCTTTGACTTAACTTATAAAGATCTTGCTCCATATCGTCATAAGAAACACCATTCAAATCATCTAAAGTAAGAACACTACTATCACTGAATGTTTGAGAAAGATTCACCATTTCTCTACGTTTATCGGTATCCCTATTTCCTCTAAAGCCATAGATATGAAACACCCGTTTAGCCCCCTCGTCTCTGGCAGTTTGCAAGCAGTGATAGAAAGCATCGGCAGTGTGAGCATAATCAATTACAATAGTCGCTCCATTATTAGGATGCTGCATCATTTCAAACCTGCCGGGAACACCAGGGAACATTTCTAATGCCTGAATAATTTGGCTGCTAGGAAGACCAATTTTTTGAGCCGTTAAAAAAGCCATGGAAGCATTCAGAATGTTGTGATACCCTAACATCTTGAGATTTAGGTTAAAACTTTGGTTCCTTTCGAAAATCAATGTAAAAATATCGGATTTTATCTTATCAATTTTTAAATGATGGTGGCTTCCATCCCCTATGATACATATATCTTCATCCTTTAGGTTTAGAAGATTCACCAACTTTTCTCCCCAACTGTTATAATGATTAACAATCGCTTTCCCATGAGGTTTTAATTGATTGAACAATTTGGCTTTCACTAGAAAATATTCATCCATATCATGATGGTAATCGAGGTGGTCATGATCCAAATTGGTAAATAAACAGTAGTCAAACTCCACGCCTTCTACTCGGTATTGTGCTAGGCCATGGGACGAAACTTCCATAATAACAAATTCATCTTCACTTAACGCAAGCAGTCTCTGCAATTCAAGAGTATCAGGAGTAGTGTTTTGAGAAGGAGAAACTTGACCATTTATAACATTGTGTACCGTACCAAATACGGAACACGTTCGGCCTAACGCCTCCAAGATATATTTGAGCATAAAAGCGGTAGTCGTTTTACCATTTGTACCTGTTATCCCAATTAAAATCTTCTTTCGTGAAGGGTGTTCATAAAATTGACAAGCTAGTTTAGCTAAAGCTAAACGGCTGTTAGATACTTTAATATAAGGAACAAGTAAATCCTTCAAGTCTTTTTCTCCCACGATTACACTGGCTCCAGCTTTTATAGCCGCTTCAATGAAATCATGACCATCCACCCTGTAACCTGGGATTGCAACAAATACCTCATTTGGTCTTACAGCAGCTGAGTTAGTACTTATCCCCTCAATATTCATATTAGGAATAGATTCATCTGCAAGATTTTCAACACACTCTAATAGGATGTTTAATTTCAATTCCTTCTCACTCCTGAATTTATATAATGGTTGATGATTTTTGGGAATTCGTTGAAATTTTCCTCTTTCTATTTAAAAGAATTTACTTTATTTATAACCAATTACAAAATTCATAACCAAAAAATATAAGCTTCTTCAGCACGTAGACAGATTATTCTTTTCTTAGCTTTTTACGCTTTAGAAAAATAAAAAATGCAGCCCAATCAACTTGGACTGCTACCCATTAAATTACTGGTCAAATTCCATCTTCCAGCTAAAATACTCATTATCCGGATTTTTCTCATAGCGTAACTTCGCATCGAATTTATTGCCTTTTTTACTTGTTAATCCTTTAACCGGTGCTATGCCATTTTTCAATAGTGCCTTCACCATCGTCTTTGTTGGCTTCTTCTTCATCGTCGCTAAAAATTTATCATTTTTCCAGATGACGAATTTACAGCCATTTTTCCAGTTGCTGCAGCCAAAGCCTTTTTGTCCTTCAATGACGGCATGACCACAAAGGGGACATTTTCCCAATACTTCATTTGGCTTGCGCTCTATCGTTACCTCATGAATCGTGATTTCTTTTTCATTTTTGATTGTTTCAACGGCCTTTGTCGTGAAATTAAAAATAAGCTCTAAAAAATCATTTTTACTGAAGTTTCTTTTTTCAATATCGAACAGAGATTTTTCGAGGCGGCCTGTAAATTCTAGATTGAATAAGTCTTTGATTGGAAACGTTTCAACAAGCTTTCTGCCTAGCTCTGTACAGACCAAATTTTTATTTTCCATCGAAATATAGCCGACATCTTTTAGCTTCTTAATGGTTTCGGCACGTGTAGCGGGAGTACCTATACTAAAGCCGCTTAAAATAGCATGCACATTTTCTTCACTTTCACCGTCGCTGTCATAGTTCTTTCCACATGTCTCCATCACGCGAAGCAATGTTTTTTCAGTATGCTGCTTAGGCGGCTTGGTAACATGAGAAGTAATTTCATGCTTGATGATCTCTATAGGATCGTTCACTTGTACGAGTGGCAAAATCGTATCTTTCGATTGAACGTTCTCAACCTTTTTCCATCCTTCGACAAGCTGTACTTTTCCTTTTGAGAGAAAGATGCCTTTTAATTCCACATTCGCAATTTTTGTTTCAATTCTCGTTTCCTCATATTCAGCAACTGGCATAAACTGCATAATAAATCGGTTTTTAATCGCTTGATATACTTGCGCTTCATCCTGAGTGAGATTTTTTGGCTTCAAATAAGTAGGCACAATCGCACTATGGCTTTCTACTTTTGCATTATCAAAGACCCTTTTTGACTTAACAAACTTAATTTCATCTCGATATGGTAAATCTTCTGATAACGTTTCTAGCACTTTTGCTGTTTTCCCGACTAGACTTTCTTCTAAAGCGATACTCGATGTTCGTGGATAGGTAATGAACTTTTTCTCATACAACGATTGGGCGACTTTTAATACTTTATCCGATGTCCATCCTTTATATTTACTCGTAATATGTCCTTGCAAATTCGATAAATTAAATAAAAACGGTGGATATTCCTTTTTCTTCTGTACTTGCTTATCATGTATGATTGCGGATTTGTCAGCTAACCTCTGTTGAATCTCTTCCAGGGTTTCTTTACTTTTAAACTTCTCTTCTTTTCCTTCTATATATGTTCCTTCATATTCTTCATTCTTCTTTGTTTGAAAAGTAGCTTGCAGCTTAAAATAGTTTTCTGGAACAAAGTTTTCAATTTCTTTATCGCGATCATAAATAATTTTTAACGTCGGCAACAGTACGCGTCCAATATTTAACGCCTTCCCCTTCCCCTTTTGATATTTTAGAGTGGCTACGGATGTTAAGTTTATTCCTATTACCCAGTCTGCCCATTGGCGGCTAACACCAGCATCTTGCAAGGGCTTCAGCTCTGAATTGAGCTTAATATGTTCTAACCCTCTCATCACTTCAGCTGGAGTCCATTCGTTTAATAATAATCGATATACCGCTTTATCCGTCCCCAAGTTATAGATGATACTATCTCCGATGACTTGTCCTTCGCGGTCATAATCACAAGCTGAAATAATAGCCTCTACATCTCGTCTTTTCATTAAACTCTGAATAATCTTTAGTTGCTTTTTGGCGCCCATATCTGGCTTTTCTCTATTCCTTGGATCACTTTTCACTTTATATTTAAAAGTCGGCGGAACAAAAGGGAAGTTCTCCATTTTCCATGTAGACATTTTCTCATCATAATCTTTTGCATCATATAATTGAAGTATATAAAATACATACTTATAAATTTAGTTTACAATATCCCTCCATGTTTATACTAGGACATCAATCAATTTGAATCTATTTAAATATAGACTTCAAAAAATATCCTACTAGTAATCTATCAAAAAAAGTTGGACACCTATTGTTATTAAATTTCGTAAGAAATCATCTCCATTAAAACGAGTTTCACACTATCGATGAAAATGAAATGCGTAAAACAAATTATATAGAGTTGAATATTTTATATATATTTCAAGGCTCAACACCAAAGTCTGTTCTTGACATAAAAAACAGCTTAGCACATACAGTCCAATTTGTTATAAACAAAGGAATTTGCTAAGAACAATACATGTGTTAATTTCATCAAGTACATGTTTTGGTGCAGACCCTATTTAGAATGTATCCTTATTGCATTACAGCGCTCGTTAATAAAATACGAGATTTAGTTATCACTATTTCTATAAGAAATACTGAAAGACAATACAAATAAAAAAGCTGATAATTTAATTTTTCTAATCCTCTTTAATACAAATCACAGCATCGAAGTATATCTAAAAGCGATTTGTTGGACGCAAAACCAATTATTAAATAAAAATGATACTTTTGAAGGGAACCATAATTTAAGAGGGGGATTTTCTAAAGTTATCTTTTTAGAAAACGAACTAAATCCTTCGAATGATAAAGCATTATTTTATGATATGCTAAATCCTTTAGAATCTTATATAAATGAACTGTATAGCAAAATTGAAAGAACAGTTAAAGATAAAAATGGAAATAATAAAATTATTCATGATATTACCTTCTGTCGTTACTCTTTAAGTAATGATTTAGAACCACAATTCTATATCAACACACTATTTAAGTTTACTAGAATGTAAACAAGAAGCAGAATATGAAGCACGACAAATACAAGCAGAAATCAAACTTGAATTTCGCAATGATTATTAAATGTCAAAATACCATTATAAACATTGTAGTAGCTAGCTCTTTATTTTCTATTCTTGCAATAACTAAATTAGGAATATTATCAAATACCTATCATGTTACACTCAATAAATTAAAACCTCCTGAATATGAAACAAGATCAAATTCAGAAGGCTTTAATTTATTGAGTGTCGGCTACTTTTTAATAGTTCTACAAATTAAACGTATTGCCCCAACCAGCCATAAATCGACGTTGAATATCGAGGTCATTTAAAATACGAATTAACTCTTCACGATAATAATCAAATACGCGATCTTTATAGCGATTGTTTGGCGATGATCCTTGTCCGTATTCATCATACGCTTCGTCCCAAATCTTAGGTTGGAATTGTTTGAGAATCGCATCTTTTACTTCCTCTCGAATCGATAGACGCGTATCCGCGAACTTCGTGACAAACTCATCTAAATACATTTCATAATCAAATTTCTCAAACTCCGATAAATTTCGGTATTCGATAATGTTTTGCAATGTATTTTCAATCGTTTTCTTTGAATCATTGAATAAGCGATTAAACGCATCTTCTGTGGCCAATCCTAGGTGATGATAAAAATTATAACGCGAGTAATGACCATTGTATCGATTAATTGCATTTAGGCGACTTGGATGTACTACTTCTAATTTTTCTAGAATAAACGTACTTAGTAATGTCGCGAGTACATCGGTAGTAATTGGATTAGCAGATATTTTTTGCTTTAATGCTTCAATGTTTTCATTCGCATAATGTTTGTTTTCAAAGTCATATTTAATCCGTTCGAATTTCCTAAATGCTTGTTCACATTCCATCAAATGCACTTGCCGTTCTTGTTGTAAGTTGTATTCAATTAGCGCAATTAGTTCTTCATTGGACGGTTCATTTTGCTTCGCATTGTAAAACAGAATATGGTCTTCTGAAAATGCAATTTGTTGTTGTTTAAACTTACTAATAATATCTTCTTTTCGATAAGCAATACCTTCATCTACTGACTCCGCAATGCCATCATCTGTCATTACTTCACTTGCTTCATCGTTATAAACATTAATCAATAAATAAAACTTATTTGCATGCTGTTTATCACGAAGACGTGATTTTAGTAAGCTTAAAATCCCATCACTTGGCGCAGGTTTAAAGCCGTCGACGATTATATAAATCGACTCACTTTCTTTTTCATCTAAATACGCCAAAATGTCTTCACGACGGAAACTATCTGTGTCGACACCATCACCATCAATTCCACGTGTATCAATAAGCGTACGTACAAACGAATACGAATCAAAATCAATAATATCATTCGTTGCATGGAGAATGATTTTTTTGGGAATAGAAATGGTCGGGATTTTTCCTAGATTAATAGATTTGAAAATATTCATGGCACTAGCAAAGTACGATTTGGCGTCATTGTAGGCACAATCAACAATCGTTTCTGTACGAGCGTCTAGTTGCAGGTGGTCATGTACAAATTGAACAAATGCTTTGTGATCTGCAAGCTCTGTATACTTTTCTTGAAGTTCTTTTTTCTTATAGCCCATCATATTACGTAAAAAGCGTTCCACTTCTGACGGTACGTGAAGAATTTCGTTAGTTTCTTCAGTTTGGAAACTAGCACAAAAATCATCCACATACTGCTGAATGATGTTCGCTTCTTCCGGAACAATTTCGTAGTATGACGTGCCATTGTTACTTGCCTTAACTTCAACTTCACATACAGTTGTGCCACCAGCTGCCGTTGATAAGAGTCCTTGATTGTTTTGGATTAAATTAAATAAATTTAAAATCGAGGTAGTTTTGCCAATACCTTTTTGTCCAATAAATACCAAATAAAAATCTGAAACATCCAAAATAGCTTTTTTTCTAAGTAATAGTTCATAGATCTTCTGATAGTTCTTTAACTTTGTTTCAGATAAGTCCGTGGAATTAGAAGTTTCATAACGGACCTCCAAAATCATCTTATCTAATGCACTAGATTGATTAATATGTATCATTTTAACACTCCCTTTGTGATAATTTTATAGTTAAACACTATCAAAGTATTTAAAATAACAAAAATGGATTAATTTTATAGCGAAATATAAAATGATAGCGAAAACTCACCTATCGTAATTGTTGACTAGACAAACCACGAAAGAAGTTTTCGCTTTGTACTATAAGTTTATCAAGCTAATAAACAATCATTTTTTCTTCACGCATTTGTAAATTATTAAATAACTCTTGTTCTAAATAATTTTTAATACCTCCATTAACTCAACCACCCCAATTGTCCTATGTATATTTTACCATAAACCCCAATTCTAAAATGAATTAAAAAAATCTGTTTATGTATATCATTAATAATATATAGATATATAGCACCTCAAAAAATTACAATATTTCCTCAGATATCTAGATCGATTTTTAACCTACCAGGTTATTTTCAAATAAATATACTACAAAAGACTTTTTATCCTACCTTACAGTTTATTTGATATTATTTCCCCCTATATAAATCTCTGAAAAAATATTTGTTGAACCAACCACTTATTGATGGTTTTATTATCGTTACATTTATATAATAACGCGTTATAGTTACTGTTAAAATTACCATCCTTTTTAATGCGCACTAATTTAATTGAAAGTTTCTACTAATTAGGTTACTCTGAAAATAAAAAATAAAGGGGTTAAAAGAAACAAATGAAGTATGCTCTTATTATAGGTATTGAAGACTACAAACTTGGAATTAACAAGGTTCATTACGCGTCAAATGATGCAAACGCTTTTAAAAAAGCCATGCTACTTAATGGATGCGAAGATAGTAATATTCATATATTAGTAAACGAGGATGCGACCACTTCTTCTATTTTGTCTACCCTACATAAGTTATCTTATGAAATAAAAGAGAATGATGAGTTGATCTTCTTTTTTGCGGGTCATGGGGAGATTGTTAAGGGACGTCAATACTTAATTACTTACGATACCTCTTATTCAAATATACCAAGCACTGCTATACCACTGGATGAATTATTTTCTAATATTCGCAATTTTAAGCGAGTAACAATTTTTCTGGATAGCTGCCATAGTGGCATGCAGTTAAATGCGCTTCAACGAGGTGGGGAGATACTCGAAAAGGATCCTTTTGAGTTACTTAAAGGTTTAGAGTACCAAGTGGCTTTTGCATCCTGTAAGAATGGTGAGAAATCATACGGTAGTGATAAATTACAACATGGTACTTGGACATACCATGTTATACAGGCACTTACAGGTGCTGCACCTAGTTCGATTTATAAACCAAACGGTGGATTACCTTCATCATCCTTACAAGAGTATTTAAATGAATACGTACCCTCTTTTGTAAGGCAAGAACATGGCGATGAAAAAGTACAGACACCTTGGTTTTTCGGTGGTTATACAAGAGACTTTTCAGTAAGACAGGCACAAACTTCACCAGCTAATTTGCAATCTAAAGAAAAAACCTTACCTAAAGCTACACCTCCAACAATTACTGAAGATTCGACCGTCAAACCACGAACTATTCAAATAGATGTGGAAAGACAAATTGAATATTTTTATAAAGTTGAAACAGGTTGGATTCGAGATTTATCTGGTTTTAAGAAAGGTTCACATACAGAACCTAAATATCTAAGTAAAGCGACTAGAGATTTTGTCATTGATAAAGCAAAGGATGATATAAAAGAAGAAGTCAATTTTTATCTTGATCAAATCCAAAGATCAAAATTATTTAAAGACTCTCAAATTGTTGTTGAATATGACGAATGGGGCTGTATTGACTGTAATGAAGTGTTTTATATTCAGGTATCGGTTAAACAAGATGATGAGAATTGGAAAAAATATATTATGAAAACGGAGCTAATCATTCATTCGGGTATGGCAGGAGAGTTTTTTAAAATTTTACCTAATTTATCCCTAAGGACATTCGAACGAATTGTTTATAAGCTCCCGTATAAAATTAACATTTCCAATACACTGAGCATATTGGAACACGAAGTAGAAGATAATGTACTCTACGATTACACACCCGGAGAAGATTACATCAATATAAATTTAGATGATGAAACCGGGACAATAATACTTAGGGAAGGATCAGATTCTATTGAATTCTATTCCCGAAATTCTTCCCTTATTGAAGTATTTGATGATCTAAAAGATTTCCTAGATTCAATTGAAAACGAGCAAATAAAATCTCTTGTTATAGGATTGGCAAGGGAAAATAATAGAAAATAAAAACCGACAGGAAAAAGGGAATGACTATTTCCCTTAGATGTTAACAGTAAGCCAACTCCCGGCGGGCTATTTTTTTTACTTTCACTTAAATAATGAGAAAAGCATGAAGACAATCTTCAAGCTTCCGTTGATAGGTGCTTTTCTGAATTCACAGTCAAAATGACGTTCTGTTGTGCATAACGATTGGATATAAAAACTCAAAAACTCGCCGTAATTTGGCGAGTTTTTTATTGGTCCTATTTAGGATTCCTTGTATAGCTAACGTACCCATTAGTGGAAGAAGAAAATAAAAGGAGGCTATATTTTTAAACAGTACTATCGATAAGGAATACTGAATCTATTAAAATAATATCTTCATACCAATTTTTGTCCAACCTATACTGGATTTACGTCAATATCCTGAACACCAAAAAGTTAAGTTTTTACGCAATCTACCGAGCTGCTTCTTCTATTGCTTGAGGCGTCTTATATCCAATGCTACTGTGAATTCGTTTTCTGTTGAAAATACATACTTATAAATTCAGTCTACAATATCCCTCTACATTTTCACTATAATATTAACATCTTTAATCTATCTCACTATAGACTTCAAAAAATATCCCACTAATAATCTATCAAAAAAAGTTGGACACCTTTCCTCCGTTTAATTTATTAGATTTCGTAAGAGCTAATATTTTTGAGAAGATTTATTACTTTTACCGATGTTACATTCTCCACAGAGAACTTGAAGATTTTCAAGAATCGTTGCTCCACCCATAGAATACGGAGTTATATGATCAACATGAAGCTTTACTCCGTCTTTAGGTGTACGTCCGCAAAGTTTGCAGCAACGGTCTCTCTCAAGGACCTTGAATCGGAGACTTAAAGGAATTGTACGGTTTCCTTTCCTATTTTTAATTTTTTCTGGAAATATGTCTTCCAACGAATCACTTGTTGTTAACAACCAATGAGGATCAAGAGTATATGAAGGAAGAATTTCGAGTTGATAACCTTTATTACCCATGAAATGTCCCTTCAACAGTGAAATCATTAAAAAATCAGATATAAATTTTTCAGGTGTTGTGTTTAAAAAAGTCCCTGTTTTTGTATCATACACACCTAGAAACAAATCATTTGTCTCTGTAATATCAAAACCAAGCTTATGGAGCATACCGGAGAATACTTGCTGCTTCATCCTTCGAAAAGCTTTGGTCGCCTCTGAATGACCCTCTAATCGCTCTGAAAATTTAATCTTTTGCACGAAGAAGATAGATCCTTTTGTGTCTTTTTCTGTCGTTAGGTTCATAGAAAAAAGTTGCCCACTTACATCGTTACATCGACTAAAGCAGTTAATCCGATAATGATGATTTTTGTTTTCATAGAGTTGGAGAGATAATTCAACTTCTCCTTCTTGTATAGGAAATGTATAATTATGATATCCATCTAATAACTGAAAGTCCTCATGGCTATACTGAAGAGGCTTTGATATGCCTTTTTTACCTTGTAGAAAAAATGAACCAATCCGAATCTGACAACTAGAGAGTTCAGTATGCTTTAATTGATTTGCCAATTTTAAAACATCGCTAGTTTCATTGTCTATAATGATGTCAGCTTCAAATACAGATAAATCAATTGTCATATTTTCATCTCCATTATTTTTCTAATATTTACTCTATTATCACGTATTATTTATCAAAAAATACCTGTACTAATCGTTCTGCCTCTTGAAGAAGCTCCCTTTGTCCATCAATAGATAGAAGGTCTTGGCACCAAAAAATGGTCTTAAATCCCTCTTCATCAATATTTTCATTAAGTTCACCGTGCTTTTTAACATCTTCCCAATTTTCATCTTCATAAACAACAAACTTTAACCACCAGTTTTGAACATACTTCTTTGCATCTTCTACATATTCTGGGAATAGCATTACACTATTCACTAGTGCAGGAGGTAAATCTTCGTAATCACTATGATAAAATTGAATATTAGTAAATATTATTTTATTAACTTTATTAGCTAGTATGTCACTTGTAAGTGCATATGGTCTGGCCATGTATTGTGGGAAAAATGTTTGGTATTGGACCATAGATTGATTTATATTTTTACTAGTTTCTGTTCCAAGAGCATTTCCATTAAGGGGCTGAAAACCATGTTTAGATAGAGCAGTATCTAAATCCCTTAACATAAGAATTGAATTGTTAACAAGGTGTCGTACATTATTAATCGAAGTAATGATTGAGGTATTACTATCCATTTAAATTCCCTCCATAATTCCATTTTAACTTCTTAACGTCCTTCAATTTGTTCCATGAGTATGAATCTAATGTAGTACTATATGTAAAGTTTATCTGTGCCGAAAATTTAACTTGATGTTGAAACCCATTGAAGCTTTGAAGTCCTTTTCTTTCTAATAGTCTTTTAAGGTCATATAATAACTTTGAATCCTGTCTGGTTTGAAATTCCTTTATTTTGTTTATTCTATTATGAAAATCTCTCCACGATAGCCAGTAAAGTTGGTCTTTAGGGAAACTGACACCTTGTACATACTGAACGCTTTCAAGTATTTCTTGTGAAGGTAAGTATGTATGATTTGTAAGGTATATTAGAATAATATTATTCAATTTATTTTTATTAATATTTAAAAAGCATAAGCAACTATCTTTGTGAATATCTTCAATTTCGCGTGCAAGCTGATCTCGTTGTCTATTTGTCCTATCCTTTATATCAATAGATTGGTCCTCACTACTTGATTTGTCCGACCAGTATTTAGCTTCAATACATATCAGATATTCCATATTATTTTCATCCCTTACATGAAGGAGTACATCTGGTTCAGAACTCTCAAGCTTAGGCCAAAAAATATAACTACATTCCTTAAAAGGAGAATTAAATGTTAAATGAGTTCCATTTACATTTACACAAGACTCCAATACTGATTGAATATATAGGGGTGATGATAAATATTGAAAAACACCAATAACTGAAGAAGTCAAAATGTCTTCATAATTCTGTAATTCAGAGGGTATCTTACCCTTTAATTCTGCAACAAACAATTTGAAACACTTCCCTCTTCCTTTAGACTTGTTTCTTTAGTAACTCTTGCTATCGCATGATCTAGTGAACAGCAACAGTGACGTACTCTCTTTAAGCTAAAGGGAAAATTATTTACAGTTAATCATATCTTCAAATGCTCTTGATAAATCTTCTCCTTTTCCACATAATTCACTTAATTCAATTGCCAGTTATAAAAAATAATCCTCTCGACATGTTTAGTAATATTGTCTACCCAAAAGTAACATTAGTTCTATTTTTTAATTTTTCTTCCTATAAAAATCAACGCAGGTACAGCTAGAATCCTTCCAATTTTCCCTATAATATTTGCTTTTTTCGCTTTACAATGGTTGCAATAAATTTTTTTTGAATCTTTTGGTAAAGGTCTGTTACAACTAGCACACTTATTCATTAATATTTTCCTCCTTTGATAGCATTAATTGATTGCCAGTTAACTCAATTTCTATATAATCAGTTTTATTAGACATAATTAGGTTAAAGTTTGAATCAATCAATTGTAATGTTTTTTCAGGGTTTTTGTACCAAGAATTCTCATTTTCAAATTTTGAATTATAGGGCAAAAATTCTGCAACTATTTCTAGTTTTTTTGAATAGTCTTTAAT
The DNA here is from genome assembly GCF_042136355.1 of Peribacillus sp. Hz7. Classification (NCBI taxonomy): domain Bacteria; kingdom Bacillati; phylum Bacillota; class Bacilli; order Caryophanales; family Bacillaceae; genus Peribacillus; species Peribacillus sp. Hz7. The sequence goes on from NZ_JBHHJV010000002.1 coordinate 99,219, forward strand.
ACAATTCTTTAATGGTAAAAGAGATTCTTGTAGGGAGTTTGTCTCTTCTAACTCTTCATACGCTAAAGCTATATAACAAGAAGAAGATATGATATTATCAAATATTCTTTGGGTTTCTAAGAATTGTTTTTGTATTTTACTGGTATCAATCTTTTGGAATAAAGAATATAAAAATTGTTTAAAGGAGGATTCTGGAAGTTCCTCGATAAACTTAGTTTTACTTTCTAAAGACTCAATCAATTGGCTACGTCCTTTATTTAATTCAGATATAGCTAGGGAGAGTAAATGTTTTCTTAGGCTTGAGTCTTTGGCTACAAGAGCCTGTTTATATGTGTCTTCGGCTCCTTTAATGATTCCAATACGATCAGTTAGTTGTCCCTGTAACACGTCTGATACTTGTTCATTAAGAAACTCTAATTGTTCTAAGACATCAGCCATTGTGGATTGTAAAACAACATTATTAATATTACTAAAATTAGCTGGATTTGTTTCCTCAAGTCTCGCTTGACATATAAAGGAACCTTTTTCATTTTTAATCATAGGAAGTTGCATTCCAGCTTTATCAATGTTCCATTTCGCTCTACCATCTTCTAATTTTTTACTAATATCTTTGGGAATTATTACTTTATAGACACTATCTTTTTTAATAACTTTTTGTGCTTCTATAAAAGATGGAACATTTCTAAATCCATTTATTATTTGATTTATATTGACATCAAAACGTTGATCAAACTGTTTTTTTGACATTTCTAATGTTGAACTGTTTGAAGACTCTTGAAGTTTTAGCTTATTTTTCACTTTAATTATCTGATTTTCATTCATAAAGCATCTCCTTACTAACTGATTAAGTCAAAATATCTTTATAATTCCGTAATCATGATGGTATTTTTCATTCAAATGAAATGAACGGATTCCAATGCGAATATTAATTCACAATATTTCTCAATCCATTGACTCTCTGACTATCTTTTAATAAGGGCATAATATATTTGCAAGTTTCGTAATTTTACTCTCCATTCCCCTTATCCCCCTAATAATTAAATCTTGCGGTAAGGTATCTTTATAACATCTTTACCTATATTATACCAACGCATTAATAGTAATGGTATAATAGTATAATTGTACTATTCACATTAGGTTATTAAATTGTTTCATTTAGCCTTTTTCATTTGTAAAATAGCAGTCTAATAGATGAGGAAAGAAATATTGTAAATATAAATTGAATGGAGTAAAAAAGTGCCTACTGCAAGCTCTTCATTAATGACCCCTGATGCTGTTAATAACAACATCGTTAATTTTCTACAGAAAGCTGGTTTTTCCATCAAAAAAGGTATTTCACATTCAGAAGTAGACATTTGGGCAAAAAAAGATGAATTTGAGTTAATAATTGAATCAAGAGGAAACTAAGCTTATAAACATAAAGGAACTGAAAAGGTGTTTTATAGATCAAAACTAGATATTCATTTGTCGGAACATGTAACACAGTTAATGCGATTTCAACAGTCACTTACTACAAATCATAAGCCAATCTTTGTAATGGGAAATCCTAATATCCCAAGAATTAAAGATAAATTAGCAAAAATAACTCAAGGACTTAACAACCTAGAAATTATAAAAATGTGGGTGAATAAATCTGGGAATGTATTTTGGGAAGGTTCGGAAAAATTAAGCAGATAATTAGAAAATATAATTGATTAAAAAGTGTTTTAAGTTATAGTGAGTATACGTCAGTCACTTACCCATAACTCCTTTTTTCTTTCCTTACTTGCACGTAGAAACCAAATATTATAAAAAAGCTAAATATTTTATTGACATCACTCTACCTACTATTAACGTTCGTAAAATCGTTTAGCTAACATATGAAAAAACATACTGAACCCCCTAAAAACAGGAGTTCAATATGTTCTAAAGGTTATCTAGATTATTTTATTAATACTGAAAATCAAATTCCATCTGTGCCATCAGTTCAGCTTGTTTTATAACTGTCTCTACAGCATCCTTCTGCAAATCTGGTGGATAGCCGTATTTTTTCAACAGTCTTCGAACCGTCACACGCATTTTCGCCCTTGCTGATTCTCGTAGATTCCAATCGATGCTCATATTTTCTTTAATGGACTTTGTAAGCTCGTGTGCAATAAGTTTTAGGGTATCATCCCCTAAGACCTGTTCAGCCGTTTCATGCGATGCTAGAGCGTCATAAAATGCTATCTCTTCCTTAATGAGACCTGCTTGTTCACCTCGTTTATATGCATCATCCATTTCCTTAGCCAATGCAATCAATTCTTCAATAACCTTCGATGTTTCTATAGCACGCTTGTTATATTTATTCAACGCTCCTGCTAACATCTCCGAAAATTTACGGGATTGAATCAAATTTGTTCGCTGTACTGATTTTACTTTGCCGTTTAACAAGCGATTCAATAACTCGACTGCTAAATTTTTATGAGGCATTGCCTTTACATCCTCTAAAAACTTATCCGATAAAATCGAAATATCGGGGTTTTTTAAGCCAAGTGATTCATAAATATCAATGACTTCCTCCGATATGATAGATTTTGAAATCAATTGATTAATGCTCGCTTCCATCTGAGCATTCGTTTTCTTCTTACTACCATCACCAATACTTTTCACAAGGCTCGCTTTAACTGCTTTAAAGAACCCTATTTCAGCGTTAATTTCTTGGGCTTCTTTTGTTGTAGCACATAATGCAAATGCCTTCGACAATTCGGTTACGGTATTAATAAAGCGACGTTTTTCATCATCGCCAAGACCTAATATATAATCCATTGTGGATACAATGGCTGTCATCCGTTCTGTTGCCTTATCGGATAAATAACCACTGTAATCATGCTCATATAGCATTTCTATTAGCACCTCATGTTTTTCCAACATGATATCCACTGCTACCGTTGTATCGACCCCAGCCGTATTTTTATCACTCTCTGTATATTGATGCAACGCTTCCTTCAGGCTTTCTGCAATGCCAATATAGTCAACTATTAGTCCACCCGGTTTGTCCTTAAATACACGATTGACACGAGCGATGGCTTGCATTAAGTTATGCCCCTTCATCGGCTTGTCGATATACATCGTGTTCATTGCTGGTACGTCAAATCCTGTTAGCCACATATCACGTACAATGACAATTTGTAATGAATCTTCATTATCCTTCATACGCTTTGCCAAATATTCACGTCGCTTCTTGTTCCCGATGAATGGCTGCCATTCTACAGGATCACTAGAAGCACCTGTCATGACAATTTTAATAACACCTTTATCGTCATCGTCTGAATGCCAGTCGGGACGTAAAGCTACAATTTCCTTGTACAAGTCAATGGCAATACGACGAGACATGACCACCACCATTGACTTTCCAAACATTGCTTGTTGTCGTTCCTCATAATGTGTCACAATGTCTGCTGCTAATCTTTTGATCCGTGATTCAGCACCCGCTAATGCTTCTAAACGAGACCATTTAGATTTTAAACGTTCTTTCACGGACTGTTCTTGGTCTTCCGTAATATCTTCATATTCATCATCAATACTCAGATCACTCGGCAAATCAAGTGGAATGATGCGGCTCTCATAATAGATTTTAACCGTTGCACCGTCTTCTACTGCTTGTGTCATATCATAAATATCAATGTATTCACCAAAAACAGCAGGTGTGTTCTTATCCGTTGCTTCCACAGGTGTTCCAGTAAACCCAACAAATGAAGCATTAGGCAACGCATCACGAACATATTTAGCAAAACCGTACTTCGTTTCCGCATCGTTCCCACGAATAGTTGCTCCGAATCCATATTGCGAACGGTGAGCTTCATCTGCCATCACAATGACGTTCGAGCGGTCTGTTAAACATGGCATAAGTCCTGTCTCTTCATCAGGAGAAAACTTTTGGAGCGTTGTAAAAATAATACCGCCCGATTCAACCGACAGTAATTGTCGAAGTTCATCACGACTATCTGCTTGGTTCGGTGTTTGACGTAGAATCTCACTCGAAATCGAGAACGTATTAAACAATTGGTCATCTAAATCATTACGGTCCGTCAACACTACAATCGTCGGATTGTTCATCGCTTGAATGAGCTTTCCTGCATAGAACACCATCGTTAAACTTTTTCCAGATCCTTGTGTGTGCCAAACTACCCCAATTTTATGATCGCCTTGTACAGCTGCTTTTGATTTTTCTAATGCTTTATTCACAGCATGGAATTGATGATAAGCAGCTAAAATTTTGTATGTATTCTCTCCATCTGTTTGGAACAAAATGAAATTACGTAAGATGTCCATAAAACGACTTGGTTCAAGCATCCCTTTTAATAACACTTCTAATTGTGATAGAGATGTAGAAGCAAGTTCAAGCCCATCAATCGTCCGCCATTTCATAAAACGTTCTTCATTTGCCGTTAATGAACCGACACGAGCATTTACCCCATCACTCGTCACCAAGAAAGCATTGTAACGGAATAAAGAAGGAATGGCTTGCTTATAGGTTTGAAGCTGATTATAGCCTTCTGAAATCCCTGTTGCTTCATTAGTAGCATTCTTTAACTCAATGACAACTAAAGGCAAGCCATTCACGAAAACAAGCACATCAGGACGTTTATTTTGATTCCCTTCAATAATCGTGAACTGATTGACTGCCACAAAATCATTATTTTCAGGATGTTCAAAATCAAACAACCATACTTTTTCCGTTGGATTGTAACCATCTGTGCCTTGCAATTCAATATCTAACCCTTCTGTTACCATACGATGAAACTTTTCATTGTTCACAACCAAACTTGGTGATTCATTTGCTACAATTTTCTGAACAGCCAACTCAATCGCATTCATTGGCACATTCGGATTAATCCTCCGGAGTGCATCTTTCATACGTTCATCTAACACCACATCTTGATAGCTCTCACGTTCAGGATACTCTCCTTCATGAGCAATATCTGGACCAGCTAAGATGGTATACTCCATCTCCGCCAGCCACTCCAACGTTGCTTCTTCTAAATCTGACTCTAAATATTTGAACATCTAAACCACCACACTTTCGTCTGGGATTTCAATCTCTCCGGAAAGGAGTTTTGGGAGTAGGGTATCTCTTAAGATTTGTAATTTAATATTTTCAACTTCTAATGCACTCATTTGATTAAACAAAGTAATAGCAACAGCTTCATATTTATCTATTAATTCTTGCTGAGGCATTGCTAATCTTAGACGATTCAAATCACTTAAATTTATGGCATTAAAAACGGCTCCGTTTGCACCCTGAATAATCTCTCTTAATAATGTTTTAATTGCACCATACAAATGAAATTGACAACCATTTTTACTTTTTAATGCAAAACATGATTGATTCATTGCCATATCTGTGTTTGCTAGAGCTATCTTTCCTACTGTACCTCTAGCTGTAATAAATACCGTATTCTTCGGATAAAGTCTGCTGTTACATTTACTTAATCCTAGCTCAGTAATTGTTTTCTCTGTATTTGTCGTATAGACACTTGAACCTACATCTTTTGGAGTAAAGAATGGAATATCTCCGTTCCAATATGTAGATTCTTTTGTTTTAGGAGTACCACCACTTAAAAATTCAGTTGATGAAGATAAATATTCAATGTTCCATCCCTCAGGTATCTCCCCTAACTCACTATCCACCATCTTGCCACCACTTGATTTATACGGTAGCCCTTCCTCATTTAGATAATCAAAATCAATGAACCAACGTTTGTAAAGGGTTTGGGAGAGTTGTTCTAGATTCTTTATAATATCCAAATTAATTTTTATTTTCTCTTCAAAAGAATATAAAAAATCCCCGATTCGAGATTGTGTATGATAGTCCGGAACATAAACATCTAACAAATGAACATGATTTCGATTCAATGTAGGAACACTACTACCAGCGTTAAATTTTTCAAAGTCTAATGTTTGTAACAAATAATAAACATACTTTTCATTGTTACCTTTAAAATCTTCAACATACAAAGTCGTATTCAAAGGCCAATAATCTTGGTCGATAAAAAAAACCTTTCCTAGTTGACCACTTCGTCCTGTAACAACACCCGGACCAGAAACCTTAGCTTCATTATGATACCCGTTAATCCCACTTGAAGATATTATAGGTGTAATCCCATTAATTCTATTCTGTACCGGCAAATCATAACCCCTTTTAAGATTAATAATTTCACCTAGTTTTTTAACTGACCATTTAGAATGCATAACCAATCCCCCCAAGCGCTTGGCGAATTTGGTCTTCTAGCTCTTTGGATTTCACAAATTGCTCTGATAATTCACTTGTTAAACGAGCCATTTTTTCTTCAAATGGTTCACCATCGTCTCCTACTTCTTCTAACCCTACATAACGACCCGGAGTTAAGATGTAATCGTTGTTTCGTACTTCCTCAAGCGTTGCTGCTTTACAGAAACCCTGTATATCTTTATACGGTTCATCCAACGTTCCACGCCATGTATGGAAGGTATCTGTAATTTTCTTAATGTCCTCATCCACAAATTCCTTATGTGTACGGTCTGCCATAAATCCTAGCTTACGTGCATCAATAAATAGAATCTCCCCGTTCCGATCACGTTTGCCTGTTTTAGATTTATTTTTCGATACAAACCAAATACAAACAGGAATTTGTGTAGAATAGAATAATTGTCCCGGTAACGTCACAATACACTCCACTACATCAGCTTCAATTAAGTTTTTACGAATTTCGCCTTCACCCGATGTATTCGAGGACATCGAACCATTTGCTAATACAAAGCCTGCCGTTCCTGCTGGTGCTAACTTTGAAATCATATGCTGAATCCATGCATAGTTCGCATTGCCGACTGGTGGTGTACCATACTGCCAACGAACATCTTCACGTAGCTTGTCCCCACCCCAATCTTTAATGTTGAATGGTGGGTTTGCTAAAATATAGTCTGCTTTTAAACCCTTATGCACGTCATTATGGAAAGTATCAGCATTATGCGTACCAATGTTGCCATCGATACCCCGAATTGCTAAGTTCATCTTACAAAGCTTCCATGTTGTTGGGTTTGACTCTTGACCGTAAACCGCAATATCACCTAACTTCCCTTGATGTTCTTCTACGAACTTTTCACTTTGCACGAACATTCCACCTGAACCACAGCAAGGATCATAAACACGCCCTTTATATGGCTCTAACATTTCAACTAATAAACGAACAACAGAAGATGGTGTATAGAACTCCCCACCGTTCTTACCTTCTGCGCTCGCAAATTTACTCAAGAAATACTCATACACTCGTCCTAAAACATCTTTTGAACGACTTTCCTCGTCCCCTACTTTGAAAGAGAACAAGTCAATAGTTTCTCCAAGACGAACTTTATCTAGAGCTGGACGAGCATAATCTTTTGGTAAAACCCCTTGCAAAGAAGCGTTTTCCTTTTCAATTGCAATCATAGCTTTATCAATAATTTGGCCAATCTCTGGTTTCTTAGCGTTATCTTTAATGAATGACCAGCGAGCTTCTTTCGGAACCCAGAAAATATTGTCCATGATGTATTCATCACGGTCTTCTGGATCTGCATATTCATCTGCCTCTAGTTCAGCATGTCGTTCCTCAAAGGCATCTGAAACGTATTTTAAAAATAGTAAACCTAAAACAACATTTTTATATTCGCCAGAGTCCATTGACCCACGTAATTTATCTGCCATACTCCATAACTGTTCCTCAAAACCAATGTTTGCTGTTGCCATATGTATAACCTCCTAGGAATCCTACCTTTATAGTGTCAAATATAGGGTGGATTGTAAAGAATAAATCAGCTATTGGTATTAATTAGCCAATTAAAAAACAGCAGCTGAAAATAGCTACTGTTGGCAGTATAAATAATGCTATCAATAATGTTTTAAAACAAATAAAGCCTTACCACTTGGCAGGCTTCTATTCTGATCAATACTAACCATTATTCAATAATCAGCAACACTGGGCCTTCCTTACGAAAACAACAAGGGATGCTCAAATAATCTTTGTTCTATATGTTCACCTTAATCATCCAGTTTTTCAAAAATGAAAGTCGGACATATTTTCGGAATTACAAAAGCTGTAAATAGTTCACCCAAACCTGATTGGGGCTGATTTTTTATAGCAATTACTAGTAAATCATTAGTAAAACCAACAGGAATCGCATGCTCCCCTGAATAGGTTGCCAATTGCTGATTAATATATTTTCCTTGGGTTGAATTACAATCACATACTCTTTCTTTATAATCAAGATTGAATATATGATTACATTTCATACATAACAAAAGTTTCAACATCCATTCAACTCCTATACCCCTCCTCATTCCTACAGTTTATTTTATAATTAAGTCAACAATGGTCTAGATTAGTGGTAAACAACAGTGAACTTCTCAACAAACTAGTTTAACTGTCAATATCAATTTGATAATTCTTTTTATATCGGGCCATTTCTTCAAGAAACTCCTTAGGCAAAAGATCATTTAAAAAAGCAAATACAATTTTCCCATCAATATATTCACTTAATTCATTCATGTACACTTCATCCATTTTTTCCACAGCAGGAAAGCCTTCTATAAATACATCTTTGTACTTATTCCAAATGTCTTCATTGTTTTCACGGATATGCTTTAAATTAAAACTAACTCCGTTTTTTATCAGATCTCCCACAGATATTTCCCCCTTTTGCATATCATTTTTCTCGTTCCCAAGAGTTACATCGATTACACAATCAAAAAAGTAACATCCTCTACAAAAATAGCTCATGAAAGATTGTCAAAATTCCATATCGTTTTAGCAATGTTAGCAAGATATTCACTTCTTTTATTAATTTCCTCAAAAGTCCACCTTTCCTTTTTACATATTTCTTTGGTCAACAGAATATTGGATTGTTTGTATTTCTCCTTTTTTTCCCTAAATGGTTTATTAGAAGCCGTAATATTCAATTCACTTCCTAACAACGTCAAATTGCCAATTCTATTTACAAATAAAGAATACTCGGATGCTCTTGAACCTAAATCTCTTTTCCATATAACCCCGGTATCTTTTGATTTTTTTCTCACTAGTTCTCTAGGCATGATATGTTCTATATGAATATCATTTCTCGTCATTTTTTCTTTCGTATTGTTGGTCATTGCGTTTTCAATCATTTCAAGTATATACTTTGTTTGCGCTGACCTAGTGAAGTCTCTATTTTGGAAATTCAAATAAAACTCAGTATCACTTGGTGTTCTCTTCCTCAAATAATCAATGATATACTGTACAGGTTCCTCCTGTTTAAAGGCTTCAATAGCCAAATGATTATATATTCTATCAATGTCTCGTGTAGAAATATTACATATACTCCTTCTAAGGGTGAAAATCTCTATTGCTTCTAATATTTTTATTAAATGATCTTTATCTACTTCCTTAGATAAGCATTTTAAAAGAAGAGGATAGCTTGTAGTTGCTTCGATGCGAACAATAGTATTTAAACGATCATCCACCTCTTTAATTCCTAACATTGCATTGTACAGCTTTACATACTTTTCTGATTTTAACCATATATCTTCAATTAATCCCAAGATATTATCAGAGTTATCAATTAATTTTTGATATCTTGAATACAATTTTGGTACCGGTACGATTCCGTATTCAATTGAAAACAAATAATGCCTAAAAAATCGCACTTTATCATGACGTACCGATTCTATATCTTCAACATTTTCAATAATACTATCCCATACCTCAATGCACTCTTCTAACATCGCTTCATTGTTTGAAATATTACTAAGCAAGTAATTTTTTATTAAGTCTACAGAAGAAAGAGACAAGCCACGATTATTTAGACTCTCAAACAATCTAAAAGCATCATAGTATGAATCTGTAACCATCAAGACAAGATCAAGCGAATCCAATAATTTCGTATAAATATTTTGCCATTGAAGGTTACTCTGTTGAAGCATTTCTTTAAAGAAATAATAAGCTTGAACTATTCTTTCAGTCTTTATCTCATCTTTTGTAATCCGTTTCTCAACTAGCCTTTTAAAAACTTTATTATCTTTTCTACCCAAAATTAATTTTGCTTCTATTTCATCAATTGTTGAACTCTTTAAGAAATAATTGTTTATATAAGCTGCACGATCCTTGTCAATTTCCTCTGCTAAATCACGTATCACAGTTAAAAGAATTAAAATGGTTGTTATTCGTTGTTGTCCATCAACTACTTCGAAATAGCCAAATCCTTTATTACGTTCTTGGCTTATCGTAATAACAGATCCTAAAAAATGAGTTTCCTCACCTTCAAGTCTTATCAAATCTTCCCATAAATCATTCCATTGGTCTTTGCCCCAGTTATACGGTCTTTGATATAGGGGTATTCGATAAACTTCATTAACACTGCCTAGCAGTTTTCCAATACTTAGTCTTTTTGTATCTATAGACAATTTTTTTCACCTCAATATGAAAAGCAATTTTTATACATACCATTATATTCGTAAACGAATATTTTTAAACAAAAATTATTCGATTACGAATATTATACTTTTTTTAAATTAAAATTTGCTATGATATTTCAACTAATACTATTAACTAAAAATAAAGTAAAATCTAAAATGAGGTTTTTATTATGGTCAATTTAGGTAAAAGATTGAGGGAAATAAGAACTGATAAAGGCATATCAAGTACTCAACTTGAATTTCTATCGGGAGTTACTCAATCAACAATTAGTAAAATTGAAAATAATACACATTCTCCGTCTATTGAAACATTATTAAAGATCTGTTCTGCTTTAGAAATTTCAATTGTTGATTTATTTAAAGACAACGAAACTCTCCCAATTGATCTGATGAATCTAATCAGTACTGCAAAAAAACTTTCTCCAACTCAAAGGCAAAAAGTTACTGAGATGCTTGAATCCTTCCTACTTAAAGATTAAAGATTACCACTATTTTATGTACGTTAAAAAGACCTTCCAACTCAATTGAAGGTCTTTTTTCTATTATCTAATCTTCTCATTCTGTCTGAGATATTTTTGGGTTTTCTTTTTTCACTTCTTGTTTTTCAGAAAACTCCATCTTCCAGCTAAAGTATTCATTATCAGGGTTTTTCTCATAACGTAAATTAGCATCAAACTTATTTCCCTTTTTACTTGTTAATCCTTTTACCAAAGCAACTCCGTTTTTCAGTAGGCTTTTCACCATTGTTTTCGTAGGTTTCTTTTTCATGGAAGCTAAATATTTATCATTTTTCCAAATGACAAATTTACATCCATTTTTCCAATTACTACAGCCGAAACCTTTTTGTCCTTCAATAATTCCATGCCCGCATAGGGGACATTTTCCTAATACCTCAATTGATTTTTTTTCTGTAGATACTTCGTTGATGATAATATCTTTTTCATTTTTTATTGTATTAACAGACTTTGCCGTAAAATCAAAAATTAGATTTAAAAACTCTTCTTTTGTAAACTTTTGTTTTTCAATATCTGATAATGTTTTTTCCAATCGACCCGTGAATTCTAAGTCAAATAATTCATTTATGGGAAATGTCTCTACTAGCTTTCTTCCTAGCTCTGTACAAATTAAGTTTTTGTTTTGGGTTTCAATATAACCAACATCTTTGAGCTTCTTAATCGTTTCAGCTCTTGTGGCTGGTGTACCAATGCTATATCCACTTAAAATAGCAGCCATCATTTCTTCACTGTCTTCATCTTCATGGCCCTTGCCGCATGTTTCCATCACTCTTAGTAATGTTTTTTCTGTATGATGTTTAGGTGGCTTTGTAGAGTGAGAAGTCAGTTTATGATCCACGATACTGACGACATCATCTACATTTACAAGGGGTAAAATTGTATCCTTTGATTCAATTTTCTCCACCTGTTTCCATCCTTCAACGAGTTGTACCTTTCCTTTTGATACAAATAACCCTTTTATTTCAACGTTATTAATTTTAGTCATAATCTTCGTTTCTTCATGCTCTGCAACAGGCATAAACTGCATGATAAAGCGATTTTTAATGGCTGTATAAACAAGTGCTTCATCACTAGTTAAAGACTTTGGTACTAAATAAGTAGGAACAATGGCACTGTGACTTTCTACTTTCGCATTATCAAAAACACGTTTGGTTTTGGCAAAATGGATTTCATTTTCATATGGTAATCCTCTTTTGACAATATCAAGTACTTTCGCTGCTTTGCCTACGAGACTTTCTTCCAATACAACGCTTGCTGTCCTTGGGTACGTGATATATTTTTTTTCGTAAAGGGATTGAGCTACTTTTAATACTTTATCTGAAGTCCATCCTTTGTATTTGCTCGTGATAAAACCTTGTAAGTTTGAAAGATTAAACAAATACGGAGGATATTCTCGTTTCCGTTCCACTTGCTTATCACTGATAGTCGCCGTTTGATTAGCTAGAGCTTGTTCGACTTTTTCTAATGTTTCTTTATCTTTAAATTTATCTTCTTCGTTTTCAACGTATGTTCCTTCGTACTCTTTGTCATCTTTCGTCTTGAATGTAGCTGCTAATTTAAAATAAGCTTCCGGCACGAAGTTCTCTATCGTCTTGTCTCGATCATAAATAATCTTTAATGTCGGCAACAGCACTCTACCAATATTCAAGGCCTTCCCTGCACCTTTCTGATACTTCAAGGTCGCCACTGAGGTTAAATTAATACCAATCACCCAATCGGCCCACTGTCGGCCAATACCTGCATCTTGGAGTGGTCTCATTTCAGTATTAGGCTTCAGATTTTGAAGGCCTTTTAACACTTCATCGGGTGTCCACTCGTTTAATAGTAGTCGATAAACCTCTTTCTGCGTCTTGAGATTATAAATGATTGTGTCTCCTATGACCTGTCCTTCTCTATCGAAATCACAAGCTGAGATGATCATGTCTACATCATTTCGTTTCATTAAGCTATAAATAATTTTCAGTTGCTTTCTAGCCCCAGAATCTTCTTTTCCCCTATCTCTAGGATCACTTTTTACTTTATATCGAAAACCATTTGGAATAAAAGGGAAGTTTTCCATCCGCCATTTAGCCATTTTCTCATCATAGTCCCTAGCATCAAAAAGCTGAAGTAGATGGCCAAAAGCCCACGTGATGATATAATTATTCCCTTCAAAATATCCATCGTTTCTTCCCTTTATTTTTAAAGCATCTGCAATATTTTTCGCAACAGATGGTTTTTCTGCTATAATAACTTTCATTCAATAATCTCCTTACCTTACATACTACAGTCTTAAATATTATACATATTTTTTATGTGATTTTAAGCTCATTAATAAAATTTTGGCAGTGCTTCTACGGCATCTGATAACTCACTATATGAATCCTTTATATAGCGAGTTGTGGTGGGAATATTACTATGACCAGCCAAACGACGAACTTTCTCAATATCGTTGTTTGTTGCCTTGAGCATCCACTTACAAAATGTATGTCTGAACATATGAGGACTTAATCTTTTATCTTCAAAACTGTAACTTTCAATCATTGTTTGAATACCACGAATAGAAAACTTCCTTGAGCGTTGACTATAAAACAAATATGATAAATGGGCAACAGCACTTTTTTCTTCGCCATTTTCTTGCGGAATTCTAACCAATCTTTAAGCTCATGACATAACAAAGATTCCAGCATATCATTAATCCACCTTCGAATTCAGCACTTATAACCAGATAATTTATTTCAATTCTACTCTCCCTATAAAATACTCTGATATCATTTACATATGACTTAATAGTATGAATTGATTTTCCTTTTTTCATTTAAATATTTTTTATAAAGTTCTAGTACCATTATCCATCCCTTCTTATATGCTGAGTTAAATAACCCGTAATTTGAGCCTATCCAATCAAAATTTCAATATTATACGATGAGTTAAAGGACTTGTTTTGTTGATCAATAGCGCATAATGTGGGTTATGTGACTAGTATTATTACACTTAGATATACTGATAAAAATAAAAAGAGCCGTATTAAATGAACGACTCAAAAAACTTTCTAATCGACTTAATCTTTTAATTAAACTTTTTTACACTGATTTACAATATCCTTAAATAAGTTATAGGCATTAACCTCTTTCTTTTTAGTGAAGATATCCTCATTTAACTTCATATAGTAATAAAGTTTCTCTGTATCTAATTTTGCTTTATAAAGATCATTGCCATCTCCATCTTTATAAATAGCTGAATTAGATTCTCCTTCCTTAATAAAAAATAAACCGTTAATAAAATTATTGTTAATTTCCTTTAATCGTTCGTTTTCAACTTTTAACTTTGAGAACTCTTTTAATGTCACTCCATTCTCTTTATCAGAACTGTCCTGTATTTCCTGATTTAAAAGAGTTATTACATTTTCATAAATTGGTTCATAAAATTCTGATGACAGAGTTGACTGATTCATTTTGTACCCTTTTTTATCTTTTAGTTCCATCAGCTTCTGTGTCAAAAAAACTTTGGACATTTTATCACATTTAATTTTACCATTTACTATATCCAAAGCTAACTTCTTGGCAGTTTTTTCAATATTCAAATAATTTTCTTTAGCGTTTTTTTTTCTTATTATTAAAGAGTTATTCCTCCCAGTTTCTAATTTATCATTATTAATTCCTGTAATTTCTTCAATCCATTTTTCTAAATTATTTTTATAATAATCCTTTTTAGAAAGAGTATTTGCACTTATCTGTTTGTTACGTTCGTCCTTAAATAAAATTTTAGTTGCATCAGCAATCACCTTTTTGCTAAAGCATCTAACTCCTTTATCATATAAATACTTAATAGCCTCTTTAACACCATTTTCTTTACTGTTTCGAAGTTCATCATTATGATTCTTCATATGAAAACCTTCCTATTGTTTTTAGTTCTATACGCCGCTAATTCAATATCCTTTCCAAGTTTATTAGTTGATTTTAGTAGCTTAATATTTTTAATAATGCCAGCATCTAAATCCATCTTTCGATTATATCTCATAAAATGATTAATTATTTTTTTGGCATCTTCTTCCTTCATTCCAAATCCTTGCTCTTTAGAAAGAAAAGAAACCTCCATTGCCTTATCAATAATTACAAATCTTTTAATTAAACTTGTTATTGCATTTATTAATAATGACTCTCCACTTTTTGTTTTTGATAATAAACTTTTTTTGTTCTTATTAATCTTATCAATTTGAGCATCTATTGTTTGGATATGTCTAACTAAAATAACTGAGATATTATTCATTTTTTCCTCACTATAATTACCAGTTTGAAAATCCTCACACGCAAGACAAGACATGCCCGCAGCTGAACATGAAAATTCAACATGACAATTAGTATTTTGATCTATGTACTCTTCAGCCTCATTCACATCGATCTCCAATGAATTATTTTCAAACTGATCCAAATAGTCTGCAACATCTTGTATTAATAATAGTTCAGGTCTTTTAACATTGTCCTCTATATGAACATAATCAGGTGATACTAATTCATTTTTCGCACTGTAATGATCATTAACCTCCATCATCTTAGCTACTTTAAACATTAATCCACTTGTTTTTAAGTACTCTTCTTGACTAATGACATTGGTATGTCCAATGTCATCTTGTATCTCATGTCTAGTTAGCCCCCCATGTAATAATAGCCAATTTATATTTCCATGCCTTAAATCATGAGTAGTAAATAAAACTTTTCCCTTTAATAATTTATCTTTTAGAAATGGTACACTTTCGTATAAAGCTCTACTAAGAATGTCATAATGAGATCCACATATAATTCCGTTTTTCTTCTGAATCGCTTCTAATTTGAAATATATTGACTTACTACTATATTTCGAAAGATTCAAATTTGGAAATAGATACTTCTTTTCAATTTGAAGACTATCATACATTTTTTCAGAGGCCGCAATGGTTTCTTTAATGATATCAAGATGTATAATATCTAATTCGTATATCTCACCATTTATTTGTTCCCCCCTAAATAAGCTTACCTCTCTATCATTATTACCTTTTAATGTGATTAATTTTATATATGGTTCAGTATATTGCGTTGCATTCTTCACTTCGTTTAATAGCAAACTTGCAACCTCAGTTACCCTTGAACCTGTTATCATTACAATCCATATCAGTCTCACATGAAAAAAATGAACTATTTCGTGTTTATTCATATCTTCAAAACGCTTGTTTCTACTTTGGATAATTTCACTTCCAACCGAAGAAATAAGAGCTTTTAATCCTGTTTCCATAATTCCAACATGATTTATATTATTAGGAAGCTTCGGTAAATGTTGGTCAGAAAATTTATATATTATTTCTTGAGCATCATAACCATCGTCATGAATAACATCGTTATAATATTTAAGAACACATCTTATCGAGTTAAAAGTCTGGTTCATTTTTATACGATCAATATTCTCCCGAATAAACTCATCCCTATGCTCATCCTTTATATTATCTATTTTCTTTACACCTTGTTGAAAACAGCAATTTGTTAAACTCGCCCAATCACTAATAATTACTTTTAATCTATTTATTGGAAACAACTCTTTCTCAATACTTTCATTAAGAAATAACCTTATAACATTATAAAATTCATTGCCTTGGTAACTTTCAAATTTATTGTTAAAATGTTGCCACAAATCATCTATTTTAGTTAATGGTTTACCAACCCATAAGTTGTATAAGTATTCCACTATATTTTCTTTCTCTTTTATTACTTTTTGTTCTACAAGAAATTGGTAAAACAAAATTACAAATTCTTTTATCCTATCTTTTAAATCTCTAGCCTGTTTTGTATGGAGTCTATAAAAATAAAATAAATCATTAATAATATTATCTTCTGAAAGTTCGTCGGGAGTCGAATGAAATAATACTAGTGAAATAGCAAACCATTTGTTCTTCATATGTTTTATGTCAATTATTTTAGGTAACCCATTTGGCTTTCTTTTTTCATAAATACTGTATAATACTTCAAGCCTTCCCATAACCTTGCTATATTTTAAAAAAACATTTTCTTCAATGAACTCTTTGTCAATAGAAATTTGGGCAAAAGCCATATTTAACAGTACATAGTCAATAAAGAGATTTTTATTATTTTTACCTTCTCGTGATCCTACATCAAAAAACTTAGAATATCCTTCTAGTTCAATTCTATTTTCTGAAACTATATTTTGGGCAAACCACCCTCTAAAACAATTGCTAATTTCCCCCTTTTTAAAGCCAGTATTCCTAAAACCAAACTTTTCTCTAAGTTTTTTATATTCTATGAGTGTAAGTGTTTTTACATTTTCTTTCTGTCGTGAAATTTCTATAATACTTTTTTTTAAAAGTCCACTCACTTTTACATCACCTTGACAAATTTATTTTCTAAATACGAGAACTGAACAGCATTAAAAAATTTTTTACGATGTACTTTCAAGTCCTTTTGAAATCATTTCAATTATTTCAAAAGGAGCAATCTCTAGTTCTTTATGTAGTCGTTCCAATAAAGAGGTTACCCTACTTCTTAAAGATTTAATATGGTCTATACTACTTACTTCATCATAGTGATAACAATAAATATCATTAATAGCCTTATGGCATCTAATAATTTCACCAATTGCCATAGAAATATCACTAGCTTGTAAAATATGATCATTACAACTTATACAAGATATTTTATTAAAAAGTTTAGGACAACTAAAATTGGTGCATAATCCAAAGTAAGCCGCACCTTCAGGCACAAAGCCTTTATTCCCATCAACTTTTGATAAATTATCGAGAACGATTTTAAATGACTTTTCTTTTGAAATTGTCTCAAGTAATTCTTCATTTATTAATCCAAATGGTAATGTTAATAATTTAATAATCTTCTCTATGCTTGTTGATGTAAGAACATCTGTTAATTCATTCTTTATCCTACTCTTTATTGAATTTTCGTGAATTTTCGAATCAACATTTGAGTAATTAGCTAAATCTGGTAAACTCTTCATAAAGACTAATCTTCCCGAAGTTAAAATATCCAATAACCTAGACCAGTTATATTTTTTTGTCATCTCTTTAGATCTATGCCGTAGTAGACGTTTAACAACTAACTCTTTATACTCATAATCATTTTTGTATTCAAAATCATAATAACTAAGACAAAAGAAAAAGTATTCAGCTGCCCTGTGCCTAAGAGCGTGAAATAATTTCCCTTCCGTTATCTCTACTTCAGCCCTACTACATAATTCATTAAAAAATTCAGTTAAGCGATACCTGCTTATTCTTCTACAACTTATTTTATCTTTTCTTTTTGGATCGATGAATACAAATTGCAGTACATACTTTGTTTCAGATTTCAATTTAGATTTCGTTCCATCAAGAATGTCATGCTCAACCGTTAAAGTTTCTGAATAATGAGTTCTTCTTATCTCCATACACCTTTCAATCAATAGCGCAGTATCACTTGATATAGGAACAACTCCAAAACGTTCAAATATTTTTGACCAACCTAAAACACAAATATAGGTCTCTTCCTCTTCAATATAAGAAAGTGTACCGAACATCATGTTTATTACTTCACTAACCCTTACTCCAGCATCTGCTATAATTCTTAACATAGTTATCAGCTGTAACTCATTAAAATAATCGATTGTTCCTTCTTCCGATTTAAATTCATAGTTGTATATTGCTCTTACAAATTTATCTACTATATCTATGTCTTCTTTAAATGTACCCTCTCTCAATGGAGTATCTAAAATTTTTACCTTTTCAATACCATACTCCATTACAGTTTTTATATTGCTTTCCCCCTCTACTACACTTGATTGTATTTCTGCTGAATTTGCTGACTTCCACCGGTAGATTTTTCTATTGCCCCCCCTTATCTCATGTTTACTGTAAGGGAATTTTATTTTAAGATCGTATAAGTTATTCTCTTCAAAAATCTCCTTCATTTCATAGAGAACAGTACAAAAATAATTGAGCCTTCTCCAAGCAGTCTCTTGTTGGAGTCCACTTTTCTTAGCATTATTAATATAGCAATCAAACCATTTTTTTATATTATCTACGCTTAATTGATTTACTTTTGTCAGTTCCTTGGGTTTGTATGACAATACTTGGTTGGCTTTTTGAAATGCCTCAATACTTCTTGAATTAAATAACATATAATGTTTGTATAGTATAAAGTGATAGCTAATTTCATCCTCTAATAAACTTTGTGCAAATTGTTCAAAGTTATTACAAGGAAAAAACCTCTTCGTACTTAATTTTAAAAAATAAATAAAGTTTAAGGCAATCACGTCTTTTTGGCAATAAGGTAAAAATCTATTTATCTCAGAAATACTTTTTACATCCAAGTCTAAAAAATTAAGAGATAGCCAATCTACCTTACATTTTTGTTTCAAGCTTTTAGCATTTAACAAAAGAGTGAAAATAATATAATAAAGATTTGATCCTTTACTTACCGATATGAATTTCCTTTGTGTTTTATTTAGTTGATATAATTCACTTTCAACAATATTTAGATTTTTAATAAAAGGTATAATTGCTCTTACGTAACAATTAATATCTATTCCATCCCTATTTGCTTTACTAGATTGAATTGATTGAATTGACTTAATTTCGAAACGTTTAAAACTTGAAGCTGAAATTTCAATCGGGATTTTTATCTCTCTCTTGAATGCAATGCAAAAGCCAATAGTATTTATACAGGAAGCGATGGGTAATGGAGGCTTCCTTATCCTAATGGTCTTAGCCATTTCTTTTGTAACAAATAATGCATCAAGAGGATGGTCTAAATACTCTGTAACATATACAGCTATTCTATACTGTTGATCCTCACTTAACTTATTCCAACTAGAATTATTAAATATATCAATTGTTTTTAATATTTGAATTACTTCGTCTTTAGTTATTAACTGCTGGTCACAATCCCATTTAATACTGTTATTAGGCTTCAGTGGGTTTTCTGACATCCAACGACTAAGCAATATATTATCGTTTTTATCAATTAATTCAATATCATATGTCCACAATGCCTTTTTAGAATTGTATTTAATTCCGCGTGTCGATAACATTCTCCTTATGGTGGCATTACTAACATTTATTTTCTTTGCAAGATACTCTATTTTGTCACTTATTTGGTTATCTTCAAGCACTTTTATAACCTCATTCAACTTCATCTTAATCCTCATTTCAATTTACTTCATCATTTTCAATTTGTTCTTTAAAAATTAAATTCCCAATATTATCCTTCATATATCTAAACAACTTAATCCTTGCTTCTTTAATTTTTTCACTATCTGAAAAAAAGTAAACTGTTTCAGCAACTGTTGATGTTGGAACATGGCCAACTTCCTTCTTTAGTAGAGCATCATTATATTTCCCTTTTTCCGTCTCAATGCATATTCGTGAAGATATATAAGTATGTCTAAAAGAGTGAGTAGTGAGATCCTTTTTCATTGCGTGTTTTAAGACTTTATTTGGTTCATATAAAGCTCTCATTATCTTAGGTTCAACTTTTTCACAAATACTTTTAAACCAAGTAGTATTCACAGTATCCGGTTCAATAGCTGAACCTTTATTAATCTTCTGATTAATGAACAAATAGTCTTTATCAATTTCACGTCTAGGATTAATAGTATTGAGAAGTAGCTGCCTTTCAATCAAATAAGTTCTTATTAAATTTCCTAACCAAGAATTATCAAGTAACTTTCTTATTTTCTGAATCATATATCTATACTTTGAAGAGTATCTTGGATCATCAACAGATATTCCTTTTCTTGATTGCTCATAATGATAAAGCATTATTTCTTTTACAAGGTCATATGGGTTCTTTTCTTTCTTTTCAAGAATGATCTCTTTTTCAAGTAATTTAATAAAGTCAGTTTGATTAACAAAAATTGTATCTATATTTAAATTCAGTAGATCTGGCAAATCAAAATAATCCCTCAACGGCGTTATTCTAGGTGTTTTAGATTTATTTCTTCTTCTTTTTGATTCATATAACCGTCTTTTTGCTATTCTAATATTAAATTCTAAGTATTTATTGATTAGGATATCTACATCCTGATCGTTTTTTGGTTCATCAAACATGTCTTCCCAATGTGCAATTGTTTTGCTTCCATACGGGTTTAAATAATCTAGAGTTACTCTGACATTTTTAATAAGCATATTTAAACATTCTGATTCCCTACAGCCAGAAAGAAGAAGAAGAAGAAAAAAAAGTTTTCTTTGCGAGTATTTTTGGATCATATTCGAATTAAAGAATCTCCTTAATTCAGTTTCATAAAATACTCTTCTTTTTCGTCTTGTAGAAATTGATTTCTTACTTAGTTTAGTTACTTTCTTAATTCTTCCATCTATATCCCAATCAATGTAATATTTACGAGAATGTTCATTGAACTTAATTGCTCGCCTAGCTACTTTCCCATCAATTGCTTGATACCGATGAGACCAAGAGGGTGATTTGCCAAGCCAGTGTAGATACTCTAATACCGAACTAACAGTATCTTTTATAAAATTAAAATTATGGGTCCATAACATTTTGTCCTCATCAAATTTAATATTCTTAGGATCATAGAAAACTGTAAATTTTTGATTTGAATCAAACAGTAATTCAGTGTACCACTCTTTATAAATTTTTCTAATTATCTCTTCATTATTTGATATATAGGGATGAACTGCTAATACTTTAATTTTAGAAGGATGTTCTTTTATTCTCTGCAACATCCTTTTTGGAATAAAATATAAGTACTGAATAAACGTTTTTAGACATTGATTTGTTAAAGGTTCCTCAATATTAATCTTATGTAATCTACAAAAATTCAAATAGTGACAGATCGATTTTGCTGCAATTTCTAATTTATTTTCACTAAATTCTTCGTCAAAATACTTCTCTCTAATGTAATCAAATGCTGGCTTCACAAGCTGGTGGTCTGGACTAAAAATAACTTTAGAAATTTTTCTATTCCTGTAAATATGATTCTCAACATAAAACATCCCATCTATTTTTCTATCAGTTTTATTTGTATAATCAATATCCTTCATTTTCCCCTCCGCAAATAAAATAATTGATAGGTGTAATATCTAAAAACTAGTTTACAATTCTCTACAAAAAAAATAACATAAAGACATAGATACTGTACCCTTTTAAAAGGGTACAAATACCGGGTACATAAAAACTTGGAGGGTGACTATTGAATCCTAATAAAATATTTATACAAAAATGCGTTACTTCGATTAGAGTCTTTAAAAATTATGATTCTATTTATGGACAAAAGTTTAAAAGAATTAGGGAGTGTTTCATTCCAAAACTCCATTACATCGATAAAGCCTCAATCAATTTGAACCTAAATCGACAAGACTTTTTTGAGGACTTTAATATCACAAATGTAATTGTTAGTGACTCGATAATAGCAGGCAATTATTTAGAGCTATCAGATACATATAATCCAATAGAAGAAGGGCAAGAAATATTTACAGAGTTACCAAAAATAAAGGATGAAGATTCATTGAGAAAATTTATCAAAACCTATGGATTACCACTATCAGACTCATATAATGATTTCGATAATGTTGACAAGATAACAAAAGAGGATTATTTTTTCCCACCTATCTCAACCAATTATAATGAGCTTTGTTTTTTTTCAATGAAAGTAAACAACCTTTTCTTTCAACTAAGTCAATATCAATATTTATTTTTTGTCTGGGTAGCTATTAAAAATAATGAAAAAGAAACCCTTCGTAGAATTAGAGATCAGTTTAAAGAAGAAGCTGAATCTTCCACAGAATTAGCTAAAGAAGCATTTATAGAGGAATATATAGAAGCTTTAATGGATTTTGAGATAGATTCAAATCATGATGAGGATGAGGATTTGCATTACAATGTAAAATTTCAAGAACTACTAAATAATAAATCATTAGAAAAGCTATATAATTCTGTTACCAGTGATATTACCTTCCTTTGGAACAAAGTTAAAAACGAAAGCCTTGGACACATTGCAAAAGCTTATTTCTCATATCTATTAAACAAAATGCCTTCCGGTGAAATTGTAACAACTTATGAAAATGGTTACATAATCCCTGCTTTAAAGTTCAATGATCTATTTGAGGTTGCATATTATCAATTAAAACAAGCTGTATATTCAGAAGCACAAATAAGTGTATGTCTGTATTGTAATAATTTTTTTATCCAAGATCATGGTAATCAAAAGTTTTGTCGTCCTAATCGACATGTTAAAGAAAGCTCTTGTAGAAATACTTACAAAAAACGAAAGCAGCGGGCAAATAGACAAAAATCAAAATCTAATAATTCGTAATGAATATTTAGTACACTTAAATAAAAGACAGTTATTTTCATGTTATTTCAGAAAAAAAGACCAATTTTACGAGACTAATTCAAAGTGCAAACATTAAATTCCAATACAAAATATAGATACTAAAAAAGGTGAGACGCTACTTATAGTAGGTACTCACCTTTCTTTTATTGAATTATAGACTCTTGCAGCCTCTTTTTCCTTTCTATTTTTTATTCAATATAAATAATCTTAAAAAATACGATTACTATGTAACAAGAAGTCTTATCAAACTTCGGCTATAAATGATCCTAAAAGTGCTATTTCCTCTTTCCTATCGGCTTTAAAAGCAGTCAAAGCATTTAAAGTAGGATCAACAACATCTATAAATGATCTTTCGCCTAACCTTAATCCACTTTCTACCATCACCTCTAATTTTGCACTTGAATTTTCTAGCAATTCAATTGATACATCTAATCTTTCCGAAAAAGGTATTTTAGAAAACTCTAACCATTGTCTATTTATTTCTGTTAAATAATGTCTAAATGCACTTGGTTCCCCCCAAGGAACATTTACAGGATTATCAGCTTCTAATAAAGGCCTACAATATTCACAAATTGGTCCAAAGGATCCTTTTAAACCTCTACGATACGCTAACGCAATCGTTTCAGATCGAAATTCGGATAAAGTATCAGCATCATAGTACCATGTTGCCCTCTGTATAACTTTAGAATCCTGCGTATCAAAGTTATCGGGATCAAAAGAGCGAACATTTCGGAAGTTTCCTGAAGCTATACCACTAACACCTGCTCCAGCATAAAAAAGGTGTTGCTGATTTGTATATCCTAGAATAACTTCCTTACCTGACAATGATATACTCAACAAGCTATTTAGCAAATTATAAATATACAAATCATTTGTAACCAAATATTGATTTTTAGGATGTTTTAAAACTATATAAACTCCCTCCACCGGATAGCTAATAATTTCATTTACGGTCTTATCCAACATATCCTTATCTAGAATTACATCTGGTCCCAATGCAATTGTAGATAATATAGGTTTATTGACTTGCAGTTTTTGTGCAGAATCTGCAAAGGTATACTGCATCTGTAACCAATCTTCTGACGCAGTGTTAGTATATCTACCGGGTAAAATAACCTTGTCTACATTTAATATATTCTTTTGAAATTCTATAACACCTCTGCAAAGCTCAGAGGCCCCTTTATCAGAAAACTCAACAGTATTGAAATCCATTCCTCCCCAATATGGATAATCAAGTATTTTTTCAAGACTTGTTCTTGGTTCATAAAACTGTGGGTCAAACAGAACTTTGCCTTTTTTCTGATGAATTTCACTAGCATGTTTTTCAATTTGTTCTCTAGTACAATTTCTTGGAGAAAGAATTACTCCAGTTCCTATATTACTTTCTAGGAATTCTCTATTTAATCCCATCATTCCATGTCCTTGTTGTAAATAAAACTGTGTCATTTTAACACTCCTTCCATCTTTTTAATCAGGATCTCTATATTAGGAGGTCTCCGATGAACGGGCTTTTGTAAACACCAATCTATTAATTTGGATAACTCAGGATTACAGTTGTTTAAACTTGGAGGTTGATATTTTAAAGTTTTTAAAATAGCTTCTGAGGATGTAGTACAACCATGTGTAAAGGGGTTAGTATTATTGATCATTTCATACATAATAACACCCCATGAAAACAAATCCGTTCTTGTTGAAATTGCTCTTTTTTCGTTTTTGATTTGTTCTGGTGCTGCGTAACCGGGGGTATGTGGTCCAAATATTGCAGCATCATGAGTTAAACTGTTTAATTCAAGATGCCTAGCAATCCCAAAGTCTAGTAATACCACTCTCATATTAGGATCAATCATTATATTTTCTGGTTTAAGGTCACGATGAACCAACTTTTGCTTAGATACTTCAGATACTGCATATAATAATTGGACACCAATATACGTAGCTTCATCTTGTGATACCCGTCCATTAATTATTCTATTTCTTAAAGTATCGCCTTCAATAAATTCTTCTACAATGTAAATGACTTCTTCATCATTTACTTTTGCTTGACCAAACTTATAAATCTCTGCAAATCTAGGAGGTTTAAAACCTGAAGCAGCTGTTATCTCTCTGACTGTTCTTTCTATATTTTGGTCAACCTTAATTATTTTAAATGCAACCTTTCCTACTGATCCGTAATTAGCTTTATATACAAATTTTTGTCCCCCCTCCCCTTGCTTTTCAATAATCTCAACAAAAGGAAAGGCATTTCTAAGTTCTTCAGACCCTACTAAATATTGGTTTTGATTCATTTTCAACCTCCATCAATTTCTCATTAATTGCCCATATGAAAGGTGAATTATTAATTCCTTTTTTTGCAGGATTAGCTACCGTTTTATAACCCAGTTCAGAATCATAAAAACTCAAACCTACACCTTTTTTAATGCATTCTTTTAAAATTTTATCAGCAAGTTTTTCACTCAAATATGGCATAAGTACATAAGATTCATTTGTAAACCATAAATGTCTTTCTGCTTGATCGATAGCCTCTTGCCAATTTTGCAATTTTGCTTCAAATGTTAAAATTCTTTTTACGGCCATTATTTCTGACTTTGGGCGTGCTTTAACAAGATGATTCCTTTGTGAAATTAGGTCAAGACTAATTAATTCTTCAATAATGGTAAATAGTTTCCTGTTATTAATTCTTAAAAAATCTCCAAGTTTTTCAACACTAACCCAACGACGTGATGCTAAATATGAAATAGCATAGCAACCTATTTGTGAAATAGAATCTTTTGTGGAGTTCCGCGAACAAAGGATTTGGCGGTCATATTGAATTAGAGCTATATCTGGTCTTCCATATCCAGTTTTTAATTCTTTTACAACAAGTGAATCATAGCTTAATGAACTTACAATTTTTTCATTAGAATGAATAAATTCATCAACAAAATGTGCCTCTGAATCCCAAAGCAATTTATATCCCCCCATTCTAAGTTCTTAGATGAATTATTGTAGGGTTTACATCTATTATAACAAAATATAGCAATTATTCATTCAAATACCTCATATGAATGAGTTTTGTCATTTTTTCAAATTTACGACTTACATATATCCAAAATATTTATACTGACGAAATCGGATTTGAAATAAATCACAACATATTTTTCACATAAATAATAATCCGACTATACACAAGATATCTTGTGTATAGTCGGATTATTCAGGGTAAATTCTTTTTGCAAGCATCCTATATAAGAGGTAATTGCATCTTTTGGGATGTTCTTGTATTCAGAAGGAAACTTTACTAGTTTACATATCGCCATAGATGCAGGTATACCATGACAGTAAATCATTTCTGGAAAACTAATTTCTTCAGAGTTTAATTGCTTTACTAAATGTTTCATCCACTGTTTTTCAATATTAGTTAGAGTTTTGACATTCGTATCTTTAAAATTAACTTTTCTGCAGTATACCCTTCGGAAAAACAACGTACAATGTCTGTATGTCCCCGGCTCCATCATCTCTCCCAAGTAGGTCATAAAGAGTTTTTGAAACCTTCTGCATTCGTTTAAAATATACATCGTCCTTTTTAAAAATCGTAAACATTTCCTTGGTTTCTGTTTCTTCATTGATAATATAGGTTAAATAAAACCCTAAAATATCCCTATTTCTTGAAAATACTATTCAATATTTGCTTACTAGATTGCTTTTGAGCCTGCTCCTTCTCTGTTTCTACAAACGCATAACCATAGTTCCCCTTAATTACACTTCTATGACTTTCAAAGTGTTTTTGTAAGAGATCTTGAATATTAAACTGTTCTACAATGTATGCCGAATTAATGGATGCGAGTTTAATCTTATTATTTTCAATATCAATTTTTAAACCTTTTTGCCCTAATTGTATAGGTGTATCCTTATCAAATAATGTTACTTCCCACAATAAATCATTTTTCACTAATACTTTTTCACTCAATGCATCGTACAACAGCTCAGCTGCCTCTTTATTTGTTGCATAAGATGATATAAATACTTCACTCATACGAGCGCCAGATCCAATTTTATAATGAATTTTCATTCTAACATTGCCTTTAATCGAGTAACCTTTGGCCTTCTCTAATGCCTTTAACAATGCTTCTAAATGGTACAATGTACATCTATCTAGCTTAATATGCATATACGTATTAAACACATCTTCTAATTGTGTTAGATGTGCATGACTCATCAGACGTTTGCATAGATTTACCTTCTCTATCACACCAGCCTTCTCATATGCATCTGCTGCTTGCTCGTATTTATTAAGCCTAAATAGCTTGTCAGCTTCTTGTAGCCATTGTATCTTATTACTAACTGTAAACTTACTCTCAATTTCAGTCTCAAAGTTTACATATGACCTTATTTTTTGTTCCAAAATCGTAGCTTCTTCCTCAAATAAAATGACATCCTGTTTGCTACGTGTCAATGCTAAGTACAATAGATTCAAATACGTCACATATAAATCCACACTGTCCTCTTCTTGAAACAGGCGCTGCCACACATTTTTAAATACAGTTAATATATTATATAAATATACCTGTTTATACTCTAGCCCCCGGGTTTCCTCTATCGTGAATATTCTTTTAATGCCCATTTCCTTTAAGGTCTTCTTCTCATATTGATCTGCTACGATAATTGTCGCATTAACGTCCTCCTGAGCCTTCAATAGAATGTTCATATACCTATCATTCCATCGAAGAAGCGTTGGCATATTCCCAGCACGTACGGCAATATCAGGCACATTATGAGGTTCTTTAAATAATTCGTTCTTTAATTGTTTCAACAAATTAAGTATATGGATTGTGGGTTCTGTAGAACGATAGTTTTTGTTGATATAAAATTCTTTTAATTGGTAGTCACTCGTATATAGCGCTTGCTTTAAAAAGTTTACATCAAAATGATAATTATCTGTACATTGTGATGTGTCCCCAAGCATTACGAGTCCCGCCGGATGACGGGATAATTTTAATAAATACGTCAATTGCTTTTTCGTCAATTCTTGAATTTCATCACAAATAATATAAGTAAAAGTTTGAATATTTTCCTTCTGCAATGCATGGTACGCTAAGTCATTAAAATCATATAACCTATTTCTTTGGAGCCAAAATTGATACTTTGATGCAAATAAATAAAGATGACGCTTTGTTTTTTCATTATAATTCGAATGAGAACACTTTAAATATTCATCTCGCGTCATCATAATAGAATCTGAATGATAGCCTTTTATAATAGTATTAATTTCAATCCATAATTCTCTCACACTAAAGCCAGCTAAATCCTGTAGCAAATCCGATACTATAAGCCATTCTTGAAAATCACCATAATTAACAATTCTTGACTCATAGCCTACCTCATTTTTCAAATGTGAATCTAGAGCTTGAAAATTCACATGATGGAGAACAGTTTCTGGCACTGAATTGTTTATTTTTTCTATTAGATAATCTGATTTTGTTATATATACCGTTTCAGCATGTAGTTTGGAATTCAGGATTGCTCGACGTAAAGCAATACTGGTCTTTCCGCTACCTGCACAACCTATTATTAAAACTGGCTGTGCATATTGTTGAATGCATTCAAATTGATCTAAGGTAAATACAAATTCATTTGTATTTTCTATTATTGCTAATTCAATATATTCATCATCAAATACTTCATACTCTTTTATTTCTTGTAAATGTTGTATTAATTCTTGTTGAATATACAAATCAATCGAATGGTCGATTTCTTCTTGTTCAAAAGAGGTTTCATCAATTTGAAAGTCATGCACTTTATCAAATTGACGATTGCCCTTAGCTACTCGAATTTGATCATCATGTGATTGAAAACTTAAAAATACAATGTCACCTTGTTCATCATAGCGAAACAGTATCCGATCACCACTATTTACACGAAACTTATAAATATTTGTCCCAACTACTTTGCGAATCCAAAACCCTTTCGGTAAGTCAGATAATATCTTCTTTTTTGGAATTAATATGCTAAAATCTTTTAACTTCTTTTGAACTACTTCTCTTTTTTCAAGAGGCACATTCTTCATAAAATTAGCTGTAATCTTCATTTATTTCATCCTTCAATAAAATTAATAATCTTTCAGCCGTACTTATGCAAATTTGATCATATTCCTCCATTTCCTTGTTAGTAGGGTTCGAATGAACATAATTGCCCGAAAGCATCTTTTGTACTTTTAAATATGGGTTTATACCTTCTTGATATTGTTGAATCACCGGGGTATATAAACTATTTAACATAGACGAATCCAGCAAGGCATGTCCAATATGGCGAAGCACTTCATAAGGGTCCTGTCCGAACGAAATAGCCATTTTATAAGATCGAATTGCGGCCTCGTAGTCTTCCTTAGCGTATAGTACCTTTCCTAAATTATAATAGGCTGTATGCATATATGGCTTAAATTCAATAGCCTCTTTATATTTTTCAATTGCTATATCAAGCTCTCCACGATGCTTTGCATTATACCCCTCTGAAAGTATCTCAATATATAAATCTTTTTCGGTTTCTTCTTCCTCATCATGGGACAGTAATTCTTCATCAATAAGCTCAATCGAATCCTCAATGCTATTTCTCCAACCATATTCGCTAAAAATATCCTCTTTTAATTGTGATATTGTATCATTATATTTTGACTCATCAACTACATCCCACTGTAGTGAAGGGATGAATTCCTGTAATAAGATGAAGTTAGATTTACGTTGAGGAAATTTCCCCCTATATTCATCCTTATTTTTTATTAATCCCATGTTTAATAGTTGATAATATTCCGGGTCAAGTACTTCTACTTTTTTCTTTTTATCATAGACCGCATATACTGTACGAATATGCGAGACACCTAGAAACACATTTTGTGAAATTTCCGGCAACTTAGTCGGCAATGTTAACAGGGTAAGGCTGTCACAATTTTGGAAAGCTTGTGACGCAATTGATGTAAGCTTTTCTGGTAGCAAGACATACTTCAAATTAAAGCAGCCAGCAAATGTCATAGTTAAGATTTTTTCGACACTGCTTGGTATATCAACATACTCTAAATTTTGGCAGTTATAAAATAAAGAATTTGCTAAAAACGATATCCCTTCCGGCAGTTTAATCGCCTTAATATTTGTTTCCGAAAAGGCATAGGCACCTATATGTTCAATCTCTCCATTAAACTCTACTGTGGTTAAACAGCTGCATTCATCAAAGGCATAGCCATCAATATGACAAACAGTTGAAGGAATTGAAATAGCTTGCAATGAATGACACCCTTGAAACGACCATCTTCCTATTTTCTCAAGACCTTCGTTGAATTCAACCTGCTCTAGATTTGAACATTGATCAAATGCTTTATTTTCAATCTCAGTTACCGTTTCTGGTATATATACTGCCCGAACAAATGAACCTGCAAATCCATCCTCTGCAATACCGATGACTTCTTTACCCATAATAGTTCTAGGTATTTTAACAATTTCACTATTACCCTTATAGGATATATAGCCTTCTTCCAAGATAAACTCTGTGGAAGATGTTTCGGGAATGGTTTCAAATTCTAGATAATCAATATGCGCTAGTGTTTTTATATCTCTTGGAGTCGGTTTGCCAATAAATTCCATAAAATCCTGTAAAAACAACTCTTCACTTACTAAAGGTTGTTCTCTTCCACTATTAATCAATCCGGACCTATTAGTTGCTTTCTTCTCCATAAAAGGGCTTTTCTTTTTTTCACAACATTTTCGATACTGTTTTCCGGATCCACATGGACAAGGTTTTCTTCTTGGGTAGGACATTTAATCACCTCTATTTTCTTAAATAACTAGACTAATATCATCCTTAAAATGAATTTTGCACTAGGTAAATTATACTATACTAGACTTATAAAATAATTAAATGTTTTAGAAAAGGAATTCCCTAAGATTTGTATATCTAGTTCTACAAACATTCCCTAATAATATCAACTAGCTTGAAGGCTTCTATCCTCCTAGTCCCCTCGCGAATTTTCCACAAAATAAAAAACCTTGTTTTTGTAAACAAGGACGTTAAATAAATGCAATATATTCATTTGTAATGACTAACAAATTCTAGAGGTGTCCAATTCATACTTCTTTTGAAAAAACCATGTCATGCGAAGATAATTTCCATCGTGTATTTGGGGCTACTTGACGTTTACCATCAAATTAATGTTTTTGTTAATATAAAATTTCGAATAATCAAATTTTATCGTATATTTTATCTACACAAAAATCCAACAATGCCTTTTAAAGCATTAATTTTAAAATTTCAAAAACATCTAAACATTATTCAATTTATGTATAAAAAAATGAAAGTATGTTTTTTTATACATAAATTGAAATGCGAAACTGAAAGTGAATAAGATTCTATTGATCATTAACAATTATTATTAAAATCTATACAAACTTATATTACTAAACTCTAGCTTGAATTGCAGCTTCTTCATTTGCACCCGAATTTGGATTTGCATTTGCAATAAAATGGTATATAGTTAAGCTGCTTGAATCATCTGGATTTACATGTTTCGAAATAATTAAGTTCTTCATTTCTTTTATAGTGAGTATTTCTATAGTTTTGAAATAATCTATCTCTCCTTTTTTAACACCAAAACTTTGAAGTATTTCGTCAATTTTATTATAAATATCCGGAAAATTACTTTTTCTATTTAGAATGATAGTAAATCCAAATTTTGTACTAGGCTTCATATATCCCAATAATTGCTTAACCTGTTTTCGAAACTTCCCCCATTCCTTTATTTCACCAACACAGATACTTGTATATATATTTTTTAGATAAGTATGCATGGTAATATCCGGCTCCCCTATAGTTTTTTTTGCAAAACCACTTGGTTGCTCCCTTCCTACAATAATATTATATTCTTTAAACTTACCTTGTAAGATATCCCTGATATCATCACTGAATTGATTCTCTGATGTAAGCTGTAACCTTTTTGGATCAGCTTCTCTAGAGATTATTGCATTATAAATATCGGTGACTATTTCTTTTTCTAAAGTTTTAAAATCAATATTCTTTCTTATACTGTCTAATTCTGTTTCACAAAATGATTTATAGTTATCAAAAATATTCTTACGTAATGAATAAGTAAGTTCTTTCATTTCATTAAACAAAATCCTGTCAGGATCTTTTATAGGCTGCAAAAAATTGATTATTAGCAGAATAGCTAAAATAGTAAGGTGAATCTACAATGCTTGTTAATTGATTAAACATTACCATTATTTTGGTCTTATATTCCTGTAATAACCCATTTGAAAAGGTTTTATCAGGCATAGACCATTCATCATGTAAATTTTTTAGTTCATATATAAATTCAATTGAAGTAAGCTCAACTGAAAAATCATGATTTACAATATATAATATATAATTCCTTATACTCTTTATAAATTTATTTTTTAATTTTTTATCTCCCATAATGTTCCCCTTTAAAAGAAAATATTAATTCTTATGATTCCCTCTTATCCAATCCACTAGCAATGAACCATTAAAACAAATTATTCACACTGAAATTTAAGTATTAATTTGTTTATCTGTATCTTTTTGAATCTAGATTTGTATGTTACAAAAGAAGCAAATAAATTACTCTAAATTCGAATTAACAATTTAAAACTTTTAATTTTTGTGTCTAAGGAGTTTTCAAGTAACTTTTTCTGTTTTTAAAGCATTATATTGGCCTCAAGGTGTCAAATTTTCTCTACAAAATACAAAACCGTGTAAAAGGTAAATGGCCGAACGCCCATGTTACAATATAGCCATTTCCTTCAAAATAACCGTCTTGTCGATTTTTTATTTTCAGTGCATCTGCAATATTCTTCGATACAGATGGCTTCTCTGCAATAATTAACTTCATTCAATTAATCACCTTACATCTAAAATTTCCGAAGCACACTTGCTTAGTTTTTTATTTTATCATAGACAGGCTTATAATTGGCAGAAGATCATATAAGTGTACTTACTTAAACATTTAAATTGTCGTTACATACCTTTATTATTTAAAATAATCGTTCAATATCGTTACAATCATATGAAAAATTTACATTTTTTCAAAATTCTATCTATACTAGAACGCTATAATAGTAATTGATTCGTTATTGTTTTGATGAAATAAGTGAAGTCGTTTAGGAGGTGGTTGAAATGTTCGCCGGACATTTCGGAGTTGCTGCTACAGTGAAAAATAAAGCACCAGAACTTCCGCTTTGGTCGCTGCTGGTCAGCACACAATTGCTCGACATTGCGTTTGTTCCATTTAATTTAGCTGGAATAGAGTCAATGGAGCCAATAGGTGAAGGCGGCTATGCCCACATGATGATATATGCATTCTATACTCATTCTTTCGTGGGAGCACTATTGCTTACTATTCTAGCAGCATGTCTTGCTGGAGTATTTTGGGGTAAAAAATCAGGAACTATTATAGGCGCTGTCGTATTCAGCCACTGGATACTAGATTTAATTGTTCATCGCCCGGATCTGCCTATTCTCCCAGGAAATGCAGGTAATCTTCCACTTCTTGGTTTCGGACTATGGGAATCTGTTCCCTTAAGCATTCTAATAGAATTTTTCTTAATTGCAGTCGGTTCTTTTTTTTATTTCAAGCATGCTCTTCAGTCATCAGGTCCTGAACGCAGAGGAAAAGGGATTGCAGCTGGATTTATCATGACTGTCTTTCTCTTCCTTTCTTTGGCCATTGACGTTTTCTCATAATAAACAAGGCATAATTCAATCGGATATCGTATCATGCCTTGCTATTATCACCTATGTATTGTCTTAAATTAGTTTTCTCCTCATAATCTAATCTTCTTAGTCACTAGGTCTCATATTATATACAGGCGGAAACCTCATTTACTTATGATAAGGATATCTAAATAAGTTTTTATGCTCTTCTCAAAACCGAAACTATCTAATCTATTCCCTTTAAAGATGGATGTTTCAAATTGATTTAAAGGAAAACATTCAGAAATTCACTTTTTCAAATACAACAAAGAGCATCAAACATCACCATGCTAAAAAAGGAAAAGCAGACACAACAAATGTAGGCTGTAAAGATTTACAGCCTACACTCATTCCAATTTCTTAATAAACAAAATAAACATTCTCTAACACATATTTGCCATTCTTTAATTGGCTGACCACTCCCACGGCTGAAGCCAGTGGGGTTCTTTCTCGCAAACATTCCACTTACAAACTTCCACAGGAAGGTGCAGGGGTGAAACTTGGGCGAGCAACTTTTGAGAGAAAAACAGTCTTTCAAAAGAGCAAGGTCGGTGCCACTACGCCATTCGACTGGCGATACTTGGTTCTTTCCTCGGTTTATCCTTGGGATGTTTCGTTTTTTGTCTGATTTCTTCAGACAAAAAGCGTTTATACCAAATCGGTTGTTTGAATAGGACCGAATGAAGAGGTTGAACTGCCATCGTATGTTTTTTACGGGCAATATTTTGTGCTCCGTTTACATCACGATGGATTTCTGTTTTATGAACAGAACAAATAAAGTGTCTTCCTTTCGCTTGATGTCGTCCATTACAAAACGGACAATCTTGAGAGGTATAGCTTTCTTCTGTTTCCTCTACTTTTATCCCCATCAATGCCGCTTTATAGGTGAGTTTTTGTTTCATTTTCCCTTGGTTCCACAACGACAGTTGTTGTCTTCTGACTTTACTAGTTTTTTGTTTCTTTTTCTCATTCTTCTTTGTCCATTTTTCAATGCCTGATACATGGCCTATCACGAAATGTGTGACTTGTTCTTCGACTAAAAAAGAAACGACTTCTTTTGTGGTTTTATGTTCCAACTCTTTGAGTTGATTTTTACTAGTTTGACGAATGCGATATTTGGCTTGTTTATACTTTTTCCATTGATTAGAGCCCTTTTTACAGCGAGACATCTTTTTACTTAACTCCGCCAATACTTTCGCTCGGAATTGAGAGATACTACGCATGGCTCGTCCTGAAACAAGAAGAGCCTTGTTTTCTGTCGCGACTGCCACGGCATGAATTTCTCCTAAATCAGCACCAGCCACCTTTTTATCAAACGATGATACATCCCTTTCAGGGACTTGTACAGTATAACAAAACCAATAGGCACTGTCTCTCCATACAATTTCTGCGTAGTTACATTCATCTAACGGTTCCTCCGAAAGATTAGGAAGAAGAATAGCCTCATTTTTCTTTGGGAATTTTTCGTTCCAATTCTTCTTTTTCTTTTTAGTCAACCATTCAGGAAGTGAGAATCCGTAGGATGCCTTTTTTATCGAAATGGTATCTTTGGTTATATCCATCGATGCTTTTTTTAATGGGATGCAATAATAGTATTTCCTTCTCCACGGATACTTCGCTTTTTTATCCGTTTTTCGAAGCTGTCGAATCGTTTCTCGATTCGCTTCATACTTATCCGCAATGGCTTGAACGGTCTGAGAATGGAGCTGATACGTTTGTTTTCGAACAAATTGAATCTCTGTTTTACTTAACCACTTTTTACGAGAAACATAATAAGAAGTCGCTTCTCGAACGATATCATTCCATACAGAAGCTGCTTCTCTCTGCATCATTCTTAATTCTTCATATAGATATTCCTCATAGGGAATACGAAATGAATGTGTGACAAACATGTTTTTTTCCTCCTCTCTTGTTTTCTATACAACCATTCTACAAGAACACCAGTTCCTATTACAAGAAATACACCCACACACGAAAAAATCGAACCATTAACGTGTCACGAGACACGCCTGGTTCGACCTCTCTATCATCCCACCTCTAAAGAAGTGGGCTTTCTCGTTCGGGAAATCTGTAAATGTAGCAAATCCCGTTCCTTTATACGTATTGTCAACTTTCAACTTGGACGTTTTAACTTCTTTAACGGCCTTCGAATAAGTGGAAAGAGTTTTTTTCGAATTGGCTTTTCTCATTCCCTTTACTTTTTGACTGTAATTATTACGTACATATTTGCAGCCAAGTAAATAGTTAGTATCTGCATTCTCAGCTACATGTTTATTAACATATGAATTGAAAGATTTAGTTTTTCCTGTATTAAGCGAATCACCATAGATTTTTATAAGTTTAACAGCTTCCGGCTTTAATTCACTTGTCACTTTTTTCGTGCTAAATTTCTTAGGGAAAGTTAGTACCCCTTTTTTCGAAACAGTAGCAGATGCTTTTGTCACACTAACAGATGTAGATGTTTGATGTGTAGCTTTAGTTTCTGCTCCGACTCCTATTGAGCCAAATAAAAGGCTACATGCTACAATCGTTGACATGATTATACTTTTTTTAATTTCTTTCTTCTTTGTTTCATCAAAATTCCCTCACTTCTATCTTCTTTGTTAAGATAGATTTTTTAAATATATATCCACATTAACCAATATCATCA
This sequence comes from Peribacillus sp. Hz7, assembly GCF_042136355.1. Taxonomy (NCBI): domain Bacteria; kingdom Bacillati; phylum Bacillota; class Bacilli; order Caryophanales; family Bacillaceae; genus Peribacillus; species Peribacillus sp. Hz7. Next base: position 135,838 of record NZ_JBHHJV010000002.1, read on the forward strand.
TAAGGAATCTATTATTTGGTTTAACACTTCAAAAACAGGATAAAATACCCAATATATTCATTTGAATAATTAAATCAATCTATTTCGCTTTTATTTACAAAAAATAGTTGAAGACAACAAAGAAGAATGATAAAGTACCCGTCCTCATCCAAAGTATATTAGGGGCTGTTAAGTAACTAGACTCTTTAAATCAAATCAAAAAAGCCAGATTGAAACTGGCCTTCTTATAGTTGAAGGCCATCTCTAACTGCACCTAAAACCTCTCACCCACGATCTAAGGGCTTGTGGTCCGCTAATGAATAAGTGATGAGCTACATCCAACAGCTATCCAGATATACTTTCCTTCTCATTCATTTCTCAACAAACCTTTTACACTAGATCCATATTTTAATAAGAGATTCCCCCCTACTATTTTCATAGTCCGTATAACACCTCTCTCTTTACCGCTCCATCGGAAGTAATTCAAGTAAAAACCAAAAATATCCTCAATAACCAATTGAAAATTAAAAGAATTTTTTGGCCCACCCCCCAAATTTTAAAATGAATACCTAAACCTTTATTGATAGTCATTTTTTGTCGAAAAAGTTTGTCTGATGGATGAGCAACATTAAGGATCACTTTCGGTTAATGTTCCAATAAATTTTGTAGAGAGATTCATTGTATAAAATCAATCTATTAAATATAATTGTAAATTTTTCGACACTACACCTATGAGGAGGAATCTAATTGAATCGAGTTTTTATGTGGGTTATCAGGTCATTGTTTGCACCTGTCACTGGAAATGCAGGAGCAGTTGCGAGTACACTTGGTTTTTTTCTGGCCTTTTTGCCTTTAGATAGTTTAAGAATTCCATTATTGCTTGCTTTTTCACTTTTGTTGCGTCTTAACATTATCGCCTTATTCCTTGGAACGTTGATTACCATTTTCATTCCTAACATTAGTGATTTACCCTTTCTAGATTTACAAGCATTGGAAGATTACTGGTTATTTTCTTTCCTAGAAGCTAAAGCACAACTTTCGCAAGCGATTGCAGCAGGTGTCCTAGGGGGGGGAATCGGTCTTGTTTGCTATTTTTTCTTCCACTGGTTTTACAATTTAGGGCTGAAAAAAAAGGAGAGAAATCAAGAACATGTTTTTCTTGATCCTGCTAAAAGACGCTGGTCCATTATTAAACGAATAAGTGCAGGCTTTACTGCTTTAATTGTTTTAGTATCGATTTTTTTTATTGAAAGCCTTAATACTAATCCAGCATTTCCTGAACTTCAATTGGATACTAGCACAGCAAAAAGTGGGATTGAGCCGATTAATAGAAGTTTAAGTGAAGAAGAGCTTGCTTCACAGATTCAAAAAACGAAGCCTTCCCCTATTATTCAAGAAAATATGGGTCTGTTGAACAAAAAACAAATAGCTACCAAACAAGAAGTTTATGGTTTTTATGTCAATTGGGACGAGAAAAGCAAAACTTCCTTTAAAAATAATGTTCATTCTATTACAACGTTAGTGCCGGAATGGCTGCAACTTACTTCTAGCCTTACCCTTAAGACCAGTACTGACAACTCTATTGTTGCAGAGGCAAAAGAACATGATGTAAAAATCCTTCCATTAGTTAACAATTTTATTGATAATAAATGGGACGGCGATATACTGCACCGATTATTTACTACTCCCGGTGCTGAAGATCGTTTTATTAAAAACTTGTTAGCTTATGTGAGAACAAATGGCTTTGACGGTATTAATATAGACTTTGAAGAAATTAATCAAAAGGACAAAGCTCATTTCACTCGTTTTATGAATAAAGTTTCTAAAGCATTTCATCAGCATGATCTCATGGTCACAGTGGATGTCCCGCCGAATAACAATAGTTTTGACTATGCTTCTTTAGCAACTAGCGTTGATCGGATGTTCGTCATGCTATATGACCAGCACCACGCCATGAGTAAACCCGGACCGATAGCTCCATCTAATTGGGTAAAAGAAAACTTACAGCAGCTCGATATTCCTTCGGAAAAATTGATTGTGAGTTTAGGAAACTATGGATACGACTGGGAGGAAAACTCTAATCAGCCGGCAGATACGATGACATTCGGGGATATCACGAGTCTAGGAATTAAAACAAATCTCAAAATCCATTGGAATAAAGAAGCAGGCAACCCTTATTTACGCTATAAAAAGAACGGAAAAAAACACATTGTTTGGTTTTTAGATGCTGCTACGTTTTATAATCAAATGAAGTTATCGATAGACAGCGGTTCGAAAGGAATAGCTGTTTGGCGCCTTGGTTCTGAAGATCCTGCTATCTGGAATTACATTAATAAACCAAAGGAAATAGACAATCCATCCAATGCCCTTAAAACCTTGGTCAGTTCTGATCCTGTTCACTATACAGGGGCTGGAGAGATTTTAAAAATTGTGTCTCAATCAGAAAAAGGGAAAAGAACCATTCGGTTAGATTCACATGGATTGATTGAAACCGAAACCTATGTGAAATTACCAAAGCCTTTTCACGTGGCTAGGTATGGAAAATCGGAAAAGAAAGAAATTGTCCTTACCTTTGATGACGGTCCTAATCCAACCTATACAACACAAATATTGGACATTCTGGACAAGAATCATATAAAAGGGACCTTCTTTATAGTTGGAGAGAATGCTATGATGCATCCGGAACTGGTTAAAAGGATGTATAAGGAAGGCCATGAAATTGGCAGTCATACCTTTACCCATCCTAATGTTGCATCCATTACACCATTCCAAACAAAAATGGAGATTAATGCAAATCAACGTTTATTTCAAGCCATTACAGGTCATTCAATGAACCTTTTCCGCCCACCGTTTGAGGCCGATGCAGAACCGAGCACCAACAGTCAACTGTTGCCTATATTGCGGGCACAGGATATGGGTTATACCATGGTTGGTGAATTGATCGACCCCAACGATTGGCAAAAAATTTCTAGTGACGAAATCGTTAAGCGGGTATTGAAGCAACTGCCAGAAGGAAATGTGATTTTGCTGCACGATGCTGGCGGCGACCGCTCCAACACTGTAAAAGCCTTGCCCATTATTATTAAAGAACTTGAAAAGCGCGGCTACACATTTACTACTATTGGTGATCTAATTGGAAAAAGTGATAGTCAAATTATGCCCCCTGTTACGAAGCAGGACAGCCCTTATCTGATCTATGACAAGGCTGTATTTAAGATTATACAAGGCTGGAGTTCAGGCTTAAGCTTCCTATTCTACTCAGCTATCTTTTTAGGAATCTTGCGGCTTGCTATCTTCGTTTTTCTATCTAGAAAGCAGGTAAAAGAGTACAAAGAGATTGAAATCGACCCTAGCTTTACACCTTTTGTAAGTGTCGTTATTGCGGCCTATAACGAGGAGAAAGTCATTTGCAAAACAATTGATTCGATTTTATCCAGCGATTACCCAAACTTCGAGGTACTGATTATCGACGATGGATCAAAGGATGATACTGCCGCTGTTGTTCAAAAAACATATGCAAGTCATCCTCTCGTGAGATTGATTAAAAAAACCAATGGGGGAAAATCTTCTGCTGTTAACCTTGGTTTTAAAGAAGCAAAAGGAGAAATCGTAGTTGCTCTGGATGCTGACACACTCATTGCTGAAAATGCTATCTCACTGCTTATAAACCATTTTAAAAATGAAAATGTTGCCGCTGTTTCAGGTAATGTAAAAGTAGGCAATAAAGGGAATCTCCTTACAAACTGGCAGCATATCGAATATGTGACAGGCTTTAACCTAGAGAGAAGGGCCTTTGCCGCTCTGAATTGCATTACAGTTGTTCCAGGAGCAATCGGTGCATGGAGAAAGACAGCAGTAGAAGAAGCTGGGTACTATAAAGAAGATACCCTGGCAGAGGATACCGATATCACTCTTACTCTTTTACGTCTTGGGAAAAAGATTGAATTTGAAGAAAAGGCTTATGCCTTTACAGAAGTACCAGAGGATATTAAAAGTCTTGAAAAACAGCGTTACCGCTGGGTTTATGGTACATTACAGTGCTTATGGAAACATCGCGGGGCATTATTTAATAAAAAACATAACTCATTAGGGTATATTGGTCTTCCAAACATGTGGATTTTCCAATATATTTATCAAACCATATCACCTATTGCGGATATATTGTTCATTATAGCCCTTTTTGGCAAGAACCCTGGTAAAGCAACCATTGGATTTATACTGTTTTACTTGCTGGATTTCTTTACTTCTCTATATGCGTTTCGATTGGAGAAAGAAAGTCCTAAACCACTAGCTTCCTTGTTTCTACAACGAATTTTATACAAGCAGCTTATGACTTATGTCGTAATAAAATCTATCTTCTCGGCAATAAAGGGAGTAACCGTTGGTTGGAATAAACTAAAAAGAAAAGGAAATGTTACTCAAGAGACCTACATTGCGGAGGTTAAGGAAAAAATATAATAGAATATCTGCACAGGCCTTTCCATTTGGGAAGGTCTTTTTTTATATTGATTTATTACACAAAAAGGACCACCATCTTTTGGTGATCCTTTTTGAAAGAATTACATTTTCTTCTCGTTGTTTTCTTTTTTGTCCTGAGGGCTTATAGCCTTTTCTTTCTTATTCTGAGAGCTTGCAGCCTTTGCTTTTGCGTTTTGAGAAACTTGTTGTCCGTGGTTGGTTGTCTTTTTGGTTGCACTTGTTGTATTAGTTGCCGTCTTCGTTGGTGCAGTTGTTGTCGTTGGTACTTTTGTTTCGGTTATATTCGTTCCCGTTTTCGTTGGTGTAGTTGTTGTCGTTGGTGCTTTTGCTCCGGTTGTATTCGTTCCCGTTTTCGTTGGTGCAGTTGTTGTCGTTGGTGCTTTTGCTCCGGTTGTATTCGTTCTCGTTTTCGTGGGTGTAGTTGTTGTCGTTGATTCTTTTGCTCTTGTTGCATTAGTTGCCGCCGTCGTAGATTCTTTTCCTCTAGTTGCAGCAGACGTTCTAGTTATTGTCGTATTCGTATTAGCAGAATTTGTTATCGTCTTCTCGGTCGATTTTTCCGTATTTTGGTGACTGGCCACTACGGTCGTATTACTCTCGTTTCTATTTTTTATAGCCGCTTGGAAAGCCGAAGTATTATGAGAAAGCTTGGTTTGCACGTCTTTCACATTCGTTGCTGACGTTTGATCTTTCGCCGTTTTTTCCGCTTGGTTAATTACATCTGATTTCTTTGGTACTTCGGATATGGTTAAATCATTTTCTTTTATTAACCGTTTAGAAGATTGATCGACTAACAAGACATTAGCAACAGAAAACGTGACCGATCCCGCTAAAACCATGGCAAGGGCTCCCTTGGTTAGTTTATTCATCTTTATTCCCCTCGTGTTTTTTCTATGATTATATTAAAAGAATACGAACGAACCAAAATGGTTATGGGGGTAGTAAAAAAAACAGAATTTTGAATACTATTAAATCGCTCTCTCACTGCTTCATCTATCGTATTTATACATTAATATCTTCTAATTTCTCTTCGGATTCTTTAATTTCTTTTAACTCGAATACCATTTTCTAAGTACTCTTTAATATGCGGCTTATTAAGCTCTAAACGGTCAATTGATTTAATGATGTTATAAAGGTTTACTTTCGAATTAAATAGGCACTATTTAAGAGCAAAACTATAACTTTATAGGCCTGCATACAAGAAAAAGACTGTCTATAGACAGTCCTGTTCTTGCATTAAAGCACTCTTTAGTTTACGTACATTCTTTCACATTTTTTTAATAAAATACTGATAATCAACAAATACAAAAGACCAAATCACATGCGATTTGGTCTTCTAATCATTAAAAATCGTCGTCATTAGCCCCTCGTATTCGTTCAATGAAATCACTTCTTTGCTAGCCACATGATTCTTTATATTAATAATCAAAACTTTTCTAAAACTAACCATAATAAATTAGAACTACTACATGTGACTAGATTCTCTTTTTAACATCTTCTCTTATTAATTCAATAATATTATCAGATAAATTTGCCGGTAGAGACGTACCATCTTTAAAAATCCATGTATTAATTATTTCAAGGTCTGCTTTTTTAAAAGTAATGCTATAATCTTTATTTTGGTAAGCAAAATCAGTTGTCACGAATTCTTCACCATCAAATTCATCATCAATGATCATTTTATTTATTTGATAAGGCTTCATGATTAATCTCCTCGTTTATCATTCTTTTAATTATAGAGTTAACTTTATATTTATATTTATTCACTATTTTCGACCAACCTGCACAGATTATCAAAAAGAAAAGGCAGCGTCATTCATTATTTATGTAACGCGCTCGTTCAACAAGAATTAATTCTTATTTAAACACTTTGTCTATTTCGTCCTTGTCGTAATCTAATATCCAATCATTGTATACTTTCACTTCTTCAACCGTACAGCCATTATCAGCCAGATTTTAAACAAAAGCTAAATCCTCCATTTCGTTATTAAACAATTCAGCCTGATATATAAAGAAAGAGCGCAATTTCCCCCTCGGAATTGCACTCGATTACCGACAAATATTATTAGATACTACTTATTTTCTTCAAGCTGAGAAGCGCTACTGACCACTCCCATGGCTAAAGCCGATGGGGTTCTTTCTCACAAATATCCCACTTACCACCTTCCATAAGAAGAGGCAGAGGCGAGACTTGGGTGAGCAACACTTGAGAGAAAAACAGTCTTTCAAGAGGGCAAGGTCGGTGCCAACTACGCCGTTCAACCGGCGATACTTGTCTAGGATTACGATACCGCACTCTTTCTATGAAGAGTGTTGGTCGGCAGAACGTTGAACATTTTACGTGACAGACGTTTTTCCTGCCACAACCACCTATGTTCAGTTTTCAAAGAAAATCCTATATACCAAATTATAACATTTCGAATGTGTGATGTACAGAACATATTTTCGGTATTTTATCTGTACACCGCATTTGAGCGAACATTCATCCCATCCCTAAAGGGGGTGCCTGCGCAACGTAATGGGCTTTCTTTTCGCAAAATCTGTAATAACCGTTAACTTTTCTTCAACCGAAGTTCGCTGCTGTGCTTTCGGTGTCATGTCTGGGTAGCCAATTTGCATAATTCCGAAAACCTTCTCACCTGGCTTCACACCGATTTGTGCATGGAATGTTGGTGAATAAATGGTTGGATCCGTATTCCAAAGAATTCCAATCCCACGCTCCCAAGCTGCTAATTGAAAGTTTTGAATACAAGCACTCACCGCAGCAAAATCCTCTTCAAAAATCATTGGTCGTGGATCTGCTTGCATTACAACCACAACGAACGCTGGAATTGAAAGCAATTGTTCAAGCCTTTCTGGCTTCATCGGTCTAGGGAACTTCCCTTTTTCCTTTTCACTTTTTAAAACTTCCACAAGATGCTGCTTTCCCTCATCTAAGAAGACGATAAAACGCCAAGGTTCACGCATTTTATGATTCGGTGCCCAAATCGCAATATCTCATAGCTCTTTAAGCGTATCTAAAGAAATCGGGTCCTTTTTAAACTTTTTAATCGTTCGACGGGAACGGATAACCTCTTCAACAGTCAAATTTGATTCCATATTCATATTTTCAATATCCTCTTTCTAAGCTTCCGTGTTATTTTCAATATCTTTTTTAAATCGTAAATTCGCATATTCCTCGAACTCATATAGCTCAAACAGTTGTACAAACTCATCTATTATCGACTGTGTTGCCTTTAATTCACCAACAATAATTGGATTAACGGATTGCAACTCTGGTGTTTGCAATTGCTTTTTCAGTGTTGCCTGCTTAGTTTCTAAATGCTCTAAAAACATTATCGCACGCTTGCGTCGGAACGTTTTCGCTCCTTCTGATTTTACATCTACATGCTCCCCGCGACGTCCACGATGTCTACCTTCATGATGTTTATTCTGTCCCCTATGTCCTTCATGTCTCATAATACACCCTCCCCTTTGTATACAATTGTATACATTTAAATCCATCTCTATCGTATACAATTGTATACGATGTAGTCAAATACATTTTGTTAATAGTAAATAAAAAGGAAACGTTTCATAAGATTAATTTTACGGAGATTGCTCCATGCTGCATTTATATAAAAAACCGCACCTACTTATGGTACGGTTCTCCGTGATATATCTAAATGAAGTATTTTATTATTTTTTTGCTATTTATCGTGGTTTTAATTTTTACAAGGGGATTTTGTTTTTAGTACAAAGTAGGGATTGGATAACAGGCAACCGTTTCAATAAACCTTTCATCAAAACCATAGAACGTCCAGAATGTACCGTTCCACCTATCTCCTGCAACTTCACCATATTGGAGGTACGTCGGGTAAAACCAAAACCCCTCCCCATTTACTAACCAAACATAAGTGTAGTTATATAACAGTCTATAGAATGTATATAAATCAGCTTTTTCTTTTTACCTAGATAATAATTATTAATAAAATAATAGAATTCTCATGCTTCTAAAACCTCATTAGATAAGTTGCTCTAATATCCCAAAATAGCTACATTCTGATTTTGCAAAACAAATCGATTATCCGACCATCCTAAAGTGTTCAAAATATACCCTAAAGAATCTGCATTATATCTTCCAGCAATTTTTTGATAAGCCAATAGCTCATACCTTTTATCCAAATTAAAGTCAACAGGATATAAGCCACTTAGAGGATTTACAAAACCTGTAATAGGACTTTTCAGTTTACCATTTCCATCATATATTTCAGTTAAATACTCAGTACCTTTTGTTGAAATATCTATCATGTACTTTTTATTATTGATTTTACTGACAACTTCCACTTTGTATTGGTCTTGATAAGTAACGTCATATTGATATTGCTCATTATATACATTGAAATCAAACAGTAAATATTCCATATTTTCCACAAAGGAATAAATATAATGGTACATGATTCCACCACTACCACCTGTAGCAATACTTATTAAAATATCATCTACTCCATTCCCAGTAAAATCCCCTAAGAATACAGTAGGATTGTAGCCAGCATTTTCTCGAAGTGTAACACTTTTTACAGTGCCAGTTCTTCCATCTTGAATGAGCAGAGTAATATTTTGAGTAAATGGACTAGCTGGAGTCTTTATTCCGGTTAAATAAACATTATCAGGCACTCTATCCCCCGTTACATCACCACGAGCAAACGAAACAATATCTTGCTGATTCATAGTTGTCCTAGAATAATAGTTATACATAATAAACTCCTTTTTATGAGGACTAGCATCATCATTTTCTAACAGTCTTAAAGAATCATTGCTCTTTATAACTAGCCTTCATTAAGTAATATCTAATCACCAGCTTCATAAAATTTATAAGGCCAACTGAACTAACATTAAAATATTATACGCACCCCGTCCTCTAGGTTTCCTAAAGAGTGAATTACGTTTATTATTCAACATAAAGGAGGAGGAAAAATGAAGAAATACGATTCTTTTTCTGGTACGATTACCATGATTCAAGATTATTTATTAGGTTCAGATGAGGAATTAAAAGGGTGTTTTAAATTAATGTCCTTATTAAGAGAAGATGGTTCGGTGGTAAATTTTGTTATCAGTCCAACAACATATTTTCTAGACCATGTTATGGTTTCAGTTGGAGACCGTGTAACTGGTTTTTATGATGTCAATGTACCTGTCATTCTTATTTATCCACCCCAATATCAGGCCCTCATTATCGTAAAAGATAGCCCTGATCAAAATGTTAAGGTTGACTATTTTAACAGCCTGCTGGTAAGTAGTGATGGTCAGTTACAATTGAATATCTCTAGTTATACTCCGATATTATTACAAAACAATCAATCCTTCACACTTAGTCCTACAAACCGAAATCTACTTGTTGTATATGGTTCCGCCACATTTAGCATTCCAGCCCAAACTACTCCCTATAAAATCATTGTTTTGTGTTAATTGCATTTAGAAAATTTAAGGGGCGTAGCAGCCCCTTATCGTATATATTTCGTTTTTTTTTTTAAGATTTGAGGTATTTTTTTATCTAATTTGCTCAACAGCCTATAAAGAATATATTAAAACCAACAGTAAATAGGTAAGGAGTAAAGGGTGGACCAAATTTACTAAATCAGGATAACCTTGAGAAAACTCGCTGATTGGCGAGGCTGTTAAGGCGAAGACAGAGATGTAGTTCCACTTACACTTAATTCCTAAAATTGGCCACTACGTCGAATCAGCCACTTGCTAAGCAAGTGGCCTTTTACATTCTGTTACTCATGTATATTGCAGCTTTTTTACAGGAACCATATCTAATTATTTCAATAGTCGTTTTTATATAAAATAACCTCATTTACTTATGGTACGGTTCACCACACTTAATCCTAAAAAATTTCTCTTAATACTAATATATAGAATAAGTAAAACAACTATAATCCCTCATTGCACAACAAAGGCGACCATATAACTATTATACTTCTAATAATATTGATACTTAATCCTAAATATCTTATGATGAAAATACGACTGAAAGCTTTCATGTCAATCATAAGTGGATATTTTATATCGTATATATTCAGCTGGAAACTACTTAATCGGAACATTAAAGGGGAAGAGCTTTTTGATACGGACATCGAACATTAAACGATTTTCAAAGATTTTTGTTATTTATATTTTGATAACAGTGATTCCTGCGCTGATTATCAGCGGCATTTTGGCAGAGCTAAAAATGAAAAAATATGAAAATGAATATAAAGATAGAGCTCAAACGAATGCAAATCTTCATGCAACAAATATAGAGAATTTTATTGGCGAAACAGTCGGACGGTTAGAAATGCTTGCTACCCTGATTAAAGTTCAGCATAGTAGCTTAATTGATATAGAGGAAATTTTTAAGGAAACTCAAGAAAAGGATAAACGTTTTTCAGGCTTTTATTGGGCCAATTCAGAAGGAGACTTATTAATAAGCTCAAATTCACTAAATTCTCCTGTTAATGTCGGTGATCGACCGTACTTTCAGCAAGCACTAAAGTCGGGAAAAACGAGTTTTTCAGAAGCACATATTGGTCGAGTAACAGGGCGTTATATTATGACAATCGCCGTCCCTGTTACTGAGAATGAACAAATTAAAGGTGTATTGCTGGCCAGCTTACGATTAGATGAATTAGAAAATACCATAAAAATGTTATTAAAAGATGAAATGATTGTCGTAACAGATCAATCAGGGAGAACAGTAATAGAGGCAAGCTCATTAACTTCGACGGAAAACCTAGTAGATTATCGTATCGATTTGAAACACCCCTCTTGGATCATTACGGCAAAATTAGGCCCTGAAAATAAGCACTTATATCGTCATACATTTTCCTATTACCTAGTGGCGGTTTTTATTATTATGAATGTTTTACTACTATTAATCTACAACCTTCGACTGAAATTTAAAGTAAAGAAAGAAAAAGAACAAAATGAATATCAAAAACTAGAGTTACTTGGGAATCTAGCTGCTAGCACTGCCCATGAAATAAGAAACCCTTTAACAGGAATAAATGGATTAATTAAACTACTTAGCGAAGAATATTTAGATAAGAAAGCCCAGTATTACTTTGAAGTGATACAAAAAGAAATTATTCGAATAAATGCCATTGTTAGTGAATTACTAGTCCTTGGAAAACCAACTGCATATACATTAAACACCTACAATACAATAGATATCTTAAGAGAAATAGAACCTATTTTACAATCGGAATCTAATTATATGAATGTCCAACTCTCTATTTCCTATCCTGCTGATGATGTGCCTATATCTTGTGTTCAAGATCATATAAAACAGGTGATTCTCAATTTGTCTAAAAATGCTTTACACGCTATGCCCGATGGTGGAAAATTAACGATTTCAATAGAAAGAGACGCTGATTTTTGTTTCATTACGATAGAAGATACTGGTGTAGGTATTCCAAAAGATCGTTTAGATCAAGTCTTTAATCCATTTTTCTCTATGAAGAAGCATGGTTCCGGATTAGGATTAACAATCTGTAAACGAATTATTGACACATATCAAGGAGATATTTCTATTCAAAGTACTCTTAATAAAGGCACTCTCGTCAAAATACGTATACCTCTATCAAAATGATTCAGACTTAACATTGAAAAAGTGACGAGAATTTATATATCTCGTCACTTTTAGGTTATAGTTTCACAATGATTCTTCCGCGAGCATCACCTTTTAGTAATGTAGGCAAAGCATCCGGAAGCTGCTGAAGTGTAACTTCTTGTTGAATTAGTTCTTCTAAATTTGCCGGTTTAAAATCTGTTGCTAGACGATTCCATGTTTTCAATCGTGTCTCCATAGGACAATACACAGAGTCAATACCAAGTAAATTTACTCCTCTTAAAATAAACGGGAAGACTGTTGTCGGCAGCTTTGTCCCAGCTGTTAATCCACTGACCGCAACTGAGCCACCGTACTCGATTTGGCTTAAAACAGAGGCAAGTGGTTCACCGCCAACTGGATCGACAGCAGCTGCCCATTTTTGTTTACCTAATGCTCGAATCTTTCCATCATATACATCTTTACGTGATAGAACCGTAGTTGCTCCAAGTTTCTTTAAGTACTCTTGTTCAGCTTCTTTTCCTGTACTTGCTTCTACTTGATAACCTAGGGTAGATAGAATAGAGACAGCAAAGCTGCCAACTCCACCTGTTGCTCCAGTTACAAGAACAGCTCCTTTGTCAGGAGTTAGATTATTTTCTTCAAGGCGTTGCACGGATAATGCAGCCGTAAAACCAGCTGTTCCGATAATCATCGCTTCTTTTAACGTAAGGCCTTTTGGAAGTGGAACAATCCACTGAGCCGGAATACGAGCGTATTCACTATAGCCGCCGAAATGGGAAACACCAATCTCATAGCTAGTCGCAATGACCTCGTCGCCTTCTTGAAAGCGAGGATCTTCTGAAGAAACTACGACCCCTGCTAAATCAATTCCTGGTACAAATGGATAAGTATTGACAATGTTGCCATTAGGGATACTTGCAAGACTATCTTTATAATTAACGCCTGAATATTGAACACGAATTAGTACTTCGCCCTCTGGTAAATCCTGTAGTGAAAACTGTTGAACCCCTACAGAGAACTGGTCATCTTGCTTATTAACAACTAGTGCATCAAATGATTTCATCTCCACACCTCTTTTATTATTTTTATAGATATTATTATATCTGTATCACTCGTTCATACAATTAATCCCATGAATCGATTATAGTGTTAACTATTTGACCAGTCAATATAATTTTGACCGGTCAGAATAAAATACTCTTTTAAATAGAAATCTCAAGCATTTATCCTTACTATCCATTATTTTGTCCGTTCATTTTTTGTGTATAATGGAACTATTAAAAATAGGATGGTGGATTTTAATGAATAACAAAGCTGAAAAACGGCGCGAACAAATTTTAAGAGCCGCCTTTCAAGCCGTTTCCGAAAAAGGCTTTCATAGCGTCACCCTTCAGGATATTGCCGACTATGCTGACGTAAGCAAAGGGGTGACAAGTTATTACTTTCAAAATAAAGAAGATGTTTTTCGTCACCTGCTGGAGTGGGTTACTGAAAAAATTTATAAAAATGAACATGCAGCAATCAGTAAGGAGCACAATGCACTTGATAAGTTGCGTGCCTATGTCCATGCAGCTTTTGCCAATCCGAGTGATAACCGTAAATTTTACCGAGTGTATCTTGAATTTCTCGCTCAAGCGAACCACAATGAACAATTTCGTCAAACTAATGACCGGTTTTATGAAAATTGTTGGTCAATCGGGCGCGAAATTATCCAGCTAGGTCAAAAAGAAGGAACATTTGCTAATGTTGACATTGATAAAGCCTCTTACACAATTCGTGCTTTGATAGACGGATCCCTTATTCAATGGTTGATGCAAAACAACGATCAATTACACACATTCTATCGCGATAATTGCCTAGAAACTCTATCCAATTATTTGACAAATAAAAATAATCAACTTAGCTTTACATCTGAAGAAGAAAAAGGAACCACTATCTAAAATCTATACTCGAGTCCTTTACTGAATATATGTCTTTATGTTCATACTAATTAACAAGCGCCCCCACCTACTCATTGGACTATCGCCCTTCACATTCCTTGAGGTAGGGGTATTCTCGCCTATTTTTCGTAATATTAACTAACTTAAAGATCTTTGCCTTTATATAGATAAAGATTGTCATTTTATATTTCTTTACTATTATTTAAAATTTGATTCGACTCATAAACAAACTCGCCTATGCGATTTTGTTTCGCAATCTGGTACATCGCTTGAGCTACATCTTTTGCTTGAATTGGTTTGTATTTTCTTAACTTTCCTATTAAAAGCGGTAAAAATATTGGACTAACCATCTCTGCAAATCTTTCTCCCAAGCGAAATTCATTTCGTTTCCCAAGCAATAAAGATGGTCGAAAGATATGTAAAGATGGTAGCTGAACTTGTTTTAAAGCCTCTTCAATTACTCCTTTTACACGATTGTAAAAAATGCGCGACTGACTATTAGCCCCCATTGCAGATATAATTAAAAATTGCTTAGCACCTTTCTTTTTGGCTAACTTCGCAGCTTTAAGCGGATATTCAAAATCAACTTTTTTAAACGCTTCCTGAGATCCAGCCTTTTTAATTGTTGTTCCAAGGCAGCAGAACACATCATGTACAGCAAACTCTTCCTCGTACTTTTCTAATGCATCGAAGTCTACCAGTCTTTGGGTAAGTTTTGGATGCTTTATAGATATCGGTTTACGAACCAATGCTTTTACATTTTCATAAGTATTGGATTGCAATAATATATGTAATAGTTCATTCCCTACTAGTCCAGTTGCACCAACAATTAATGCTTTTCTCTTTTCTGTATTCATTTTTATCACTTCCCTGTTTCAAAGTAAAACAAGTATATGAAACATTCTATAAATACGCAATTAATGGCATCAAAAAACGACTACCTATTATAGATAGTCGTTTAATTAATAGATGTACTGTCATTTTAAATAGAATCATTTAAATATGACAGATATAATCTCTTCTGTCGTCATGTCACTTTGTACCACATATGTACCAGGACGCAAATTGTTTTCCACACCGCTTTTTTCAACTTCGTCAAAGAAAACCTGTCCACTTTTAATAATTCTTGCTCGCTGTAGAGCTTTACCAACATCAATACTTGTCATCCCTTTAGAAACTTTCAGCACTGTGCGGTATACAATCTTTTCTTTTGTTTCTGTTTCTGTTTCCGCTTTATCTTTGCTAGATTTCACTTCAGCAAGTTGCTCTTCCCACTCTTTTTCTGTATGGACGACATATCCTTCAGAAGATAGCAAGTCTTTCATCTCGTCTTTTGAAAGTTGTTCTGTAGTCTGTGTGCTCGCCGCTTCAGTAGATCCAAAGAAGTATACTATACCGCACAAACCTGTTGCAACAAGAAGGCCTCCGGCAAAGCTGCGCATTGATTTAGATGTCATTGGCAACGCTTCCCCTTTCCTGCTTTGTTTTTACATAAGGAGCAATCAACCGTTCTATTTCATTCGTATTCTGCCCCGTTTTCATTGCTATACTTTCAACTGAATACCCACGTTTATGTAAGTCGAGTACTTCACGCAACAAAATCCGCTGTTCAGAAGAAGCTGCCATTATACCAGCTTCTTGTGCTGTAATTTCAGCATCTATCTCAAGAGTCCGAATTTTTTCTTGTAGTTGATTCACTTCCTCCCCAAAAGTAAGAGAAATTTTTTCCAGATGGTCTTCAACTTTTGGTGAATCCGTTTTAATAAACGACAAAATGAACAGTATCACTGCGGCACCAAACAAAATGGCTAACGCCCATGCCATCATTCTATGTCCCTCCCTAACCTCAATCTATTATCTCGCTTCCTTATTATATATTGATTTAATCGAGAATTCGATTTAAAACAACAAAATACCACAATAGTCATTGTATTTATGTTTCCGAAAAAGGCCTAAGTAGTATATTCCTAAATATTTCACTAGTTATCATACTCACTTTGATATAAGGCTTATCAGACGAGGACTATAGTACCATTTAAAAAAGACTAGTTATTAATAGCCTTGTTCGATATATGGAGAATTGAGATGTATTAAAAATATGTCTATCGAAAGTCTAACATATCAGATTATATAAACAAATAATTAGTACTTTTATTTGAACGAGAACAGATTTAAGGAAATTAATAGATAAATATAATTTTTTAAATTCGGATGAAAGGCGCGTAGCCTTAACAGTGGTTGCGATTTTTTTAATACTTATGTTAGATTGAAAAATAACCTCAGCAGCACCTTTTTCTTTCGTTAAAACCAAAAATAGAACCACCCATACTTTTAGACTTATCAGAAAGAAGGAGAAACGATGCCAAACGATTTTACGATTCGCTTATTAGTAACAAGCGATATTCACGGATACATTTATCCGACTGCATACCGGAATCATACGGAAAAAAACTTTGGATTAGCCAAAATAGCGACTATTATTAAAGAAAAAAGAATGAAAGAAAAGATATTATTACTAGATAACGGTGACTTAATTCAAGGAAGTCCTTTAACCTATTATCATGCTAAATACAAACCAAATACTGAAAATCCTATTATTAAAATCGCTAATTCTCTCCAGTACGATTTGGCTATTTGCGGTAATCATGAATTTAATTATGGTTTGGATTATTTAAAAGACGCTATTCAACAATCCACTTTTCCATGGCTGTCTGCAAATATTATCAATTCATCAACTAAGGAGCCTGCCTTTGGAACACCTTACACAATAAAAGTAATCGATGAAGTCAAAATAGCTATTCTCGGTATCACGACTCATTTCATTCCAAATTGGGAAGAGAAAAAAAATATTGAAGGTCTACAATTTAACGATGCTTTACTCACCGCAAAATGGTGGGTCAGTCACATCCGTCAAAAGGAAAAACCAGATGTAATAATTGTTTCCTATCATGGAGGGTTTGAACGGGATTTACAAACAGGGGAACAAACAGAACGGCTAACAGGAGAAAATCAAGCCTATGCTATATGCAAAGAGTTAGAAAGTATAGATATTTTAATCACAGGTCATCAGCACCGTACACTGACAGGAACAATCAATGGCATTACATTCCTACAACCCGGTCATCACGGACGTTATATAGGTGAAATATGTATAAAGGGAACAAAACAAGAAGGATCCATTTCAAGTATAAACTGCTCTGCCAATTTAATCGAAATAGACGAATCTATCCAGGCAGATCAAGAAACACTTTCCTTCATAAATGATTTTCAAGAAGAAACTCAAAAATGGCTTGATCAATCAATAGGAACAGTCATTGGAGACATGACCATTAAAGACGTACTGCACACACGTCTACAGGATAATCCATATATCGAATTTATTAACAACGTACAAATGAACGCTAGCGGAGCTGCTATTTCAAATACGGCCTTATTCACCAATGAATCTCTAGGTTTCCAAACAAACATCACAATGCGTGATATTGTATCCAATTATATTTATCCAAACACATTAAAAGTCATCCGGATAAGCGGTCAGGATATTAAAGAGGCTCTTGAGCAAACCGCCCAGTATTTCACTATCGAAAACGGAAACATAACGGTTAATCCTGCTTTTTCATATCCAAAACCACAGCATTATAATTATGACATGTGGGAAGGTATTGAATATGAATTAAAAATTTCAAACCCTATAGGCCAACGCGTTATTCACCTAAATCACCAAGGAGCACCATTGCAGCTCGATCAACAATATGATGTGGTCATGAACAGCTACCGTGCTAGCGGAGGCGGTAACTTCAATATGTTTAAAGGAAAGCCTGTTATAAAAGATATACCGATTGATATGACTGAGCTTATTGCCGACTACATACGAGAAAGAAAAATCATTAAAGCAACTTGCAACAATAACTGGAAGGTTGTTTTATGATTCTTATGCAAAGCAATTAAAAGAATAATCAGAATTATATTTAGGTTAAATCCTTTAAACCCAATAAAATGAAAGGAAGGAACATATTGTACATATCAAATATGTTTCTTCCTTTTTTACTGTAGCTTTGAAATAAAGTTTAATCAAAAGCACCTCACAAACCGGTATTTTACAATAAATAAAAAGAATCCATTTTGAAAAAAGATTGATCAAAATGGATTCTTATCTAGTAGATTTAAATCTTGTTTTTATAAAAAAGTTTGATCATTTCTGTGATTCTTATTCCATTAAAGCGCCCTATAATGGAATAACTTGATAAACGTTAACATTTCTATCCAAACGATAAAGTAACGACTCAACATTGAGCCGTTACCCAAATCTTCATTTCAAACATTTCTAGGACTTCATCTTCTTTTATTTCTATTTTGTTCTTTGATGAATTTCCTAGCGTTTTTCATGCCACCCATACCACTAAACATTTCACTTATCTTTTCTTTTTCAATCATTTTAGAATTCAAGCCTTCATACTTCGTTTCCCTTTTAAGTTTCCGATAATTTTCAAGCCTTTCAACTGACAAAGTGCCATCTTTTATTGCTTTTTGCACTGCACAGCTTGGCTCATTCTTGTGAGTACAGTCGTTAAATCTACATTGGGAAGCAAGACTATCAATATCAGCAAAGGATTTCGTTAAATCCGCGCTAATAATCCCAAGTTCCCTCATACCCGGAGTATCTATAACAACACCTAAATTCGGCAACATAATCAGTTCACGCCTTGTAGTAGTGTGTCTACCCTTATCATCATTTCTTATCCCATTTGTGTCTAATATATTTTGACCGAGCAGACAATTTATTAAGGTTGATTTTCCAACTCCAGATGATCCTATAAACGCTACTGTGTTACCATTAGAAAGATACCTTGTTAACGATTGATGCCCTTTATCAGAAGTACTTGTTGTAACAAGCACCTCTACACCTATTGCAACAGAAGATATTTCGTTAAGCCTTACCTCTATTTCCTTACATAAATCTGATTTTGTAAGTACAATAACTGGTATTGCACCACTGTCCCAAGCAATCGAAAGGTAACGCTCTAGTCTACGAAGATTAAAATCATTGTTCAGTGACATACAAATAAAAACTGTATCAATATTTGCAGCGACAACCTGAATATCTTCCTTAGAACCTGCCACTTTACGCGCAAAAACACTTTTCCGTGTAAGTATGTGGTGAATAATTCCGTTTCCCTGTGAATTATCTGTTCTATCGACCATAACAAAATCTCCAACGGAAGGATATTGGGAAAGTTCTTTTACACTGTAGTGAAATTTCCCTGATATCTCAGCAGCAATCTCACCATTTTCCGTAATCACCTTAAATAAATTTTTAGATTGCGTTGAAACTCGACCAATAAAAAGATTTTTATATATTTTAGACTCCTGTATAAATTCTTCAGTAAGTCCTAGATTTTTCATATTAATAATATTCAACTTCATTTCCTCCTAAAGTTTAGATCATATCCTTTGGGAGGTTCTATGCAGGAATTTATTTTGCACATACCTCCCCAATTGTTACAATCTCAACGTTTTGCTTGCTATACATAAAAACAACATCTCCTTTCCATACCTTATAAGTATTACTATATCACAATGTACAACCATTCTTAATTACGAACCTAGGAATAGGTCCCCATGTAATATCGATGAAAGTCTGAATTTAAAATTAATATATACAACAATATGGCCCGATTGTTGAATAGAATGACTCACATTTAAATGCCTTTATTATTTTTTAAACGACTTTATTGTAAATTAAACAACTTTATTATCTGTATACATGAAATCTGAAGGGATTGGGAGAAAACGAGAGAACATGATCTTAGATTATAAGAACGATTTTTCGATTATTTCCCACACACAAAACCCCTGAATTTGACCGATTTTGGTCGGATTTAGGGGTTGACTCGTTCTTTGGCTTCCATGATGGCATCTTATGTGAACTAGATTTGTATAGAGTATTCATTTGATTCTTGTATGTTGTTCAGTAAACAGGCCAGATAGTTCAATAAGTAATTAGGGATATATGGTAATTTATATTGGAGGGGGGATGGAAAATGAACTATGAGATATATGCAGTAATCATTTTAGTGATAGGAATAACAATTGCTATTTGGCGAAGTATCAATAAATCAAAAGAATCAAAGTACAGAGTTTGGGGAATAACCACAATGTTCATATTTTCTCCTATACTTTCGTGGTTAGTTGGTAGTTTTTATGGAATGAGTGAGGGCAGTGGGTTTGCAATGATAGGCGTTCTTATTGTTATGTTCCCAATTCTGTTTATAGTAGGTGTGGTTCTTTACTGGATAGGTAGTAAAGAAAAGTAATCTTAATATTTGTTCAATCAAAAGGTGCTAAGGAGATGTAATTTGTAGCTTTGAAATAAAGTTTGATCAAAAGCACTTCACAAACCGGTATTTTACGATAAATAAAAAGAATCCATTTTGAAAAAAGATTGATCAAAATGGATTCTTATCTAGTAGATTTAAATCTTGTTTTTATAAAAAAGTTTGATCATTTCTGTGATTCTTAATCCATTAAAGCGCCCTATTACGGAATAAGAATAACATATTTCTATCTGCCTATTTTACATAATCAGATGTTATAGGCATTAGCCTATTAAAAAAAGGCTACTTAACGTAACCTTTTTTAGTACAAGCATTTTTATTTATTTTTGACTTTGAGAGCCTTAATTACTTCTTTTGTTGCCTCAGCAATAAGCTCGTCGTTATAATCAGCATCTTTTTTATCACGACTTGAAAGTACAGCAAGAACAATAGGGTCTCCTTTTGGTGGCCAAATGATTGCAATGTCATTTCGTGTACCATATGATCCTGCTCCAGTCTTATCAGCCACTTCCCAATCTTTCGGCACTCCAGCACGAATTAACGTATCTCCAGTAGTATTTCTCTTCATCCAATCTATTAAAAGTTCACGTTTCTCAGTTGGAAGTGCATCTCCCAGTGTAAAAGCCTGAAGACTAGTTGCAAGTGCTCTTGGTGTACTCGTATCATGAGTTTCACCTGGATTAACTTCATTTAAATCAGGCTCAAATCGCTCAGGGTTGGTAACATTATCACCAATTCCCTCCAGTGCTTTCTTAAATCCAGTTGGTCCCCCCAGTTGTTTAAGGATAAGGTTTCCAGCAGTATTATCACTGTATCGAAGAGAAGCATCGGAAAGCTCCTTAAGAGTCATCCCCGTATCAACATGCTTTTCTGTAATCGGATTATAATTAACAAGATCCTCACGTGTATAGGTAATTCTTTGATTAAGGTCTTCTATTGATTTCTGTTGTAAAAGTACTCCTACAGCTAGAGCTTTATGAGTAGATGTATAAGCAAAACGCTCATCTGGATGATAAGTTACTGTTTGGTTTGTACCAGTATCCAACGCAAAGACACCAAGTTTAGCATCAAATTTTTCTTCAAGCTTGGCAAAACCATGATTATAGGTAGTTTCCTGTTTTTTGGGTTTAGTTAATTCAGCATGAACGTTATTGTTTGAACAGCCTACAAGCGTTGCACATGAAAAAAATAATACAGGCACAATTTTTCTAAATGTGGAAGTACTAAAAATGCTACTCAATGATTTCATTAAAATTTAACCTCTTTCTAAAAAATTTTTATTACGTATTCCTTTCCAAAGGAATTACTAACAAAGCTATTTTATCACTTCCCATTACTTACACACTTCCAAGTGGTACGAGGCATACGTTGATTTTTCAAGAAAACTGCCCTTTAATTGAACTACTAATATTTTCTATTTTCGTTAACACAAACCCTTCATAATTCCGTTAAAAAACGCTTTTCCTTGTTCAGGAAAAGCGCCCGTTTGTGGAAGATCGTTATTAAAGGAAAGCCCCCGTTACTTTAATAAAGCATTTTTTAGATTTTGTGAATTCTCTTTATCTAATGTTCCATATCCTTCTTTTTCATTGTTGCTGATAATTTCTGCTGTTTCATTTTCGTTAAACCAAATTCGATATTCATAGAGCCTCTCTGGCATGTTTTCATCGTATGTGTAAAATAGAGTAGCGAAGACATCCTCTTTTCTCGCCATTGACACTTTTGTGTTAGGCTCCCATTTCACATGTTTTAAAGATTTACTTATCATATCGATTTTTTCTTGGGCTGTAATCATCACAACCTCTCCAGCATTGCCTTCTTCATTTACTTGTTGAACATCCACTCTTGTTAATGGTTCTTCTTTTTCAGAACAAGCGACAAGTAACAAACTCGAAACAAATAAAAAGGTCAAACTGATGATTTTTTTCATTTTTAAACACCACCTCTTCTTGATTTTACTATATATGGTTATTGTGCTAACCTGTTTTGTTAGTGGAACAAGAAAAAGAGTTGCAACAGCAACTCTAAAAGACTCATTGTTTAAGAAATACTCAACAATTTTAGTCAACTTGGATATTAACGTTGATGTCTTTTTGATTTTTTCCTTTGATACAAATAAATTGTTTGAAGTAATAAAATGATAATAAAAGCTAAATCAAAATAATCTGCATAATCCTTATATAAAAATCTGCCAATAACTATAATACCAAGTATAAATAAAAAATAAGGGTAAAGATTAGGTATCCTCCGCAAGATTAACACCATCCAAAAATCCATAATATATCTTAACAATGGCAATCTGACTTTATGTTTGCTAATTATTTTTTTCTTCCCAAACTTTCATTAAATTATTGTGAAATTCCTTTGGCTTTTCGATTAAAATCCAATCAATTGAATGTGCAGGTGTTGGCAGTAACTTCTTACGACGCATTCTTATTTTTTCGTGATTTGTATAGTGAGGGTAAATTACAGTAGCCTTTGAAAAACTGGTGGTACTACTTTTAAAAGATTGAATGTCTTCAATTTCATCCCAATAAACCTTATTTCCTTTTAAGTCGATTACAATTCCTTCATCATCCCAATAAAATCCTTTACCTTCATTTCTTTTTCGCCAAAGATAAATTGAAGAACCTATCGTGAAAGTTGAAAAAATAACCATCAAAATTGACACAATGGGGGCAGCCCTTAAGGCCATAATGGACAATATAAACAATAATATTCCTGCAACCATAAAAAACAATATTAATAGCAGAGATATTCTGTACAATCTTACTTGTCCCACAAAATAACAACACCTTTTTAAATTTGATTTATAGCTATTTTATCAGTTGTTCCTCTTCAATTAAATGACCCATTACTTTAAGTACATTCCTTCACAATCTGGCCCTAAAATGAAAAAAGCGCTGATCCTTATTACAGGAAAGCGCCTGATTGCGAAAAATCAAAGGCCGCTGAAGCTGTGGCACATTTATTGAGCTTTAGCACCAGTTCATTAAATAACAGAAAAGGAAAGTTTATGCTTTGTAGCTATACATGCTAGAATTAAAGGGGGAAAAATAAATGAGTGACTTAAGATCGATATAGTAAAAAGGTTAGCCTAAATTAATGTTTAGAAGGTGTTGTTTATGCCAGACTGGTCTTATCATCCATTGAAAAAACTTGTACTAGATAAAATAAAACCGAAAACAAGCCGAGAGTTTATTCATAAATCCATGAGTACAATAGCATCCATTCCTGGTGGTCCGGATCTTATTGGATTTTTAGGGCATATGAAGCCCCCACGGGAATTCCAAAAGGAAATTTATCATACTAGATTTCCTTCTCCAATTGGGTTAAGTGGCCATATTGATCCTAATTTGTCAGGTATTAACGCCTTCCAAGAGTTAGGCTTCGGATTTGTAGAAATTGGACCAATCGTGTTAAACGAACCTAAAGAACAAAGAGAACCCAGAAGGGAAAATAGTCATATCCTGTTTTCTGATTATCAAGAGAAGGTTCCTCTCAAACTAGCGATTAAAAAATTAACAAGCCTGAATATCCGAATTCCTATATTTGCTAAGCTAGATGCACAAGTAAAAAGAAATGAATGGGACATAATTGTACAACATTTAACACCTTTTGTGGACGTTTTCATAGGAACAAGTGAGCAAATTAACTCATGCGTAGATAAAAGTGTAATGTGTTTGGAGCGTTCCTTTTATGTATCTTTTTACGCTGATGAAATTAACAATAAAATATTAGAAATAGGGAAATCAATACAGCATACATGTATTGGTGGTATAGTCATAAATGCCCCTCGTCAAACTAAGGACAGCTATTGGCATGAAGTTGCAAATGCAAATGAATGCCTAGTTAAAACGGTTAAACAGATTAAAGAGCTACACCCTGAGCTAATGGTCATAACCTCTGGTGGGGTGGAGGCACCGGAGGAGGCTTGTGCTTTAGTTCGTGCTGGTGCAGATCTGTTAATGCTAACAGATGGCTATGTAAAAGCTGGACCAGGGCTACCAAAGCGAATTCATGAACGATTATTATATGAAGAAGTCCAACCTATTAAAAACCAAAACTGGTACTGGTCATTCCTGTTTGGTCTCTCCATCCTAATTGGAGGAATTATTGCCTTATATTTTGCACTTACGAGTATTATCCTCCCCTATGACGAATCGTTTATCGGACTGACAAAAGCTGATATCTTACAGGTAAATCCACTCATCTTATCATTTATGGCACATGATAGGATGGCACTAGCTGGAACGACGGTATCCGGAGGAATATTGTATATCCAGCTTGCACGAAACGGAATTAAATACGGCATGCATTGGACAATGGTTGCTTTTCACAGTGCAGCAATCCTGGGATTTCTCGGTATTTTTCTTTTTATCGGCTTCGGTTACTTTGATTGGTTACACGGTTTATTTTGGCTTTTTTTATTGCCGATATATTATTTTAGCTTTAGGGAAGGAAAAAGAGTCACAGGTACCCCATATTCCATTCATGAAAAAAATGATAGAGCGTGGCAATACGGGCTATATGGACAGCTCATGTTTATTATACTAGGATTTTTGATATTAGTAGGCGGTATAGTTATTTCCACAATAGGTATTTCCAAAGTTTTTGTGTCAACTGATTTAAGCTTCTTGTGTATGTCACCGCAGATGTTAGATAGTATTAGTAATAATTTGATTCCTGTTATCGCACATGACCGAGCAGGATTTGGCAGTGCCCTTGTAAGTGTTGGTTTGCTTGTTCTAATGCTTTCCTTGTGGGGTTTCAGAAAAGGGGAACGTTGGGTTTGGAATACCCTTGCTGTCGGGGCATTACCTGCGTTTATAGCGGGGATTGGAACGCATATATATATTGGATATACAACCTTTATACATTTACTTCCCGTTTACTTTTTAGTAATTTTATATTTATTAGGATTAGTATTATCTTATCCTTTCTTAAAAATGAAATAAAGGAGCCGTATCTACAAATGGATACGGCTTTCACATAAGATAATTATAGGTCTATAGGAAATCCGTTTATTATGCAATCGCGCCCGATTGCTGAAGATCGATTATTTGTTATCCTTTTTAATTTTTAACATCGAATTAGCATTTGCCTGAAATTCATAAGGGACTCTAAGCTCTTCTACTATACAACCATTGTCGGTAAGATAATTTATTATTTTATCTAAATACTCAGACCGTTTCCCCTCCAAATTTACTAAAGGGAAAATACGAATTTCCTCTTTAGAAACCCTCAATAACTCATTTAGTGTTTCTATATGAAAATGATAATCCAATCGGTCATCGTACATAAATAGAAAATGTGCAGAAAGAAGAATATCAAACTCTTCATCATTAAAGGGCAAAGAAGGTAAAATAACGGGAACGTATCTTTCGTTTGATTTCCTCATATCGTTAGTACAATCTTTTAAAGCACTCAACCGATGTTTTCTTAGGCCATCTATATCTTTGAAATATTCCCAAACATAATTATTTTTCGCACTTTCCATGTGTTCCATCGCATGTTCAATGTCTTGCAAACCTTTATTTTCAAGGTCTTCTCCCATTAAGTCTCTAGAAAAATTTTGATTTGAGAACTTACTAACAGAGATGGAAAAGGGATTGTGTTTGCTTTCTTTTACCGGGACATCTAAAGATTGATCGTAAATAAAATTAATTGCTTTATCGTTTATAGTTAAACAATATATTCTACCGAGTTATTTTTTATAATATATTTATTTGCTTTTTCCACCAAGCTAAGTTCATATTGATGATTAAAGAAAACGAAAAAATCCTTAATATGTTGAAAGTGATGTCTCATGATTAATTGACCATTTTTTGAGCTTCACAACGCTGAAATGCACGAACTTTACGAGGCAAAAATCTACTAATCTCATCTTCGTTATATCCAACCTGTAATCTTTTTTCATCAAGAATAATCGGTCTTTTTAATAATCCTTGGTTCTCTTTGATTACTTTATATAATTCTTGAAGTGATAGAGATGCTATGTCTATATTCAGTTTTTCAAAAGCTTTCGATCTTGTTGAAATAATTTCATCTGTCCCATCTTCCGTCATGCGAAAAATTTCTTTAATCTCGTCAATCGTAAGAGGTTCAGAAAAAATATTTCTTTCTATATAAGCAATTTCATGTTCCTCAAGCCATGCTTTCGCTTTACGGCAAGACGTACAACTTGTTGATGTATATAAGGTCACCATATTAACAATTACACTCCTTAATAGAGAATCTATTTTGCTCATTCAGATTCTGTACTTTGATATGTCCTCATTTTGTCGTACCAGTTATCTATTGTAACTTATGAATATATCATAAACCTAATAGATATAAATCTCAATGTAAAATATCTCTAGTTGAAGATAAGCAGTATCTATCAATAGAGCTTTTTGTCATACATAAAAGAGGGTTCTGTAGTTCCCCTTTCCAATTAAATATTAGTAAGAAAATCACAAAAGAATCTGCTATTGAACAAGATTGCTCGACAGCAGGTTCTATTAAAAAATAGTTTTGATTACCCTTTTTACTGTAAATTTTTCAATAAACTATCTATTGAGCCCCCATGTGTAGCAATTGGATAGAGCTCTCCGTTTAAGGCAAATGAAACTCTACCTGTTTCCTCAGAAACAACTAGAACAAGGGCATCACTGCGTTCGGTTAATCCTAAAGCAGCGCGATGTCGTGTACCAAGTTTTTTATCACCTGTAAATCTATTTGAAAGAGGAAGAACATTTGCTGCAGAAACAATCTGATTAAAACTTACCATTACAGCACCATCATGGAGTGGATTTCCTGGAAAAAAGATGGACTCTAATAAAGAATGGCTCAACTCTGCTCCAATTGAAATCCCCGGATGAATTAAAGATTCAAGAGAATCTTTGCGTTGAATGACAATTAAACCACCATGTCTTCGATCCGACATATTTTGTACACAGATTGATAATTCTGGATATTTATCCGTAAACGGGGACAAATAACAATTCAAATAAAAAGTAGCGGCTTTCATTTCAATGTATGCAAATCTATTTTTGATTTTTTCAAAACTTCCAAGTAGACAATCGTTTTCATGATCTATTGTTTCTAAACTACTCTGAAGCGTCGTAATCACTTGACGTATATCTTCTTTTAACGTTTGCTTCATCGGTGAAAAGTCACAATTTGCATTATTCATGGAGCGAGCCTCCCTTATTCTAATCCTCTTTCTTTTCTTTGATTGATTATGTGAGCATTCATTTTCAGTTTGTCTACATAAGCATGATTTATTCATCAAACGAAAAAGGATTAGATTCCTTTTAATCCAGCGGTTTTAACTTTGCTTCAATTTCTGCACGTCTTGCTTCCAAAAATGGTGGTAAATCTAATTTTCCCCCTAACTCTTCAACCGTTGAATCTGCTGTAAATCCAGGGCCATCTGTCGCAATTTCAAATAATATTCCATTCGAATCACGGAAATATAAGCTTTGGAAGTAAAAGCGATCAACAACGCCCGTTGACTGAAAGCCGCAATCTTTCACCACTTTATCCCAATAACTAAGCTCTTCCTCGTTTTTCACACGAATCGCCAAATGATGGATACTGCCTCGGCCTGGCTTTTCACTCGGCCCCACCTGCTGCTTTACTACAATTTCACCAAATGCTTGACCCGCAACGGACTGATAGATTGCCTCATTTTCTGAACGGGCCGCTTCTGTATAGCCAAACATATCCTTTAAAGTTCTAGCCGTTCGATCCAAATAACGCACTGTTATTTCCACAGTCCCCATCCCTAAAATACAGTGCTTTTGCTCCACACTGGAACCTTCCCAAGGTGCCCAGTATTCTGGTATTTCTTCACCATTATTATTCAGTAAGATAAGGCGCAGCCCTTCCGAATCTTCAAATGGAAGTGCTGCACGGCCTGCATATGTTGTGATTTCACCATGCTTGACGTCAAAGTGCTCAAAGCGTTTTTTCCAATATTCCAGACTTTCCAATGATGGTACAAGTAGGCCAATTTGTGTAATAGCATTTGTTCCGCGAATCGTTCTTCCAGCCATCGGCATTTCAAAAAAGGATAACTCAGTCCCCGCACTTCCCGTTAAATCTCCGTAAAATAAGTGATACATAGAAGGATCATCTTGGTTGACGGTCTTTTTAACTCGCCGCAAACCTAACACTTGTTGATAAAATTCATTATTGATTTGAGCGTTTTTTGTAATCATCGAAATATGATGATGTCCAGGAATTGTATACATAGTAATTCCTCCTTGCTTTTAACTTGATTAATCAAGTGATGGTGTAAAAATTACTCAGGTGGTAATTCTTTTTTTGGCTGTGCTTATGTACACGAGCCATCAACGTGTACAATGTTTTCACTTCTTCCTCGTTTAAAACATCATCAAAAACTTAATCGAAGAAATAACCAATGTTCCTTCATTTTTATTCAGCTGGTCTCGGACCAGTTTCTAACCCAGAGTTTTCTACTGTCATGATTGGGCGAACGGTTACGTCAGCATTCACACGGATTTGACAAGATAAACGTAAATGATCTTCAATCCCCTTGTCCGAAAATGCCTTCTTTTCTACATTAGTTAAATCACAAAACTCACCTGCCATTACTTCTACTCTGCAGGTCGTACATTTCGCCTTTCCTCCGCAACGGTGGAGAATATTCACTCCATTATCTTCAAGTGCTAATACTAACTTTTTCCCTTCCTCCACTTCAAAAGTTCCTTGTCCGAAAACTGTTACGTTGGGCATTTTATTACCTACTTCCTTTTCTTCCATTGATTATTTGTGCAACCTATTAAATAAAGTGACATAGTTGACATCCTCTCATTTACTCTCAGTTTATCTACATGAGCGTGATTTATTCGTCAACTGAAATAGAATATTCATGCTAAAATTTTAGTTCACTAACTCCAGACCAAAAAGAGCTGTCGCAACTGCAACACCTCAAAATACATCTTCCCTTTAATTGTTCCCCATCTCTGCTTTTAGGATTAAATATACAGTCTAATAAGAAGCATTATGCTAACAAAACACTGATTCTCAAAATAAAATAGAGATGGATGCTTGTCTTATTCCACAAGCCTTATAATTCTACCACCCTCGTTTTCCCACTCATCCAGACATATAACATCGTTTAGATCAACAGATTTCTCGCTGTTTTCTGATATCAATAACTCTTTCTTTTCCATACTAGAGCCCCCAGTTGTATAGAATAGTGTTTTCCAAACTTTTATCGTAATGTATTTAATCTGCCTTACTCTATTTTATGCGTAACATTATCTATGCGACTCAATAAACCGCCTTCATGTCTTCTCTCCATAAAGGTTTTCACAATTTGAAAATAAAGTAAATTAAATCAAAAGTTAAAAACTTCATTTCCTCATGAATGCTTCCCCCTCTTTTGATAAATAATAAATAGGATGATACCTTCAAGGAGGAAAGAACATGAACAAACAACGGGCACAAGAAATTGCCAGTTCACCTGTTATGGCGAATGTTACCTATAATGGGGCAGCTATTTATATTCAACATGTTAATGATGAAAATGACACAGCAAGAATTTATCCTCTCGATGAACCAGAGAATGAACAAGAGGTTTTATTAACTAACTTAATCGAACATTAATACGATGAAACAAGACTCCAATTGAAACATTATCTAGGGTGAAATATTTATAATCAAACTATTAAAAGGTATTACATTTTAATGATGTAGTACCTTTTATAATGTAGTTTTATATAATTATCTATGGTATTATATGTAATATTATAATCAAACTATAGGTATAGGAGGATATAGATGAGATATGTTCCAGTATCTTCAAAAACATATAGGGATAATACTAGCAGGAGCATAAACTTTCCTACTCTTCTAGTTGAGTATAATGGAAAGACAATGTTTTTTGAGCAATTACACAGATATCAAATAAAGAATCATAGTAAAAGCAGAAGTTGGCATAAGAAGTTAGTACAAGCTGTTGGACTACTATAGGTATAGGAGGATATAGATGAGATATGTTCAGATATCTTCTAAAACATACAGGGATAATACAGGAAGGAGCATAGATTTTCCTACTCTTCTAGTTGAGCATAATGGAGAGACGATGCTTTTTGAACAATTACATAGATATCAAATAAAGAATCATAGTAAAAGCAGAAGTTGGCATAAGAAGTTAGTACAAGCTGTTGGACTATTGCTTGATTATATGGAAGCTAATCAGAATTATTATTCTTCCCCAAGAGAATTCTTTGATACATTTACGGAGTCTGTTTATTCAGGAACAATAAATGAAGAAGGGTTAGACCCATCGGGACTTTATTGGTTACCAAAAAGAGTTGAAACAGCGAATATGCTTTTATCTGCCTTAAATGGGTTTTCAGATTGGTTATATGAAGAATATGGAGCTGTTCAATTAAATCCTTGGAGAAAAGCCACAAGATATGAAGAACGACTTAACTGGATGGCACAGATAAACAAAAGTCACAACTCATTTCTAGGGCATTTAAATGATGTTCATAAAATCGCTGAAACTGCAAAATTAGCTCGTAATACTGTTAGAAGAAGAAATCCGTACTCACCAAAAGGAGATACAAAAGCCTTCCCCGAATATAAAGCAAATGACCTCCTATGGGAAGGGTTTAAAAATACAAGAAAGAACTATGAATTAGACCTTGTTGACCGTTATAACTGGCGTGATATTGCCATTACTATACTGATGCACGGCGGTGGACTTAGACATAGTGAAGTATTTCATCTATGGGTACAGGACGTCTTCCCTGATCCTGAAGACTCTAATCTTGCTGTGGTACGAATCTATCATCCAAGCGAAGGAAGACCCCCACAGGATTTCAAGAATCCTACTACTGGTAAATATATTACAGACAGAGAAAGCTATCTGCTGTTAAAATACGGTTTACTCCCGCGCAATATGTATTCTGGACAGGACAAACGATTTGCAGGGTGGAAAGAGCCAATGCTTGATAATAATGAAGATAAATATATGCATATTTACTGGTGTCCAAAGGAATGGGGATACATCTTTATGTATGTATGGAAAATGTATATGGCAAAAAGGTTAAGAGATGGCATTAAGGATACTCACCCATTTGCCTTTGTCTCACATTCTCCTAAAACACTAGGAGAAATGATGCCACTTAGGACTCAGAGAGAGTCTCACGAAAAAGCAATTGAAAAGATTGGTTTGACAGTCGGAAAGAAAGATGGTACTACTCCACACGGACATAGACACGCATATGGTCAAAGACTTAAAAATGCCGAAATACCTGAACGCATCATACAAAATGCTATGCACCATAAATCTATAAATTCTCAGAAAGTATACACAGAGCCAACAGTTGCAGATGTTACAGCTTCACTAAATAATGCCACTGCTTCTTTGGATAATGGTTGTGTACTTCCAATGCAGACTGAAATTGATGAATGGATGAATGAAGAAACTAAACAGCAGAACAGATACAGATATAGGAGAAAATAAATGAGAAGAAAAAGTTATGAGAATGATTTTAAGTATAAAATGATTGAAGAACTTTGCAACGGCAAATCATCAATGGATATTGAGCGAGAATATGGTGTTAAAGCCTCTACTGTTTTGAAATGGCTCCGAGATTTCATTAAAAAAGGAGCATTTGGTGATAATGCATTATCTCCAAATGAAAACCTGTGGTTTGAACAGTTAAAGGAAAAAGCCAGAAAAAGAGAACTTGAGTTAAGAGTTTTTGGAAGAAGAACAAGAAGTGAAAACTTCGAATGGATTTTAGAATATGATTCTGATTTACAGCAATGGAATGAATATGCTTCGGAATGGATAAAAACAATTATAAGAAGCAAATCCACAGCACTTGGATCTCTATCAATCTTCTTTAATAAATATGTTATTCCCTATAAGATCACTAAGTCTATACAGGAGTTCATTTCAAAAGAATATGACACCCCAGATTTTTACGAGATTATTTTTGCAGAAAGATACTCACAATCCAACGCTTTAGCACAAGCAAAAAAGATTGTTGAATTTGTTGACTGGATTATTGAGGAAAAGTTTTCGGTTGAAGATTATTTAGGAAACAAACTTATTCCAGCAGAATTTGAAAATCCTCTAACAAAATACTTACCAGACAATGTAAAATCATCGCAACGTAATGAATCAGATAAGAATGTTCTGCCTTATAGGTACATAAAAGACCTTCGTAATATAGTCTGCCCTCCAAATGCAACCTGTTTTAAAGACTTGAAATTTGCACAAAGTGTAGGTGATTCAATTACAGGCGGTGATTGGTTCATTGTTGATGAGTCTGTTATTGATAAAAATGACCCAGACTGTGTTTACAGATTCAGAAAAACTTCCAAGTATGAACATAGAAAAAAGGGACTTTCTGAAGAAGTATATGAGATGTGGTTTCCGGGGACTACTGTGTTGCTTTTGACAAAGCTCCTTCTACCTTTAAGAACTTATCAGGTGCGTATGCTTGACAGTGGAGAAATGGATACTTATAAGTATGTGCAGTCTATGCGAAATGTGGCTGGAGAATGGATCAAGAATGATTCACATTTAAGTCAGGGTACAGAAAAAAATCCTTTCGAAAGAGGCGTTCTTCGTAAATTCAAAGACCAAACAACGCAGCTTGAAATGACAGGTTTTTTTATCAACACGAATAAAACAGCAGACATCAACAAAGAGGAATCGGATAAAGGTTATGACATTCCTTGGCAGTACGAAGAAGCACAATACTGGCTTGCAAAACTTAGAGATTGGCAGATGAAGTACAATCCTATTTCTCAACCTGCAAAATGGACAGAACTGGCTGCAACCCACATAGGACATATAAAAGATGTGAGGATTTTAAAACAAATGGGAGAAATCACATTTCTTTTCAGAAATCCTACTTTAATAGGACAGGAACACTTGCCAATAACAAAAAGCGGATTGGATGCTTTTTGGTATAAGACACTTAAACAGCTTGAGTTTCAACTTAAAGAAAATAAATCATCAGAAGAAGAAAGAACATTAAAATTTGTGCGTCCAGACAGTAACAAAACAACTTATTACCCCCTTCATTCACTCAGAGTATCACTTATAACTGCCTATGCTCTTGAAGGTGGAGTTCCAATGCCTATTCTTTCAAAGGCTATTGCAGGTCACGCAAGACTCATTATGACTCTTTACTATACAAAAGCAGGTATTTCATACGTTACAGATACAATGAATCAGGCTGAAAAGAGCATTCTTGAAAATGATAAACAAGCAGTTGATAGATTTATTAGAGATGCAAAGTATAAACAGTTAGAAACAAGTGTAGCTGCTAATGATCCAATAGCATATCAGGCAGTAATCAACGCTCAAAAATCAGGTGCAAGTATTGTTATTAGTGATAAAGGAATTTGTCCTAAAGGCTGTTTTGGATGTGATTCAGGTGGCACATATGTTAACGATGATACGGATAAAGTCACTTATGGTGTTGTTCCGGGTTTTCCAGAGCAAAACTGTGTCAGATGTAGATGGTTCGTAACTAGTCCTGCTTTTCTTCCTGGCTTAGTGCATCATTTTAATACCATAGGCTACAATATGAGCGAAACAGGAAAACGAGTGAATAAACATCAGCGTGATATAGAACTTTTAGAAAATGAAAAATATGAATGTGAACTTAATGGAACCCTATTTACAAAACATCAAGAATTGCTTAAATATGAGCAATTATATACACAGGAGATACAGAAGAACGATAAGCTAGCAAACGATTATAATGCCACTCTTCGTCTTATTGATAAGTGTATGAAGTTAATCAAAGAAAAATCATCTGAGAATGGATTTCAGCTTGTTACCGTCGGTTCTATATCGGATGTTGGAATTTCTATTAATAACGTTGAAAATGAACTTGAACAGCTTCAAATCATCTGTAACGGGGCGGAACTGTTTCCTGAAACAGATGCAAGCAAGGCAGTTTTACAAAGGTCTCAAATCATAGATTTAACATTAAAAAATAACAATAAAATGCCCGTTATGTTCTCATTAACAGAAGAAGAACAGCTCATTGCAGGAAATCAATTTATGAGGCTTTTGATTAATCGTGCAGGTAGTTTAAAAGAGGCTATTCCTTATGCAATCGGGCGTAAGAAACTTGAAGAAATCGGGTTTAAGAATGAGTTTGTTGATGAACTTAAATCTGTGACTTTAAACAGAAATTTATTACCAATATAATAGTTCTACTAATGATTAAGAATAATTTATGTATAGGAGGAAATATGATGGAAATAAATCCAGATGAACTGTTCTCAAAGTTTTATGAGAACGCTTCTACAAGGAAAAAGAAAACATTAGAACTCATACATAACGCCTGTAAAAAACAGGCAGAGTCTGACATAAAAGATTTTTCCATTGGTACTATAGCCAGACTGATAGCAGATGATGGCGGACCAAGTGAACAGGCTCTTAGAAACAAAAATGCCGAGGATTATAGAGTTTTGATAAGACAGTGGGCTGAATACTATAAAACTACCTCTAAAAAGCCTAAAAAAGAAAAGAAAACAACCATAAACGATGATATCTTAGCAAGTATCTCCGAACCAACAACAAAAGCATTGGTTGGTATGCTTATGGCAGAGAATAAAAAGCTCAAAAGAGAAAACTCTCTGCTTAAAGAACAAACAACCTTGACGATTGATATGCGTCCTATAAACAATCTTAGCAAAAATAAGGATGTTGTTATAGTCGCGCCTTCTTATAAACTGACAGATACCGAAATAGATGCTCTTAGAAATGCCGTATCAAACGAATTTATGAACCATCAGGGATGGACTACCGATAATTATGGCAGAGTTAAAGAAAACGGGATTCAAGTATATAAGGCAGGATATGTAACTGCCATACAAAAAATTCTTAATGAAAAATAAATGTAGCTTTAATATAAAGTTTGAACAAAAACATCTCGTAAATCCTTACACTAAGATTAATAAGAAGCATCCATTTTGAAAAAAGATTAACAAAAATGGATGCTTCTTTAGCATTTTTAGTTTGCTTAATATAAAAAAATTTGATTATTTTCTACAGTGTTACTTCATAAACGCTCCCGATTATTGATTATTGAAGCTCGTTTTTCAATTAAAGCACCGGTTACTTGAAGAAGGAATTATTGTTAAGCCAATCTTTTTCCATCCTACTCCAACCAAATAAAGCAAATGTAAAACTCAATAACAAGCAAACAATACAAACAATCAATAACTCAATAAAAGTAAACCCTATTTTAAATGAACTCAGAAGAAACTTGATAGCATAGTAGTCAAAAGCCAACGCAATTGATAAAACTGTCCCAAACAACAAGACAAATCTTATTTTTCCTTTCTCTCTAACTTGCCCCCAGTTTACCGTATTAAGCCCTCCAATCATCAATTGGTTTACACTATTATGCTTATGTTTAGTCACCTAAAATAAATAAAGTTTTGTTAAAGTAATCTGCCCGTTAGCACAATAAGCGACTGTTCTTATTGAACAATCGCTACCCGTTACTTGAATAAGCCTATTTTATTGAACGTGTTCTACTCCATTTTCTACATAAGATTCCAAAACAACTTCATTTTTATTTTTGTAATAATAATATGTTCTATCATCATTTTTCAATTTAATACTGACCATCCAATTTTTATTCCCTTCTAAATTTGCAATAAATGGTTCGCTAGAAATAATATTGTCTTTTGAAATATTTTTTTCCGTTGTTAAATATTCAATTACACTATCTTCAACGTTTGATTTTTTATATTGAATATAGCTAAAACCAATTCCTGTAAAAATAAATAAAACTAATAGCACGGTCCCTATTTTTCTCATTTGACAAACTCCTCAAGGTAAAAATTTTTATAATTTAACAATATAATTCTTTTAATACTAAATATACCATCTTTCACATTATTACTTGTTCAAAAATGAAAAATTCTTATTGAACTATTCTGCTCCGTTACTTGAATAAGAAAAAGGCTTCACTCCATATTGAAGTAAAGCACTCCTTGAAGAATATTTAATCTTTTTTATTTTGATTTAGAACCTTAATTAATTCATCAAGTTTCTCATTCTTCTCTCGGTCTAACCTCGTTTTTTCATTAATGAACTTAATTATTTTGATTACAAAATAAATGAAAAAACCAGTAAGAGCTAGATAAAAAATAATAGGCACTAAAGCTAAAAGAGCATATACTCCATCTCCACCGTTAATCATTTTAAACCTCCAAAGTTATTGAATATACCAATATTGTACAGTAGTTTATTCAATTAAACTGCCCCATTTAGTAAAAAAAGACTGCCATATAGACGTTCTCCTTGTTGTGTTAAAGCACCCCGTTAGCTTAATAAAAAATCAAATCACTACTAGACAATAAATTTAGTGAACCACGCAATATATTCAGCTCCTGGAATAAAAAACACTTGAGCTAGTATCGTTCCTAATAATCGGGAAGTCATCATCATTAGAGATGCACTTTTTAGATTAAGGTAACTTCCTTTTTGATTGATTACATCATCTGCAAGAATGGAAATTTTTGGATCAATAAAAATAATAAGTAAAATCGTTGCTATTCCATTGATGAGACCCGATGCCATAATAGCAGTTGTTGCTCTTTCTGGAGCTATTAAAGCAGCATACAGAGCAGATAACACTCCAATTGTATAGATTGCAGTTATTATCATATTTATTATAAATAATCTTATAGGAATATCTTTCAAACTAATATCCTTCAAGTAAGACAACTTTGGCAAATGAATGTGTTTTATTCCACGCTTTATGTATTCAAGAGTTAATCCTTTTCTTATTAAAGATGGAATAGAACCTCTTTCTTCAGATAAGTGAATAATCGCCCTTGAAAATAGTGCAATAAAAGTAGGAAGTAGAAGAATTCCTATAATTGTTCCTAATGTTGCTGAACCAATAACGATCCTATATTGGTTTTCTACAAACTCCAAAGTATTTACTTTTGGTGCATTATCAATAAGGCTACCCGTAAAAGGTTGCTGCATCATATTTGCTAATCGAGAAACCATAACCATCAAATTAAATAAGGATAAAGCTGAAGCTAACAACTTTACTCTTGCGCCAGATAATCTAACTGCATATGCAAGTGTTTCAATGGAATGGATAATCAGTATAAATAATGATATAAGCATTAATTTTTCTGTAAAGAGTTCCAAAATCAAATTACCTACTTTATGTTTTTATACCTATTCTACCATATATATCCTGATTAGCTTATATACCTATTCTGCCATTTAGTAAAAAAAGACCGCCATATAGACGATCTCCTTATTGTGTTAAAGCTACCCTTTAACTTAATAAGCATTCTATTTGTCATTATCCAAATCACTATCGAAAAATGATTTTTTATCATCCTTAACCCCATACTTCTGTTCGATAAATTGACCAACTACAGACTTGTTAATACCGTCCTTGACTGCTGTTGAAATTACTATATACAGAATAAATAGACCTACAATCCAAAGAATAATAGAAAAAACTAAGGAACCGAATACCACTTATATCCCCCCAAAACTAATAACCAATTTCTTATGTATATTTTACCGTAAAAAGCTATTAATCTTCTTCAAGAATTCTGCCAGTTAGTTGAAGAAGATCCCCAAAGGGATATGTATACAAACCTAGTCAACATAAGGAGATGTTATCGGTATTGAAAAGGGGCTGTGTCATAAGTCGATTTTTCGGCTTAGACACACCCCTTTTCAATGACGGAAATGCTGATAAATCAACATTTCTTATTTTACATTTCCAAAGGATTTACCCTTTTAGGATAGCCCCTTTAGCTGTTCGTTCAATTAAAGGAACCCTTAGTTGAATAAACGGAGAAACTTTTATGATTTATTCGTTTCAAATTCTACGCAAAGGCTTTTAAGCGAGTTCGATTGTAAATATGAACTACTCCCCAAAGAATAAATAAAACACCGAAAATGGCGAAGAAAATATAATAGAAAGGTTCATATTTTAGATAATCATAAGTTTTATATTCCCATTCCACATACCAAGTATCTTCTCCAGCGATACCTTGTCTAATCAAACCTGATTCTCCACTGCCTTCTTGTCCCTGAGTAAATAATTTTTCGCTGATTTTATTACCATCTGCTTCGGAATTTTTAATGACTGCAAAATAACTGATATTATCAAACCACTTTGAATTTCGTTCGATCATATCTTGTAAGGCTTGTTTATCTTCAGAAGTGAATTCACCTTTTGTATCAAATGTTTCTACCAAATGAGACATTAAATCAGAAGTTTCTTTGTAAGTGTTATCTTTCATAAATAAACTAACTGAAACGACTAACCCAACTAATAAAAATATAATTGCTGAACGTAATAACCATTTTGCAAACTTACTTTGAGATTGAAACATCGTTAATAACCCCCTTGTAATTTGCTTTTCATCTCCAAAACGACTAATTGCAATAGAAATTGCTTCTTTCTCTGATTTACCTTCTACTTTTAATTCCTCAACGGCTTCCACTAAATGCGAACGCATTTCTTGTTTTAACTCTTTTGCTTCGTTACCACTTATATGGGCATATATCGAATTAACAAATTCATCAATTTGTTTCATTGTTTTTTCCTCCCTCTAAAAATGAATCAATCATTTTTTTAATAAATTGCCATTCTTTACGCTTTTCTTTAAAGCCTTTCTCACCTAAAGACGTAAGTCTATAATATTTTCTTCTTCCTCCTGGTCCTTGTTCATCGCCCCAGTAAGAAGAGATCCATTTATTCTTTTCTAGTCGCTTTAAAGACAAATAAAGTGTACCTTCTTTTAATTCAAATTGTTCTTCGCTTCTTTCTCGAACTAATTTAGCTAATTCATAGCCGTACATATCCCTAGTATTTAGTAACGATAGGATTAACGTATCAATATGACCTTTTAAAACCTCTTTGTTTACTTCCAAATTTACCACCACCTGGTATAAATATATTTTATATTACTCTATAATGCAAGGTATTAATTTTAAAAAATATACGTCCCTTGATGAACTAACCTGCCAGTTAGTTTAAGTACATTTCTTCACAAGCATAATTGAATATTAACAAAAAATACATCCATTATTTCAATAAAGATTTAATGGATGTATTATTAAATACAAATAAAGTTTGATTATAAAGTTTGATTATATATAATTAAACTCAAAACCTATAAATATATGGCCTTATTTCATTTTATTATACTTTTTACCCTATATTCAGCTATTGTTGGAGTCTTGTTTCGTTATCTATCATGTATCGGAGTAAATTTTGTAAATACTCTCTTTACTTCACCTCACTCTAAATGAATAATTGTTATAAAATATTACATAAAAAGGTGATAAATTATGACAAAGTTACTCATTATCAAATGTGGTGAAACATTCCCAAGTATTAAAGAGCAATTCGGGGATTTTGAGGATATGATTATAAAAAGTATTGGCATTTCACATGACGACGTAGTAATCGCTCCTGTATATAAAGATGCAACCTGCTTACCTTCTCTAAATAAAATTGGAGCAATCATTATAAC
Organism: Peribacillus sp. Hz7; assembly: GCF_042136355.1. Classification (NCBI taxonomy): domain Bacteria; kingdom Bacillati; phylum Bacillota; class Bacilli; order Caryophanales; family Bacillaceae; genus Peribacillus; species Peribacillus sp. Hz7. The sequence continues at coordinate 175,704 of NZ_JBHHJV010000002.1, forward strand.
CGGTTCACATGCAATGGTCACCGATCACGAAGAATGGAGTGTTCAATTGATACGCTGGTTACAAGATATTAAGCAGGATAACATCCCCATATTAGGCATTTGCTATGGTCATCAAATACTGGCAAAGGCATTTGGCGGTCAAGTAAGTCATCATCCAAAAGGAATTGAAATCGGTACAACAAGTGTCCAGCTAACAAATGCAGGCAAAGAACATCCTCTATTTAGTATCCTTCCTCATACATTTTTTGGGCATGTCACTCACTATCAATCTGTTATTACTCTGCCGAAACAAGCAACGATTCTCGCACAGAATGATTTTGAACAACATCAAGCTTTTATGATTGATCAGCATATTTTCGGTGTGCAATTTCATCCAGAATTTACAGCTCCTATTATTCATGCGTATATTGATGAACAAGCAGAGCGATTACAGGCAGATGGTTTTACTATAACTGCTTTGCACGAAACCGTAATTGAACAAGATTATGGCCGGATTTTGTTAGAAACGTTTGTTAGAAGTGCCGGACTACCTATAACAGACAATTCTGTCGGCTATACATTATTTGAAACAGAAACAAAAAATACGAAATAGTTTCCTAAACGATTAAAAAGCCAATCAAGCATTGAATTCTTGATTGGCTCTTTTTATAAAACTCACATCACAAATCCGCCATCTACAAATAGCGTTTGCCCTGTCATAAATTCACTCCAATCAGATGATAAAAATAAAACAGGACCTGCGATATCTTCCGGCTTTGCAATTCTTCGAAGCGGGGTTTGGGAAATGATTAGTTCTTTCAAACTTTCTTTTGTTTTTTTGCTCGCATCAGTTGGATAAACAAGGCCCGGTGCTACACAATTGACTCTTATCCCAAAAGGTCCTAGCTCCACAGCTAAATTACGCGTATACCCCATTAATGCAGTTTTAGCCGTGTTGTATTCATGATAAGGAACCAACGGTCTTTCTACTAAATTACTAATGATATTCACAATGCTTCCGCTGCTTTGTTTTTTCATAATCGGCAGCACCGCTTGGCATAGATAATGCGTCGATTTTACCGCTCCATCAATCTGCCCTTGATAATCGTCCCATGTGAGCTGCCAAGCCATTTTTCGTTGTTCAGGATCAAAGACATAAGGTTTAAATGCATTATTCACAACAACATCTAACCGTCCCGTTTCAAGTACAATTTGCTCAATCATCGACTGCACAGCCTCTTCGGACGTAACATCTGCTTGAATTGCCCAAGCGTCTCCTCCAACTTCGATACAAGCTGACACAATTTGTTCAGCTGCTTCAACATTTTTCAAATAATTGACGATAACGAAGGCCCCTTCTCTTGCAAATTCAAGGGCAATCGCCGCTCCAATTCCTCGGCTGGAGCCCGTAACAAGAACGACTTTCCCGCTAAATTTCCCCATATATGTTCTCCTTTATTTTTTAGGAAGTAATGTATCAACTACTACCTCATCCATATTGAGCTTTTCTTTAATCAATCCTAATTTTTGATACGTATCCGCACCATCCTGCAAGATATCCGCATCAAGTGCTCCTAAACCATGTTGATCTGTTTCAGGAGATACACTAGAAGCATTACGCAGTTTAATAATCTCTAAGTTTTGTTGCTCATCTTTCCCATCGATTGCATAGGTTTTAGCCAAAGCAGCCGCTTCTTCCGGACTTTCAATCATCCATTGTGCACTGTTACGATAAGCTTCTAAGAAATCCTTCAATTCTTGCTGCTTTTCTTGATATGTTTTCTCTGTTACAACAAATACATCACTCGGTACATTTAAATAGTCTTTCACATTCATCACATTGACTTCCTCTAAACCTTTTGCTTGTCCAACAACTAACCCTGTATCAGTCGCGGCTGTTGCATCCACTTGCCCTTGCATTAATGGGGCAAAGTTTAAAAGACCTGTCTCAACAATTTTCACATCATTTTCTGAAAGACCAACCTGATGTAATAACACTAATAAGTTTTGACGTGTTCCGCTTGATAGACTATAAACACCGATTGTTTTTCCTTTTAAATCTTCCGGTTTGTTAATATTAGCTTCCTTTAGTGATACGATGTTAAATACATTTTGCGGATAAATATTGTAAATAACTTTTAGCTTTTCACCTTTATCTAATGCGAAAAATAGTGAACCTGGATCAGTAAAAGCGATATCTGCTTTCCCAGATAAAATATTTTTAATCGCATCGCCGCCGCCTGCACCAGGAATAACAGTTACATCTAGGCCTTTATCTTTAAAGAAATGCTTCTTCTCATCGACTAATAGATTCGTTTGTTCTGTAAGTGGCTTACTCCAGTTCGCTACTCGAATCGTTTGGACGTCTGTTGAATCAGATTTCGCTGTTTCCTTATTTTCATCCTTTGCACCACATGCTGACATCAATACGGTCATACATAATAAAATCGTGACTAACCATCTATTTTTCATTTTCTATTCTCCTTCATATATTTCTTTAGTACAGTAACTTCTAATACATAAATCAATTGATATAAAACCATGCCCATTACAGTTAATAAAATTAACACAGCAAACATTAACGGCGTATCCATCATCCCTTGCGACGCGACGATGAGCGCTCCTAATCCATCGCTTCCCCCAATAAACTCGCCAACAACAGCCCCTACTACGGCTAATACAACCGCCACTCGAAGTCCGGCTAGAATCCCTGGCAGGCCATTAGGAATTTTTAAATGAATTAAGGTTTGCCAGCGTGTTGCTCGAAGCATATGAAATAATTCTTGTTTTTGTTTATTCGTAGACTGAATCGCTGTAATCGTATTCTCCAATAATGGAAAAAAACAAATCAGGGCAGTGATTATGACTTTCGATGTCATGCCAAAACCAAACCATAGAATAAATAAAGGGGCCAAAGCAAGCTTAGGAACAGCTTGGCTCGCAATGATATAAGGGGAAAGAAGCTTTCTTAAAAATTCAATCTCACCCATAATTACCCCAACGATAAATCCCCCGACACAGCCAATTACCAAACCTAGCAACACTTCTGATAGTGTTCGCAAAATATGTGGAATAAAGTATCCACTTTGCAGACCATCTACTAAAGTCGCAACAATAACCGTAGGAGCCGGCAAAACAAGCTCTGACATAAAGCTTGCACTATATTCCCAAATGATGAGGAACATAATAAATAATAGAATTGAGTATAAAGGGAGACTTTTCATCGCTTATTTCCTCCCAATACATGTCGTAACGTCAGGCACAACTCATTAAAATACGGCGCGTATTTCATTTCTACATTTCTCTCTTTTTCTAATTTTACAGCAGTATCAAAAATGATTTGACCTTGATCTATGACTGCAATCCGATCTGACAAATACACGGCTTCTGCGATATCATGCGTAATAAAAAGAACCGTTGTATGATGAAGCTTACAAATTTTCAACAAATCATCCTGTAGTTCTTCTCTTGTAATAGCATCCAGAGCGGCAAATGGTTCATCTAAAAACAGCATCGCTGGTTTTTGAATCAACGCTCTCGCAATAGCAACACGACTTTGTTGTCCTCCAGATAATTGGGTAGGATAACGATCCAAATAAGTCTTTAAACCAACCATCTCTAATACTTCTAACCCATACTGTCGATCTTGTTCCGTAATCTTTCTTTTCAGCGAAATCGGAAGCAACACATTTTCTAGCACTGTTTTCCATTCTAATAAGGTAGGAGATTGGAACACAAAACCACATTCATCCAACGGCTCTATTACTTCTTTTCCTTTCAAACGAATCATTCCTGAATGAGATGGAAGCAAGCCCGCTGCAAGCTTTAATAACGTTGTCTTTCCACAGCCGCTTTTCCCTAGAAAGCAATGAAACTCCCCTTCTTCAATAGACCAGTTCACTCCATGTAACACAGCTGTCTTCTCTTGATAACTATAAGTCAAATCCTCGATTGTTAAAAAACTCATCTGCTAACCTCCTAATCTGCATAAGGAGCCAACTCTTCACTTAATTGTTCAGCTGAAGCTTCGATATCAATCATATTAATTAAATCCAGTACATTAAAGCGGCCATCATGATGCCATCCAGCTTCTGGAGATGTCATATTTCCCAATGCCGTCATTCGAGTCACACCAACACTCCCTAGTAGACGAGACCATTGAAACAATTCAGACGGACTAGCGGCGATTCCAACCGTTTGCAAGTAATCTCGATGCATGAGAAGGCCTTCCGTCACCTCTTCTATGTGATCAAACCCTTTCACTTTTACGACACGATTTAAACTGCTTGGTGTAAGGCTAAGATTGGAATCTTCAAAAACAACAGTCCAGTCATTTTGGTTATTGCCTAATACTTCATTATTTGGATTCGAGAACAGGTTCATTTCTTCTTTATTTTTCCAAGCAGCCATCTCCATCGATTCGGTCATTGACAGTTTTCTTCTCGGAAACCTTCTATTAAACGCCTCTAGTTCATGACCTATATATCTAGCAAATTCTTTTGGAGAAACATTTCCTCCTTTTTGTACATAGAAAACATGCGGAGAATAACAGCCTTGTTGGTCATAGCGCATCACATCCAAAGCAGCCAAATGGGCCGTCCGCAAAGCTTTAAAAGAATCCAGAGACGCCTTTGAAACAATCCCAAAACTTAGCTTGTGTCCAAATGGTAAAAACCTTTTAGTGATTGGAATCCGACTTCGTAAAGCTTCCATCGCTTCATTGCCCCCATACCCGACAACAATATCTGTTTGCTGAAAAATAAAGCGTTCTCTCTCCTCTTCGCCACCCTTCCACCAAAGAACGGCAAAGCAATCTGCTAATCTTGGTTCTATTTCCACTAAAAGCTTAGCGAACCAGCCGGCAAATAATGGCTCAGTACTCGATACCTTCCCGATATTCCCTGCTTTCACTAACAAACTAGATATAAAGCTCCATAAAGGAAGACCAGGCACATTCCCTGACCAAATATGCGTAATTAAATCAGGACTAAAAGCCTTCGAAAATCCCCCTTTTACTCTCGGTTGAAAATCATCTAACAACAATGGATTTCCTAAATCTTCAACAAGAAAACGCTGCAGTTCATGTTTTCGAAACGTTTTTAAATAAGAAGTCAAACCAAGTCTTATCATTTCTTCATCATAGCCTGTTACAATGGGCAATACTTTCTCAGCTTTTTGTCGATAAAATGAATCACGATCTAGAAGTCTATGAATCGCTTCATCAATGATATTCATTAACTCATTAACAGAAAAAGATTTTAACACCTTACGACTGCTATGCTTAATCTTGTCAATTAACCTGTTCATTTGTTCATTTGTAAGAATCGGAATCTCCACTTCTATTGTTTCCTGATTTCTTTCGAATAGAAGCACCTTTGTCTCAAATGATTCTTCTCCTATATTCGGAATATATCCAGCGATTTCTCTCATTTCTCCAGTCCCTTTGAAGCCTTTAAAAATTCTGCCATCGCTAGCGAACAGCCCTTTGCTTCTGTTCCTTCCACTCTTCCTAATAAAAGAAAACCGCCTTCCACTTCAACACCAACATCTTCTGTTAAAATCGTAGAAACAGAATTCATATTAGCAAGATCGCAATGAACAATAACGCCGCGTTCTCCTTTTGCTACTTCTTCACCTGTTAACGGATTTACCACTCGCGTTTTAATCCAACTTGGTCCTGACTTAACAGCAGGCACAGATTGATTTCCATCGTCATACAGCTGTGTACTCAGCTCGGTCATGCCGTACATATTGATACACGCTGAACGATTGACTCCTAAATATGTAGAAAGCAACTGATAAAACTCATCCAACTCTAATTCTTTAGATTGTTTTTTAAAGCCGCCCGTATCAAGAATTTTACTTCCTTTTGGTAGAGTAAAAGTTTGATTCCCACGCTCTAGTTCTTCTAAAAGGTGAACAAAGCTATAACTTGCACCTAAAAGAGCATAAGGTTCTCCAATTGCTTCAGCATTCCTCAGCTCTTTCTGTAAGCCTTCCACATCAAGCTCGTGATTTTGTATAAAATAACGGCTATCCTCTGTCCCAAATCTTTCTTTTGCGAGTTTTAAATAACGAGCTAAAGAAGAATTAGGCATCTCCTGTTCTGTTGGAAATAAGATTCCCATCCGAATCTTATCGGTATTTCCCATAAATCTTTCTTGAAAATTTTTAATCATCGACCTATCAAATATGTCTAATGTTGGATGATAATGTTTACCTCTAATTCCTTGTGTTGTACCACTTGTCATATAAACCGCTTCCGCTTGCTCCGGATCACAGCAGCTCAAAGTAACATCTTTAAAAGCATTAATCGGTACTGGCGGGATGTCTCTCCAAGTTTTCACAGTACGCGGTGTTTTTCCTTTTTGAGAACAAAAAGTTCGATAAGGAATGTTATATTGATAGTGATAGCGAAATAATTGTAAAGCCTGCTGATTAAAATCTTCCTCAGAAGATTCATTACGATTGATAAATTGAACTGTCGATTCAATCATTTCTTTTTGAGTCATCATGTTTACCCATTCCTTTCAATGTAGCCATTTATTTTCTAATAACGCAAAAAAGCACTTTGCGTACGCAAAGTGCAAAAATACAGAGTAATCCCCTTATCACTTCCCTACGCTGGCATGACCCAACAGGTTCAAACGGTCTACGGTAGATTAACCGTACTCTCAGCCTGATTCCACAGACTCCCGATATCATCTATTTTTATACAAAGAATACCCTTTCTTTTTGCAAAATGCAATCACAAAAAAACCTGTACCAGAAGTAGCGTACAGGTTTTCACTCAATCTCGTTCATCAACTATCTACTTATCCACGAATTTGTCCTTGTCCATAAATAAAATATTTAGTAGATGTTAAAGCAGGTAATCCCATTGGTCCACGCGCATGAAGCTTTTGCGTACTAATCCCAATTTCAGCACCGTAACCGAATTCAAAACCATCAGTAAAACGGGTAGAAGCATTATGATAAACAGCGGCTGCATCGACTCCATTTAAGAAAATGGCTGCATTTTCCTCATTTGTTGTGATAATGGCTTCAGAATGATTCGTACCATATTGATTAATATGCTCAACAGCTTCTATAACATCCTTCACAATTTTCACACTCAATTTTAGCGCTAAATATTCCGTTGCCCAATCTTCTTCTGTTGCTTGCTTCGCCTCTGGAAAAGCAGTACAGACCGTTTGATCTCCGTATAGTTCAATTCCTTTACCGTGAAGAACTGCTAATAAGTCCGTCCCATTTTTAGTAAACCAGCTTTCATGAATGAGCAAACTTTCAATGGCATTACATACAGATGGACGCTGTGTCTTTCCATTGATTACAATATTTTCTGTCATCTCATAATCAGCTGATTCATCAATAAAAATATGACAGTTACCAGCGCCCGTTTCAAGAACAGGTACAGTCGATTCACGAACAACGGTATCAATTAAATTTTTGCCTCCACGTGGAATCAACACATCTAAATATTCATTCAAATGAAATAATTCTTTCGCTGTTTCACGGCTTGTATCTTCCATTAATTGAACCGCATCAACTGGTAAAGATGTTTGCGCCAATGCCTTATGAATCGACCCAACAAGCGCTTGATTAGAGTAGCTTGCAGATGAACTTCCTCGTAAAATAACCGCATTCCCTGTTTTTAATGATAATGTAGCCGCATCAATCGTTACATTTGGTCTCGCTTCATAAATCATACCAATCACACCGATTGGAACACGATTTTTTTTAATAAGCAAGCCGTTTTCTTTCTCAATGGTCTCTAAGCTTTCACCGACTGGATCCTTTAAGTCAATCAGTAAACGAATAGCCGCTGACATATCTTCAATACGCTTTTCGTTTAACATAATGCGATCTAGCGTTGATTCAGGCAGACCATTTTTCTTTCCTTGTTCTAAATCTTTTGCATTTTCACTTATTAAATAATCTTTATCTACTAATAATTGATCCGCAATTTTTGCTAATGCTTCATTTTTTTCTTCTGTCGTCTTCCCATTCATTTTATAACTTGCCGCTTTAGCCGCTTTTCCTCTTACAATAACTTCACTCATTACTAACTCCCCCTTTTTAATTTAGGCTTTCACCCATTTATCTCGATGAATCACTTCAATTGCTGACATCACAAGCTCGTCTGTCCGTTTTCCCATCGCTAGTTTCAGCTCATCGACAGAATAGAGAACTTCTCCTCGGCCAAGCAATCCACTTGAACCAAACACTTCAACAACGTCCCCTTTTTCAAAATCTCCTTGAATGTCATAAATACCGGCAGGCAATAAACTGCTGCCATTCAACATTAAGGCTGTTTCTGCGCCATCGTCAACGAAGATTTTCCCTGACACTTCCGAATGAATTGAAATCCACTGCTTATTATTATTTACGGTTGTAAGCACGTCATTTTCAATATACGTCCCGTCACCGTCACCCGCTAAAATTCGCAGAAGCTTATCACGGCCTTCTCCTTTACCAATAAAGACTTTTACACCTAAAGATAGTGCTGTTTTCGCAGCTAATAATTTCGATTGCATCCCGCCTGTCCCAACGTTTGAGCCGGCTCCTTCCGCTACTTGCAGCCAATCATCCGTTACCTCTGTTAAATAATCGATTCTCTTAGCATCCGGATTCGTCAACGGATTACAATCATATAAGCCGTTAATGTCCGTTAAAATAATAAGCTGATCGGCATGAATAAGCCCACTTACAAGAGCAGAAAGCATATCGTTATCCCCAAATGTTAATTCTTCAACAGACACTGTATCATTTTCGTTAATGATTGGTAAAATGCCGCGTTCAATTAATTCTGATAAAGTCGCATGGGCATTTTTATAACGGTCTTTTTTTGAAAAGTCGGTTCTTGTTAATAAAATTTGGGCGGCATTAATGCCAAACTGCCCTAATTGCTGCATATACGATTGAATCAATAAACTTTGACCGACAGCTGCAGCTGCTTGTTTCCCTTTTAACGTAACCGGACGTGATGGGTAACCTAGCTTACGAAATCCGGTAGCAACGGCACCAGATGATACAAGAATCACGTCATGCCCTTCTTTTCGCAATGCCGCAACTGCTTGAATATGATCTAAAAATTTAAATTGATCAATTTCCCCCTTGGAGTTCGTTAACGAACTGCTTCCGATTTTGACAACGATGCGCTTCTTTTCCATCCATACTTCCTCCAATATAATTTTCTAATATATTAGAAAACTCGCTTCCAACTTGTCTTTTAGTTAGAGGCGCAGTTACACTTCCTAAAATCAACAGCTACTTCAAGATCGCTTATCTAATCATTTATACATTCTAATCGTACAAAAAAACCCTTCTCATCCTTATTAATTAAGGACGAAAAGGGTTACTTTCCGTGGTACCACCTTGATTGAATGTGAACATGTCACATCCCACTTTACCTCATAACGCTAGAGACTGCGCCTATGTTTTCATAGGACTCAAGAAGTAGGTTCAGTGCCTTTTCTGTTACGGGTCTTACAGCCACGGACACCGCTCTCTGTTACAGCAAGATTTCACATACTAGTCTTCTTTTAACGTTCATATTTTCTATAGTATGCAAAATTATCGAGCTGATGTCAATGATAATCCCCTATTCCAGTGTGGAATTTTATGCTTACAATGCCATTGCTGGGCCGAAAAATTCGAAATGAATTTTTTCTTCTGTTACACCTAGTTCTTTTAAAGTCGCAATAACAGATTTCATGAATGGAACAGGTCCACATACATAATAATCAGCATCCGGTTTAATTGTTTCAGCTAATACATCGCGATCTACATAGCCTTCTTTTACAAAATACGGATTATTTTTATCGATATCTGTTGGAGATGTATAAACAAAGCCAAGTTCGTAATCTGCTAGTTTAATCTCAGAAAGTTCATTTCTGAAAGCTTGAACAGATCCGTTATTCGCTGCTTGAATAAATTGAACCGAACGATTTGGTTGTTTCTCTGATACAGTTTGAACCATGCTTAATAATGGAGTAATTCCGACGCCGCCTGCAAGGAAGACAATTGGTGTATCTTTTTCTTCCAAGATGAAGTCTCCAGCAGGAGCTGTAACTTCAATTTTGTCACCAATTTGAACAGATTTGTGTAAGTAGTTGGATACTTTACCTTCATGTTCCCCGCCTTCTGCTTCTTTCTTTACTGAAATGCGGAAGTAATCGTGACCAGGTGCAACGGATAAGCTATATTGACGATTACATAAGTATTGCTCTTCTGGAATGTTTACACGAATCGTAATGTATTGTCCTGGTAAGTAAGCTGGAACCTTAGTTCCATCAGTTGGTCTTAAATAGAAAGATGTAATCAAATCGCTTTCTTGTACTTTATCTGTTACTCTAAATTCTTTATAATCTTCCCAGCCATTATTTTGCTCAGAAGCTTCTTTGTACATGTCTTTTTCAATGCCAATGAATGCATCTGCAATCACACCATATGCTTCTGCCCACGCATTAATAATTTCGTCTGTTGCCGCATCGCCTAGTACTTCTTTAATCGCTTTCAATAAATTTTCACCAACGATTGGATAGTGCTCTGGCTTAACAGCTAAGCTTCTATGTTTATGAGCAATCTGTTTCACAACTGGAACGATTACTCCTAAGTTATCAATATATTTCGCTGCAGCTAAAACTGTATTTGCTAATGCCGTTTGTTGACGGCCTCTTTTTTGATTTGTTTGGTTGAAAATATTTAATAATTCTGGATGAGCTTCAAAAAGGTTTTTATAGAAAGTTTTTGTAATTGTTTCCCCATGAATTTCTAACACAGGTACTGTTGATTTCACAATATCAATTGTTTTTTGAGATAGCATAACGTACTCCCTCTTTCTTCAAACAAGTATTTTTGATACATCTTTATAATAGACCTTCATTTTCCATAAAGCAATATTTCAAATACATCTTTTTGTGAACATTTCGTTAACGTTTGAAAAGTGTTCACAATCTTTCTTTTAACTGTATTTCGTACATGTTCGAATGTTATCGCATCTTTATTTTTACAGTCTTTCATATTCTCTCTTTTAGTCTTCATAGCGCTTCCTTAAAACGGACTGTGAAACATCATTATGAATACTTTTCACATCTCTTCACATAATAATCTTTGTGATTTATTCCTTACAGTAAGGAGAACAACATGAATTTAAATGAGATAAGGAGTGCAATTATGGGAATCTTAAGCGGCAATCCAAAAGATGAACCAATGCATTATGGTGAAGTATTTGCTACATGGACAAATCTTTTTACAAACAATGGCTTAATCACTGCATATCAAACATTTCTTCAGCATGCGGGAGATGAAGATCTAAAAAAACTTATCGAAGAAGCTATTGAGTGTATGCAAAATGAAAATCCACAGTTAGAGGAATTACTAAAAGCAAACGGCCTTGGACTTCCTCCTGCCTCACCTGATCGTCCGGTTGCCAAATTAGAAGACATACCTGTTGGAGCAAGATTTACTGATCCAGAAATTAGCACTGCTCTTTCTATGGATATTGCAGCGGGGTTAGTTGCATGCAGTCAAGCAATTGGACAATGTATTAGAGAAGATATTGCTATGATGTATGGCCAATTCCATGCGGCTAAGGCCCAATTGGGTGCAAAATTTTTGAGACTGAACAAGAATAAAGGGTGGTTGGTTCCACCTCCTCTTCATGTACACAGACCCGAACAAGAATAGCTCGTATTTAAATATCGAGGGCAATCTTACTTTAAGATTGCTCCCCTTTGTTCTACATTTTCACCTGCTTCCATTCTTCTTAGATGCCACAATATAAATGAATGCTAATCTATCTTGCTCCTCATTCAGATACTCAAATACGTATACTTGTCTCTTTTTTAGCCACCATAATAAGTGGAGGTGATGAAAATGATGAAGAAAAATGATGTAGAGATACAGGAACCAAAAGAAACAATGAAAAGTAACAGGGATAATTACCTAGGTCTTGATCCAGATGAACAAGAGATGAATGGACTATATGGAATGGCTGAAACGGAATATGAGGATCGCCTCCATGATGTAGAAAAATAAAAATTGCGTATCTTAATACGTATGTAGGAGGTAGATTCGTTTGACAAACCAACAAAATCAAAATAATGAGAAACAACAAAAGAAATCCGTTAATACGCAGTCTGTTTTTGAAGAAAACAATACAGATAATGCTCTCGGTTATGGGGATACGGATCCTAATGCTAGAGCATTAAATAATATGACAAATAAAACTAATCAATAACGATTAACTGAAACGCCTTCTTTGGCGTTTTTTCCCTTTAATTCCCCCTTTACCTTTACTTCATTAATGCCCTATGTAACCTACACTTCTTATTTCTTTCGAATATTTTTTGATGTACTACAAACCCTATAATTTAAGAGGTGATAGAAATGAAAGAACAAGAAAAATCTAAAAATATTGGTCAAAAAGCTAATTCAATGAATGCGATGGATCAAGGGCTGAACTTAGTAGCACAAACAATAAATAATGCTACAGGTATTGACAAAGGAAACGATGGGAAAGTCAGTAAAAATGACTAACTGAAACGCCTTTTTTGGCGTTTTTTTATTTTCACTTACGAGTTCTCCCCCCGTCATAGATATCATTCTATTAATTACGTTCTGAAGCATATCATTACATCATGTTTACAATTATGCTATTATAAAATTAAAAACTTTCTCAATTAAGAATATGTTTTGCCTATTCGTTACATATTTTTTGAGGAGTTTGATAACTTGTTCAACAGAACGGGTGTAGATTGTGAGGCGAAAATTATGCGGTTAACTAGCTATTCAGATTATTCCATACGAGTATTAATCTATTTAGCGACCCAAAATAACGATAAGCTAACGAACATAAAAGAAATCTCTGAAGTGTATGATATATCGAAAAATCATTTAATGAAAATTGTTCATAATCTTGGAAAAACGGGGTATATCGAGACGGTTCGAGGAAGAAACGGCGGTTTTAGACTAGCTAAGGCACCTACCGATATCAATATTGGAGAAGTCGTTCGCCGAACTGAAGAGGATTTCTATTTAGTCGAGTGCTACAAAGATCATAACAACTGTGTCATTTCTCCCGTGTGCTCTTTGAAGTTTATACTTAACACGGCCTTAGATGCCTTTCTACAAGTGCTTGATCAATATACATTAGCTGATATTGTTGAAAATAAAGCAATGCTAAAAGCATACTTCCAATCTGCTCAAAAAGAACAATAACTCAGATTTAAAAAAGAGAATGACTTATAAAAGGTTTTATACTTATCAGAAATACATGATGTAAATGGCTTAAAAAATCGATTGGGGGTCTGACACCTTTGCTTTTGAGTCATTCTCTTCTTAAAATAAAACAGAGACTCTCCATTTGCTTCTAGTTCTGTATTTAAATCTAATAATAGATCATCCATCTCTGGAATATAAAGAAGCTTTTCCTTCCCCTTGTTTCGTTTCATTTTGTCCCCTCCTGCCCCTGTGCCCTTTCAACTATTTTACTATTCTTCATAAAGGGCATGTATGACAATTTTCCAAACAAAGGCACGAGAAAAGGCTCATTTTTCATTTAAATTCGTTAATTCTTGACCAAGCTTTTTTAATTTTTCTCCTACCGTACATTGAGATAAACAAAATTGATGCGCAAACGTACGTCCCTTCTCCTTTCGAAAATGTTTTTGTACAAAACAGCCTTCGCAAAAAGATAGCATTTCTTCGACTTCTTCATAAATCTTCTTCCGATTCATTTCTGGTCATAACTCCTTCTTTTCTATTTGCATCTTGCCGAAAATTTCTTCTCCGTTTATAGCTTGTGATGCCAATTGGTCACTTTCTTGATTATCTTTTCTTGAAATTGGTGTGTATATAGGACGAATGTGAAGCTTTGCTAACTTTTCCTCGATGCGGTCGATCCATCGATTTAATTGCTCTTCATAGCACGGCCATTCTCCCGAGAGCTGATTTAGTACAACGAGTGAATCTCCTTTAAACACACAGCTTTGATGATGTACCCCTAATTCTTCAAGCTGCTTAACTGCTTCATAAAATGCTGCATACTCCGCTTCATTATTCGATTCTAATTGATGAAGCAGTGCATTTTTCCGAATTCTCCAGTTCTTCTTATTTTGCGTATAATAAAGAGCAACACCAAGCCCTGCCAGTCTTTCGTTTTTTCGGTAGCTGCCGTCAAAAAAGACTGTAATATTTTGAGGTTCATCTTCAACCTCAGTCAACAGCTTAACAAGTTCTTTTTTCGTCCATACCGTTCCTGCTTCATCTTCAAATTCTACCGCTTTTACCCGCCCTGTTTTTTCTAAATCTTCTACAATAGCTAGCGCAGACTCAGCCTCAAGCCATTCCGAAAGAAAAGAAGCTGTTCCTTTTTTATTTAAAAAATATGTCCAACGAATCAATACTTTCAATCAACTCAACTCCTTAACTTAACAATTTCTATACCTATTTCAACATTTTACAGCTATAATTTATATATTAGGATGGAGCTTGTTATCTAGTATCATTCGTTTTACATGCCTTTATCCCATCTTAAAAAATCTATTTGAATTGAGCATGTCTAGCTAAACATCTTCCTGACTTTCAACAGAGAATAATCATAGCATATTCAAGTCCAAAGTTCGAGGTGAAGTAAAATGATTGAAGTATATATTGATGGCGCTAGTGCTGGGAACCCTGGCCCAAGCGGTGCAGGCATTTTTATTAATAATAATGGTCATGTAGAACGCTATTCGATTCCACTTGGCTTACTGGAAAATCATGAAGCAGAATACTATGCATTGATTAAAGCATTAGAAATTTGTGTGAAAAATCATTATCAAATTGTCTCTTTTCGCACGGATTCACAAGCAATTAACCAAGCAATGGAAAAAGAATTCGCCAAAAATAAACGCTATGCACCATTGCTTGCTCAAGCGTTAACTTTAGCAAAACAATTAGACCTCTTTTTTATAAAATGGATTCCAAGCATTGAAAATAAGTCCGCCGATCAATTAGCTAGACGAGCTATTCACTTAAACAAGGAGCGGCCAGATGAGAAAGACAGCTGATTTTACGTTATTATTCGTCGCCTTTATTTGGGGGGCGACCTTTGTTATGGTTCAAAATGCAACTTCTTTTCTTGAACCACATAGCTTTAATGGGATTCGATTTTTGATCGCCTTTATAAGTCTACTTATTATTTATGTTCTTTTCATCCGAAAAGAACAAGGTGTTTGGTCAAGAAATTTATTAATTGCCGGATTTAAAATTGGCATTTGGCTTTTTTTAGGATATGCATTTCAAACAGTAGGTTTACTGCATACCACTCCAGCCAAAGCCGGCTTTATTACCGGCTTAAGCGTCGTGCTTGTTCCGCTTTTCTCCGTATTGCTTTTAAAAATGAAATTATCGCAAAATGCAATCATTGGAGTTATTGCAGCCACAATTGGACTTTATTTAATGACAGTGGTCGATACAGCCTCATTCAGTCTTGGTGATCTGCTCATCTTATTATGTGCGGTTAGTTTTGCCATGCAAATCATTATGACAGCTAAAGTCGCTGGCGATTATGCAGCTTTACCATTAACATTAGTGCAGCTGTTTACCGTATCGATTTTATCCTTTATATCAGCACCGATTTTTGGTGAAGATATTTCAGTCTTAGTCAATCCAACCATCATGTTGCAAACAGAAGTTTGGAGCGCCTTATTTGTAACCGCTATTTTTGCTACAGCATTGGCATTTTTGGCGCAAACGCATTTCCAAGCCTACACATCTCCAACACGAGTTGCGTTAATTTTTGCGACTGAGCCGGTATTTGCCGCTCTCACATCCTATCTATGGATTGATGAAAAATTAACAGTCGCTTCAATCGCTGGCTGTGTATGTATTTTGTTTGGGATGGTTATTGCCGAACTGCCTGCTAAAAAAAGAAAAATAAAACCGGACTTCCATTGAGGGAGTCCGATTTTATTGAAATAAGCCTTGTTCACGAGCAAACTTTTCTGCTTCTCGTTTTGTAGAAATATGATTTTTTGTTAAAGTTTCAAGCAAAGATACATAAAAGCTGCCGTCGAACTTTTTTTGCACCTTTAATGTTAGTTCAATCGCAATATTAACTAAAGAATCACTAGCTTTCGTATACTGTTTTCCAAAATAAATAAAACCAATCATATCTTCACCAAAAGAAAAACCTTTTCCTTCTAAATATGTAATATACTCTTCAGTCGACCAAGCCAATCTTCCACCTTCTCCGTACACTTTTTCCTTCATCTTACCGCAAATTTTGACTTTTTCCTATCGTTTATACAATAAAAATTAATAATAAACACGAGAAATACCACTTCGTCAGAATAAACTTTACTTCTGAATGAAGTGGTATTTAAAGCTTTAATAAACCTACTATAATGGAAAAGATTTTTTATCACTTTACTCATTCAATAAGTTCGCTCTATCCAAAGTAACAATTATTGTACCGCTCGAACATATTTTACTTTTTCAAATGATAAGGTACAGTCGTGATAATGACATTTCTTCGATAAAGCAAGGATGTACGAATCAGTAAACTTGATTGGTTATGAAGAATATTGTGCCAGCCTTTCTTTGGAATAAATTGTGGTATAACGACTGTAACCCGATAGTTTGCTTCACTCGCTTTATGTTCAATGGTATCAATAAATTTAGTTAATGGACCTATGATGCTTCTGTAATGGGAGTGTAAAGTTACAAGTCTCACATCGGGTTGCCATTTCTTCCAATTATCCTCAAACTTTTTTTCATCTTCTCGTTCAAAAGAAACGTAAACAGCTATAATCTGTTCTGCTGAAAGGGATTTTGCATAGTTCAATGAATTTTCCACCACATGAGTAATACCAGCGACAGGTACAATGATTACATTCCCTTCGATTGGTACAGCAGGTTCACAAGACGTAACCTTTAGCTGCTCACCTACTGCATCATAATGCTTTCTTATTCGATGAAAAACGAAAATGATGATAGGTAAAAAAACTAAAACCGGCCAAACCTGAGTAAATTTAGTTAAAAAGAATATGATGGTAACAATCAAACTAATAACAGCACCAATGGAGTTAATGATTAACTTAAAAACCCATCCTTTTGGCTTTTCACGAATCCATTTAACCATCATTCCAGTCTGAGACAACGTAAATGGAATAAATACTCCTACTGCATAAAGTGGGATAAGGTTTTCTGTATGTCCTTCAAAAGCGATTATTAAGACGATGGAAGCAAGTCCTAATATGATAATTCCATTCGAATATCCTAATCGATCGCCTCTAATTGTAAACATCCTTGGTATAAACTTATCCTTTGCGAGATTGACAGCCAGCAAAGGAAAAGCAGAATAGCCTGTATTGGCAGCAAGGATTAATATTAAGGCTGTTGTTCCTTGAATAAAGAAATACATGAAATTTCGTCCAAATATCTCTTCAGCAATTTGCGAGACAACTGTTACCTCTACACTCGGAACAATGCTTAAATAATAGGCTAAAAATACAATGCCTGTAAATAACACAGCAAGTAAGGAGCCCATTAAAATTAACGTTTTGGCAGCGTTATTAGGAGCTGGATCTTTAAAGTTTGGAATCGCATTAGAAATTGCTTCAACTCCTGTCAACGCAGAACTACCTGATGCAAATGCTCTTAGAAGGATAAATAAACTGATTCCTGCTACCGGTGTGCCAATTGAAGTACGTAAGTCAGAAGAAACTTCTCCCATCAAGATTTTGTATATGCCTACACCAATCAGAATGAATAACGCTAAAACGAATAAATACACCGGATAGGCTAATATGGAAGCCGACTCTGTTACTCCTCTTAAGTTCAGGATAGTAAGAAATATTACAAAAAGGATGGCTATCATTACATTATGTGTATGCAAACTAGGAAAAGCAGATGTAATAGCATCCGTCCCCGCAGACACACTTACAGCCACAGTTAAAATATAATCAACTAATAAGGAACCTCCAGCTATCAATCCTGCATTCACACCTAAATTATTCTTTGAAACAACATACGCTCCCCCTCCATGAGGATACGCAAAGATAATTTGTCGATAAGACAAAATTAAAGCCGTTAACAGAAGCAATACTCCTACAGCGATAGGAATTGAATACCAAAATGCAGTGACACCCACTGTAATTAGCACAAGCAATATTTGTTCGGGACCATATGCAACAGAAGACAAAGCATCAGAAGATAATATAGCCAAAGCTTTTGTTTTGTTAAGCTTTTGTTCCCCGGCTGCCGTTGATTTTAAAGGCCGACCAATTAAAAATCTTTTTATAGAAGCCATCACTAAGAATCACCACCAAACATAAATAGTAATTGTATATTACCCCGTTAAATAAAAAATCTTGAAAAAAACGCAAAAATGCCTACAAGTCAAAGTTAAATAGACCTGTAGACATCAATTTTTTTGTCTCACAAGCTCCACCTTCCTTCTCATATAACGCTTACGAGGTTAGCTGTCGGATTCGGACCTTTGAGTAGCCCTACCTTGAAAGGATTCACCCCTTGAATTGTTAAACAATTCTAATAATGGTTCCCCCGCACCAAACGGTTTCAGCGATTTAGAAATATGAAACTGTGATTAGCATACTGCTGTGAATTCGAAAAGTAAATAAAAATTTTATTATGACCTATACTTCCTATATTTCTATAATACTATTGTCTTCCCTCCTAAATGTTTAATGATAAACAATATATAATATTCTTCTCTTACTACATCATTTTACATATATGATCAATAATACAAAAAATAGGAGCTTCTGTTCCGAAGCTCCTGCCCTCTTATAACATACGTAAAACCGATCGAAATTCATGCGTCTCTAGCATATACCGTACCTTTTCGTCATCATATTGAAAATACGCCTCATCAAGCGAGCAAGAAATTGGTACATCACATTTAATTTCAGCAAGCTTTCGGGATAAATGAAGCATCTCAAGCTCTGCTTCAATTTTCGTCCGCTGCCCCTTCGTTAATGAAGATAAATTTTCTAAAATGCCTTCGATACTTTCATACTCCGTTAATAATTTTAACGCTGTTTTTTCCCCAATTCCTTTTACACCTGGATAGTTATCTGCTGTATCGCCCATTAACGCTTTTAAATCAATCATTTGCCTCGGCTTAATCCCTTTCCATTCATAAAAACTATGAGGATTATGCACATCATAATTACCAAAGCCTTTTTTCAATAACACAACAGAAATATGCTCATCTAACAATTGCAACATATCTTGATCTCCCGTTAAAATACCTACACGACTATCCTTCGCTGACGCTTTCGCAATCGTTCCAATACAATCATCCGCTTCAAAACCAGCTAGTCCAATATTCGGAATATCAAAAGCTTGAACTGCTTCCTTCGCTAAATCAAACTGTGGAATCATCTCCACTGGTGCATCCGAACGATTTGCCTTATACCCATCAAACAGTTCATTTCGAAACGTATGACTGCCCATATCCCAACAAACCGCCACATGGCTTGGCTTAAAATGATTAGTTGCCGTTAGCATATGCTTTAAAAATCCTTGCACTGCATTCGTCGGTACACCTTTTGAATTAATCATAAACTGTCCCGTAACTGCCGTTCCATAAAAAGCTCTAAATAAAAGCGCCATCCCGTCTACAAGTAGAAAAGTTGGACGCTGTTCGTTTTCATTTCCTAACATACTACCACCTCAACTATGATGTGTACTTATTTTATCATGATTTTTATTAGTATAGTTACTTTTTAAAAAGAGTTTGTTATAGGATACTGTTCATTTTTGGCTCCTACTCGTTTGATCAACAATATTATTTAACACAGCCTTTCAAAAAAACTACTAGTCAAGAATCCCTATTTTTCAAAATATTAGTTGAAAATATGTATAAATTATATTAATTTAGTGACTAGTGTTATAAATTATTACATAAAAATAGAATAAGGAGGTTCAAAATGAAAGATCGTAAATTAAACTTCACCCTGTTAACAACTTTTATTTATCTATCATTAGCTGGTTGTTCTTCAGGAGTAACCGAAGCAACTAAGGAAGAGAAGCTTCGAAGAGAAGAATCCGCAGAAACGTCAACGACTATACACCCTGAAACGGATTGGTCTTACAAAGGGGAAACAGGACCAGAACATTGGGGTGAGTTAGATCCTCTAAACTCTGCATGTATAAATGGGAAGGAACAATCCCCTATCAATGTTGAGACATCCCAAATTAAAGCAGATAAACAACTTGAAAAGCTAGAAATCAACTACATCCCCTCTGAATTTTCCCTAGAAAACAATGGACATACTATTCAAGGGAATCCTGTAACATCAGATAACTTCATTGTTCTAAACGGTAATACGTATACATTAGCTCAATTTCATTTTCATACACCAAGCGAACATCAATTTAATGGACAAAATTTTGATATGGAATTACATCTCGTACATAAAGATGCCAAGAATCAATTAGCCGTAGTAGGGCTAATGATTAAGGAAGGCAAAGCAAATGAGGTTCTTGAACAGGCCTGGAAAGCTCTCCCTCAAGAAAAAACAACTGAAGCGAAGAAACTAGCTAATCCGATAAACTTAATGGATATTCTTCCAAAGGATCAACAATCATTTAAATATAATGGCTCATTAACAACTCCCCCCTGTTCTGAAAACGTTAATTGGATTGTATTAGAGCAGCCAATTGAAATGTCTAAAGAACAAATTGAGGCATTTCGTCAAATCTTCCCAGATAATCACCGTCCTGTCCAACCATTAAATGAACGTGAAATTAGGAAGAATTAATCTATTGATATTTTTATTTTAGTATCATTGTGAGAAGAGAGGTAGAATCACCCTTTCAAACAAAAAAGTAAAAAGCAGACTTACTTATTTTAGTAAGTCTGCTTCTTTCATTAAGAATGCTTTCTTTTCATTTTCGTCAATACTTCTTCATAGTACGGAATATCCACTTTTTCTTCTAAAGCAGAACGTAAACCAGCAAAGATATCAGCAATTTCTCGTTGATAAGCTTGTTGAATGGCAGCTAGTTCTTCTTCAAGCATCGCTGTGTAGGCTTCAAACATACGTCCACCTTGGAATTGTACATAATCAAGAGCCGGCTGATCTAAACGCGCTTGAATACCATTGCTCATATGCACTTTTTCATTTTTTTCAAAGAAGGCTTTTGGATTCTTAAAAAGAGCTAACTCTTTTTTGAATTCCGCTTCTGTTAGGTCTTCAAAAGCCCGCTTGAATTCAGGAATATCCCGTCCTGCCGCTTCATAAGACTGCAAAGAAATGGTCTTTCTAACATCTTGAATTTGCTGTAACAGTGACACTTGCTTTTCTTTTAATAGCTTATTAACGAATACTTCTGAACGCAAAGCCGTCGCTCTCATTTCCTGGGAAAGGTCAAAGCCTAATGATTCTAGTAAACTTTGTAGCGCTTGCTTCAATACAACCTTTAAGTCCTGCCCATCGTCTTTAATAACAGCTGGGTTAAAGGATTCTTTAAAGAAATCCGTAAAACGTAAAAAGACACGCTGCTTACTATAGAAAGTTAGTTCATCCACTTCTTTTTTCAATCGTTTTTTCTCTGCTTCGCTCGGAATCACCGCAAGTATGTCAGCAATCGCTTGGCTTTCCTCGTTCAACGTTTCTAATGCACGCAATTTCGCTTGCTCATCTTGTTTAGAAGCAGCAATTACATCCGCTAATAGTTCTTCTGCGCGAATGACAGCCGCTTCTGCTGACTCAATCGCAAGGTCCGTTAAATCATGTTCAATAAAGTCATCGAAACGTGATTGGAACGTACTAATTCCACTATTCGGCAAGAATGCGTGATGGAAGGAACCTGGCTCAAGCTTTTCTGAAAGCGCCCCTTTACTCGTTAACGGGAATAATTTCGGGAAGCGAATACCAAAGCCATTTAATTGGTCTTTCACATATTCGATTACGTCCTCTAATTCTTCTGTCGTTTCCGCCAAATCTACCGCATTAACGATAAAGAACATTTTATCCATCGCAAAGGAATCTTTAACACGACCAAGCTGAATTAAAAACTCACGGTCCGCTTTCGAGAATGGATGATTATAATACGTCACAAATAAAATGGCATCCGAATTTTTAATATATTCAAAGGCCGCTCCTGTATGACGAGCATTAATGGAATCGGCTCCCGGTGTATCAACTAATACCATTCCTTGCTTCGTCATGGCGCAATCATAATACAGTTCAATTAAATCAACAAGACAAGACTTCGATTCCTCAGCCGCAAAGCTTTTAAAGCCATCTAAATCTACTGTAATAACTGTACCAAGCTGCTCTTTGTAAGGAGGTAACCCTTGATGAAACGCTCTTAAGAAAGAAAGATACGTTTTACCTGTTTCCTGTTCATCTGCTTTCGCAACAATCTCACCCGCAAATTGATACGCTTCATCCAGTGTTTTTGCTTGCTTTCCAAAAGCATTTAGCGCAAGTGATACGTCTTCGAGTAACATCGCTTCTGTTTTTAATTGAACAGTTGCAGTACCGTGTGAATGCTCCGCATTTGACGCCATAATTTTATTGATAGCAGCTGTCGTCGGATTCGGTGAAACAGGCAATACTTTTTCGCCCATTAACGCATTAGCGAAGGAGGATTTCCCTGCACTAAAAGCCCCGAATAAAGCAACGGTAAATGTTTGCTGCTCTAGGCGACTGGCTTTGTCTGTCAATTCTTTGTATAAAGATTGGAATCCTTTTAAAGGCTGAATCAGCTCAGCGGCTTCTTGTAAACTTGTTGCCGTTTCAAGAAGTTTTTCTTTTCCGCGTAAATCGCCTTTAACAACCGATGCTTCCTTCACGTCTGTACCAGCACTTGCTTCCATTTCTGCAAGAATAGAAGCACCAGCTCCATCACGTACTTCGTGATTTCCTATTTCCATCATCTTCACATTCACATTTCGTTCCTCTTCTAGCCATTGATTCACTAATGTGTCAACAGCTAGATTGTCGAATACATCAGAAGTTGCATGTGCAATATCTTGCAGCTCTTTTTGTTCTTTTGTTACTTTATCACCTAAGGCGGCGGAAGCATTTAATGCTCTTTCAAAATCAGCATACTGCTCAAGTTCAGTAGATAGCTGACGTAATTTATTATCCGCTTTCTTCTTCATAGCAGCTAATAAATCTGCTAAAAATTGATCCGCTACTCCACGTGCTTCTTTCTTGATAGAGTTCGCCAAGTCATTTGTATAATTCAGCACATACTCTCCGGTCATACTAGCTTGCGGTTTTAAAGAGCCTCTTAAAAACTCCTCCATAATGGAAATCGAAAGCGATTGTGCCTCACTTTCTAAGTTCGCATCATGAACCTCAGCATCTGCAAGAACTTTAACGGCCATTTCTTTAATATGCCATTCCAGTTGAATCTTTACCTTTTCTTGAATATCAGCAAGAAAAGCACGTAATCGCTCCTCTTTCTCAGCCATTGTTTTCTTTTTAGCAAACAGCATGCCTACTTTGAAGTCAGACTGTGTGGATTCTAAAAAGGCTGTCGCTAAATCACGCGTAGGAGCTGGCATTAGATAAGCATTTTTCAAAATCTCTTCTAAATCATCCGTAAATCGTTCTTTCACATGATCGATTCGTGCAAGAATGTCACGCTTTTCTTGTTGAAGACTTTCCACTTGCTCCGTCATTTGCACTCGTTCATCATCCGGTAATTCCGCTAATAATGTAAACTCCTTCTCATGCTCTTCCTCAAATTGTTCCTCTAACCAACTAAGATGCTTCTCGATTAAAACATGGGCAGACTGCATAACTGTGTCTGTACCACTGGCTTCACCTTTCTCAGCCATCTCATAAATAAATTGACGTACCGTTTCAATTTGGTTCGCTTCCAAGTCTAAATCCCTTACAGATGTATAGAAAATACCACTTGGGAATACATTCCAGTTTGCGAATGCTTCCGTTACGGAACGCTGAAAGCCTTCAAAGCTGAGTTCTTTCTCATCGTGCTTATCAATCATATTAATAATTAAGTACGTTGGTTTATTTGCTTCAATTAGTTCCTTTGTAAATAGAAAATTCACTTCCGATTGAACATGATTGTAATCCATTACATAAAACACAACATCTGCTAAATGCAGAGCCGACTCCGTTGAAACCCGGTGTGCATCATCCGTAGAATCAATCCCAGGTGTGTCCATAATGACACAAGATTCTGGCAATGGAAATTCACTTGAACTAATCGTAATGGCTGAGACAGAGTCACCATCTTTAGCAAATTTCTTTACTTCCTTAAAATCATACGGCGCTGGAAATAAGACAGGCGGCTGATCATGGTAGAATACTTTCGCATAGTTCTCCCCTTTTTGCACCTTAACTGTATTCGCACTTGTTGGAATCGGACTCGATGGCAACACTTGATCTTGTAATAAAAAGTTAATCATGCTTGATTTTCCGGCTGAAAAGTGACCGCAAAATGCAAGGACAAACTCATCTTGATTACATTTCATTATTAACTGCTTCATTTTATCGGCATTACTTACATCCCCAGCCGACTGAAACTTTTCATATAGTGCGGTCAAAACTCCCATTTTTGACTGTTGCTCTAATGTTTGTTGAATCATGAATCCATACCCCTCATATCTCTTTATTTATCCTTATTGTAAACGATTTCTACATTTATTCCTACAGGAAAATTCAGACCTCATTGTATGAAGGCATAAAAAAAAGCCAGATTCATGATCTGACTGGTTGAACGGAAACTACTGTTACCATATTTTCATTTTTCACATAGTTTTGCTTGTTCGCTACTTTAACCGGCTTTTGAATATGACTTAATACATGTTTCATCACAAAGCTATATGTAACTACCGTTAATAAAATAAATAACCAAACCATTTAAAGCACCGTCCTTTTAATTATTTATATCTTCATTCATTAGTAAGTATATTGAGAATAATTTTCATGTTCATTTAAATCTTATCATGAACGATAATCATTTTCAATGAATTTTTTGACTTTTTTATTTATTATTTTTGCTTAAATACAGAAAAATATGCTGTATGTTCCTGCAAAGCTTGCTCCTCTATTGGAATTCGCACCCTCATCATCCAAACATTTAATAATGAAAAAATAATGGCTGTGAAGTAAGCATTAAACAACAGCGATAACACAAGAATTTCGGTAGCCACAATAACATAGTTCGGATGCTTCATAAATTTATAGGGTCCTTTAATAACGACATCAGCTGATGGTAAGACAATAATCTTGGTATTCCAATGTTTCCCTAAAGAGCTTATCACCCATATTCGTCCTATTTGAGCAAGTGTAAACAACAACAACCAAATTGGCCATAAAGCAGATAATCCACGTTCTAATAGAAGCACTTCACTCAGCAACACTGTAAAGAAACCAATATGAAGTAAGACAATCCATGGATAATGGTCCGCCCCAAACTCAATCGCACCGCTGTTTTTTAACTGTTTTTCATTTCGTTTCGCAATAATTAGTTCGATGAACCGTTGTCCAACAACAAAACTAAATAAAATTGGAAATAACATTAGTTCCACCTCATTAAGACTAATTCTGAAGAAAAACCAGGTCCAAGTGCAGCTGCTAAGCCATATTCTCCACGGATCCCCCCACGTTCCATAAATCGTTCTAATACATATAAAACGGTCGCAGAAGACATATTTCCAAACTCCTTTAAAACCTCCATAGAAATTGATGTCATCTCTTCATGAAATCCTAGTGCCTCTTGATAAGCCTCAATAACTTTCTTTCCACCTGGATGCGCCACAAAATAGCGAATATCTTGCAATGTCACGTTATATTCTTCAAGAAAGGCTGTAACATTCGGTTTTAGCCATTGTTTCACAATTGTTGGAATATCTTTTGAAAACACAACATACAGTCCTTCATCTTTCACATTCCAGCCCATGACATCTAATGAATCGGGCATAAGTGTTGATTGACTCGCAAGCACATGAAACTGCTGACCTCTACTGGAAAGCTCCGCTGCCGGCACGTCGTCTCCGCATACTAAAATACAGCTTACCCCATCGGAGAAAAGCGATGTTCCAATGATATTGCTTTTAGAAATATCTCGTTTCTGAAATGTTAAACTACAAAGCTCTACACTAAGTACAAGCACCTTTGCTTTAGGATAAGCTTGACAATAGTCAAAAGCGCGCGCAAGTCCGCTCGCACCTCCTGCACACCCAAGCCCCCAAATCGGAATCCTTTTTGTATGTGGACGGAATGGGAGAATATTCATAATTCGAGCTTCAATCGTTGGTGTTGCAAGTCCTGTACTAGATATGTAAAAAAAAGCATCAATTTCTCTCTCTGCTACTTCCCTTTTTAAAAATCGTTCATTGGTTAAACACTTCTTAACCGCCTCTGTACCGAATTGAACAGCTTGATCGATATACATGTCGTTTCTTTCCGCAAAGGTCCGTTCTTCTTTAAACCAGTCTAGATGATTGGAAAAATAACGCGTTTGCACTTGTCCATTTTTAAATGCCTGTAATAATCGTTCAATATTCTTAAATGATTCTCCAAAAATCTCTCTTGAGAACTCCATAATTGCGTCCTGTGTTAACGCATAAGGCAACTCTGCATGAGCTGAAGACAATACATAAGCCATATATTCCCACCCCTTCAATTAGTGGTTAATATCTCCAGTCATTGAAGGATTATTCAAAGCATCATCCCCTTATAAATAAAGTTCATAAATTTTTAAAAACAAATAGTAATTTAAGACTATTTCTTTGGTATGATAAAAGAAATCCATGGAATCGGAGGAAATAAAAATGGCCATTAGTACTCATGTTACAACTGTTTTAAATGGAACAATTTCAGCTGTAAAGTCAGTATTACCACTCACAATGGAAACGGACAAACCAAACCTAATTAACCAACCTTTCGAACAAGAAGCTCTTAGTGTATTAATCGGGATGACAGGAGATATACCAGGCAGATTAATTATCGAAGGCTCTGAATCATGCATGAGTAAAATTGGAGAAGCGATGTTTGGCATGCCTCTTGAAGGTGAAATGTTAGAATCGTTTACCTCAGAGCTTGGTAATATGATTGCAGGGAACTTAGCTACTACCTTGGTACAAAGTAACATCAGTATGGATATTACTCCTCCTACTGTCCTTGTCGGCAAAGCAAAAATGTATGGATTTGAAAAAGCCATTTGCCTGCCTATCCATCTTGAAAACACCGGAACTATTCATATCATCTTGATGATTAAAATGTAAAAGCGATTTTTCATACTATCTAAAAACCCTGCTAAGTATGATACTTTATCATACTTAGCAGGGTTTTTAATAGTTTGTTTTTGAATCTTTTTCAGATTGATATTGAACTTTAATAATAAGGCTGCAAAATTCTTGCTTACCACATACTTTACATACATTTTCTTCACTGCATAGCGTTTGACAATGTAAACAATATTTCTTCTCCATCTCGGCTCACTTACTTTCTCTCTATATATTATTTACAGTATATGCAAGAGAAGTAAGGATATTGACAAAAAAACTACCTTCTTAACTCAAATTCGAGTTAAGAAGGTAGTTTTTTATATTAAGCCGCTTTCTTCACTTCTAAAGGAACCTGTTTCTCTTTTTTCGATGGAATCATATTGAACACAATATTCAGAATAATAGCTGTTAAACTACCGGCAACAATTCCACTATCCGTTAAAACCTTCATACTCTCTGGAACTTGAGAAAATAAACCTGGAACAACGGAAACACCTAGACCCATTCCAACAGAGCAAGCAATAACTAATAAATTTCCTTGTGAATTAAAATCTACTTTACTTAGCATTTTGATACCAGCCGCTACTACCATACCGAACATAGCAATCATTGCTCCACCTAGAACAGCAGAAGGAATGATAGTTGTAAACGCACCGATTTTTGGCATAAATCCAATTACAATCATAATACCAGCTGCTGTAAAAATAACATTCTTCGATTTAGCACCCGATAATTGAATTAAGCCCACGTTTTGCGAAAAAGCTGTATACGGAAAAGAATTAAATAATCCACCGATAATCGTCGCAATACCTTCTGAACGATATCCGCCAACTAAATCTTTTTCTTTAATGTCTTTACCCGTAATTTCTCCTAATGCGTAATAGACGCCTGTTGATTCTACTAAACTAACAATAGCTACTAATGTCATAATAATAATAGCTGTCACATTAAAAGTAGGTGTACCAAAGTAAAACAGATCAGGCATGTGCAGCCACGATGCATCCTCTACTGCTTTAAAACTTACTTTCCCCATAAAATAAGCAACAATTGTTCCACCAATCAATCCAATTAAGATCGAAATAGAACGAATGAAACCAGTAGAAAACTTGTACATAAGAAGAATAAAAATTAATGTTCCAAAAGCTAAACCAATATTATCTAACGCTCCAAAATCAGGTGCTCCTTGCCCGCCTCCCATATTATTAATCGCAGCAGGAATTAACGTAAGCCCGATAATCGTTACAACGGAACCTGTTACAACTGGAGGGAAGAACTTTGCTAATTTTCCAAAAAAATTACTAATTAAAAGGACAATCAATCCAGAAACTAAAATAGAGCCATAGATAGATGTAACCCCATACTGACTTCCGATTGCAATCATAGGACCTACGGCTGTAAATGTACATCCTAATACAACAGGAAGACCAATTCCAAAAAATTTATTTTTCCAAACTTGAAGCAGGGTAGCAACTCCACACATTAAAAGGTCAATCGAAACTAAATACGTTAATTGCTCAGCGGTTAACTTTAAAGCCCCGCCGACAATTAGAGGAATAACAGCCGCTCCTGCATACATCGCAAGAACATGCTGTAATCCGAGTGAACCAACCTTCATCGGTGACTGTTTAGACATGAGCAGCGGCTCCTTCCAGTTCTTCTGCAAAAGTAATTTCGCCTTTTTTCAATGCTTGAATTCGAGCAAGCGATTCCACTTGGAAACCTTGATCTCGTAATTCCTTGCCTCCATCTTGGAAAGCTTTCTCAATGACAATTCCAATACCAACAACTTCTGCATCGACTTGGTTACAAATATCCACTAAGCCTCTTGCCGCTTGACCTACCGCGAGAAAATCATCAATAATTAAAACTTTGTCTCCTGGGACAATATACTTATTAGAAACCGTAATAGTATTTGTTTCTTGTTTCGTGAACGAATGAACAGAAGAAGTAATTAAATCTTCCGTTAACGTCAATGATTTACGTTTACGAGCAAAGATTAGAGGTACATCTAATGTTAATGCTGTCATCACACCAGGACCAATTCCTGACGATTCAATCGTTAACACTTTTGTAATCTCTTTTCCCTCAAATCTCTTTGCAAATTCTTCCCCCATTTTTTTCATAAGCACCGGGTCCATTTGGTGATTCAAAAACGAGTCTACCTTCAAAATTGTTTCCGAAAGAGCTTCTCCTTCGTTTAAAATCTTTTCCTTTAAAAGCTGCATAAAGCTTCCTCCCAATCTAGGATGTTTATCTGTTAGCCATCTAGGCAAATATCACGATTTTGAACTATGCAAAAAGCCCGAGAACAATTGTCTGTTAAGTGAGACAATAGTTCTCGGGCTTCTACGAATGTGGATACATTCATCATTCGTGATACACAAGATTTATTTCCCACTCATAGTCGGATTATTTACGGTAATCCGGTAGAAACTTGTGGGCCAATCCCCACGATTATACGAGCGAAACTATTAGATGCAATACATGCATTATAGCAACGTTATACACTTTTGAAAAGCTATTTTTCAAGAAAAAGACGAACTTATTTTCCAAATATGAATTTATCGTTCGCGTTTTTTGAAAATTACAAATTTATTTCTATAGTTTAATTCTACAAAATACTCCCGATAGTTACTTCGACTATTATACTTGAATTTGTCCGTTAGAAGCCATGTACTTAAAATCGAGAGACTGTATAATATGCTTAATCATCAACAAAAGCCTTGGCGTCCAAGGCTTTTGTTGATGATTCAATTCAATTTATAGACATCCCTATATTTATCCTCTAAATAGGAAATCAAGTATTGTGCATTTAGACCTTCTCCTGTCGTTTCCTTCAAAATGTCTAATGGTTTTTTCATCTTTCCATATTGATGAATCTGTTCATTCAACCATTGTTTAATTGGGCCGATATTACCGCTTGTTAATAACTGGTCATAATGAGGCAAGTCTCTCAATATGGTTTGTTTCATTTGAGCTGCATACATATACCCTAGTGCATAAGATGGGAAATAACCAAAACTTCCATCAGACCAATGCACATCTTGTAAAACACCTACTCCATCATTATCTGGCACAATCCCTAAATATTCTTCATATTTATCATTCCATACTTTCGGTAAATCTTTTACTTCTAATTCACCATCAAATAGCGATTTTTCAATTTCATAACGAATCATAATATGAAGAGGATATGTAAGTTCATCCGCCTCTACTCTAATGAGGGAAGGCTTCGATTCGTTAATGGCTCGGTAGAAGCTCTCTAGTGATACACCGGTAAATTGTTCCGGAGCGTATTTTTGTAACAACGAATATTGCTTCTCCCAAAAATGCTTATTTCGCCCAATAAAATTCTCAAAAAATAGCGATTGCGATTCATGAATTCCCATCGAAGTCCCGTCGTCTAACAATGTTCCTGTTAACGCACTTGAAATGTTTTGTTCATAAATCGCATGACCACACTCGTGAATCGTCCCGAATATGGCTCCACGAAAATCATATTCATCATAGCGAGTCGTCACCCTCACATCACCGCGATTAATCCCTGTCGCAAATGGATGAACTGTTTCATCTAATCGTCCTGCATCAAAGTCATAGCCCAATTGCTTTAGAATGTCTAAACTAAATTGTTTTTGCTTTTCTTTTGGAAAATATTTATACAAAAATGATGTATCTGGCTGATGCGGGCTCATTGAAATTTGTTTAACCAGCGGTACAATCCGTTCACGCAGCTCAGCAAATACTTGATCTAATACGTCGACCGTCATACCTGGTTCATACATATCTAATAACGTATTATACCTATAGCGTTCATATCCCCAATATTCAATGAATTTTCTTGTATAAGCAACAATCTGTTCTAAATACGGTTGAAATAAAGAGAAGTCCGCTTTTTCACGAGCCTCTTCCCAAGCGCTTGTCGATTTAGATTGTAAGATGACAAATTCCTTATATTCATCCATTGGAATCTTTTTATTACGTTCATAATTTTTTTTACATTCTTCTACCATTCTTTTCGTTACTTCTGATAATTGAGCTTGGTTATCCTTTGCTGAAAGCGTTGCAATAAAGTGAGCCATTTCCTTGCTCGTACCCATTTTAAATACTTCAGATGACAACATCCCAATAACTTCTGAACGCTGTTCGACCCCTTTTTTTGGAGCTCCTGTACGTAAGTCCCAATAAATCACAGAAAGTGCCTCATGATAAGCAGCGATTTTTTTGATATACTCTAAAAATTCTCGTTCAACCTTATCAATTGCAATAGCCACTTTGCTATTCCCCCCTTCAATCCTTTTAACCTTACCATATTATGTGAAGTCCATAAATAATCATGCTTTTTTCTTTCAATTGGTTTATGATAAAAAATCCTCCGTTTCTATTGTAAACCTATTAATTTTTAAGTTGACAATAGGAATTGAATAGTGCAAACTAAAATGCAGTGAAAGGGGGTGTTTTATGTGAAGGCAAAAACATTGGCCTATATTTCTTTATTTACCGCTCTAACAGTTGTCGGAGCCTATATTAAAATTCCAATCCCGTACATACCATTCACACTCCAAATTGTGCCTGTTTACCTTGCTGGTGCTTTATTAGGACCCCGTATCGGTATGTTAAGTCAAATTTGTTACGTAACAATTGGACTTATTGGAGTACCTGTTTTTGCTGAAGGAGGCGGTTTCGGTTATATTTTCAAACCTACATTTGGTTACCTATTAGGTTATATTGCCGGCGCTGCATTAAACGGATATCTCATTCAAAAACTACAATTACAAAAGATATTTTCTATTTTTTTAGCTAATGCAGCCACACTTTCGGTCGTATACCTATTTGGTTGTGCATGGCTTTATGGTTCTATGAAATGGATTATAGAAAAACCTTTATCCATTCAAGACACTTTATTCTTCGGCATGATTTTACCAATTCCAGGTGATTTACTACTTTGTGTTATATGCTCTGTCTTAATTTATCGACTAAAACCTCAAATTCAACGTTTTATATTAGATTCACAGGCAGCTCAGCCTACAGAGAATAAACAGAAAATAAACTACTTGTAAGAGTGCATTACTTGATAGAAAAGGAGATAAAGAGAGTGGGACAAGCTTATTTTATAACCGGGACAGGAACCGATATTGGAAAAACAGTGGTAACGAGTTTCTTGTATAAAACACTGAATCAATTAGGCGTTAAAACAATGATTTGTAAACCTTTTCAAACTGGATATAGAGAAGATATACAAGGTTATCCAGATCTCCATTGGTTTGAAACGGAATTAGGAGTAGAGAATTCAGGAATTTATCAACTTAAACCAGAAACATCTCCTCATCTCGCAATCCGATTAACTCAGCAAGAAATTGATATACAACGGATTTTAAATCGAATTCAACAATTACAAAAAGAGTTTGATGTAGTCCTTGTAGAAGGAGCTGGAGGATTAGCTGTTCCACTAATTGAACAAAAAGCAGGTTTTTACATGACAAAAGATTTAGTAATAGATGCAGAGCTCCCGATTATCGCCGTCTCCCCTAGTGGATTAGGTGCTATTCATGACGCTTTGACTACTTTTACATATGCACAAGCATGTCAATTGAACATCCAATCTATCATCTTTAATCGGTTCAATCATACGAATGAGATTCATCAAGATAATGTGCAAACAATTGAAAAATTAATAGCTGTTTCACCGCTTGTTTGTTTGCCAAATTTCGAAAATATACATACAGAAATGGACTCATTCATTGAAAAACTACTTCAAAATAATCATTTTGTTACACAAATTCAGGAGGTGTTTAATTGTGTCCTACACAAATAAGCAATTAGAACAATGGGATAAAGAATATGTTTGGCATCCATTCACTCAAATGAAATCGTATATTCAAAATAACCCTTTAATTATTGAAAAAGGAAAAGGCAGCTACCTCTTTGATGTAGAAGGAAAAGCTTACTTAGATGGATATGCCTCTCTTTGGGTCAATGTACACGGTCATAGTGATCCTGAGCTCAATTCAGCGCTGCATGAACAAATCGAAAAAATTTCTCACTCTACATTACTTGGTTCAGCAAATGTGCCATCTATTTTACTTGCAAAAAAACTAGCAGAAATCACTCCAGGAAACTTATCTAAAGTGTTTTACTCAGATACAGGGTCAGCGTCTGTTGAGATTGCCTTAAAAATTGCCTATCAATACTGGCAAAATATCGATTCAGAAAAATATAAACATAAGAACAAATTTATTTCTCTTGACGAGGCTTATCATGGAGACACGATTGGAGCAGTCAGTGTTGGAGGAATGGACTTGTTCCATCGAATTTTCCAGCCGCTTTTATTTGAACGAATTGCGATTCCTTCTCCGTATACCTATCAAATGGATGAAATCGGCAATGAAGAAGAAGTAAAACGCTATTGCCTGCACAGACTTGAAGAATTGTTACAGGCAGAATCAGAGCATATTGCCGGGTTAATTATCGAGCCTTTAGTCCAAGGAGCAGCTGGTATGATTACGCAGCCACATGGATTTTTGAAAGAAGTGGAAAGATTATGCCGAGCGTATGATGTATTGTTAATTTGCGATGAAGTAGCCGTAGGATTCGGTCGTACCGGAACTCTTTTTGCTTGTGAACAAGAACAGGTAGTACCTGATATTATGTGTATTGCAAAAGGCATTACAGGAGGCTATATGCCATTAGCTGCCACAATTGCAAGCGATAAAGTATATAATGCCTTCTTAGGAAATCCTGAAGAACAGAAAACGTTTTATCATGGCCATACATATACAGGAAACCAATTAGCCTGTTCGATTGCCCTAAAAAATATCGAATTAATTGAACAAAGAGAACTAGTCAAGAATATCCAAATAAAAGCAAAAGCATTTAGTCAATATTTATCTAAACTTTACGAGCTTCCAATTGTCGGCGATATTAGACAGCGTGGATTAATGGTCGGAATTGAAATTGTGAAGAATCGGAAATCGAAAGAAACATTTTCTGTTCATGAACCAATTGTTAACCAAATTATTATGATAGCTCGATCAAAAGGATTAATTATTCGCGAACTAGGTCCTGTTATTACGATGATGCCAATATTAGCTATGAAACAAGAAGAACTACAACAAATGGTTGATATTGTCTATCAATCCATTGAAGAAGCCATGAGTCACTATACATCTGTCCAATAAATACAAATAAAATAAAAAACCCTCTTATTATATTATAAAGAAGGCCTTGTTATAGAACGTTGTTGATTTTTGACTCATTTTATCAGCAATATTGTTTAACAAAACCTAAAAAAGTCAAGGTGGCTTATATGATCCACCTTGACTTTTTTTCTAGGCTTGTACTTTTGTCGGTAAAACAGAAACAATTTTTTCAACTACAGCTGGCTGCACATCTTTTTCAAGTAAAATATGGACAGAACCTTTATCTTCACTCGTTCGAATTAAACGACCAATTCCTTGTCTTAATCGTAATAACATGTACGGCATATCTACTTTTTCAAACGGCTCATCTACCGCTTTTCGTTGCGCTGTGAAAACGGGGTCATGAGGCGGGAACGGCAAAGAGAAAATGACGACATTTTCAAGCGATGATCCCGGTACATCCAACCCTTCCCATAAATGATAGGAAAGCAGAACAGACTGCTCTTCTTCTTGAAATTTTTTCACAAGTTCACTGATTTCTGCATCTCCCTCAAAATAAAGCGGATAGCTGCTTTCCGAACAATGTTCACGGAACCATTGCAATTCTTCCTTCGATTGAAAGAGAACAAGTGTCTTTCCTTCATTTTCTTCAATCATTTTCAACGTATACTGCAGCTTATCTTGCCCTCGATTTTCTTCAAAAGCAGGCATATAAATACTCATTACCTCATCGTAATCAAATGGAGATTCGACAGAAAAACTTAAATAATCTTGAATCCCAAGACTATCAGCAATATACTCAAATGATTGATTATCCGATAACGTAGCAGATGAGAAAATATATGGAAGCTGTTTATTAAATACTTGCTCGGCTAAAATATCTTTTACAAGACGCGGCATAATAACGAGCGTTTTCGTTTCAGCATTTTCTTCAAACCACGTAATTGCTTGTTCGTTTCTAGCAAACAGCGATAACGAATACCCGAGTTGTTCTAAATATTCTTCAACAACATTCAAATCATACTCATTAATCGTATACATTTCTGCTTCAAATACTAAACTTTCTTCCAGCTTTTCAATTTGCCGCTGAAATGTAAGAGCAAAACTTGTTAATTGTGTCGATGAAGGAATTTCATAGCGATTTGAACCGCTAACATGAACCGCCTTTTCTTTTAAAAGGTAAAAGAATTCTTCATTAAGATCAATTAAGTCCTCAATCATAAATAAAGTTTCTTCACGTACTTGATTCGCAGATAAAAGCTCTAGCACTGTTTCTAGTGTTTGCTCACCAATTTTATAGGTAAGTGCTTTTTGAGCAGATAATTCTAGTAAGTGACCTTCATCAAAAACTACACAGCTATGCTCCGGCAACAATGGCAATTGACCTTCTCGTTTACGCTTCTCCTTTGTCCATACATGTTCCATGAAGAAATCATGAGAACAAATAATAAGATCTGCTGCTTTTCGATAATAGTCACGTGATAATGTTTGTCCACAACGATGACGCTTATCGCAAGTAAAGCAGTTTTGCAGCGCATCCCAACCAACTTGCCCCCAGTCTTCATCATCTAAATATGGATATTGCTTTCGATCTCCATAAGGAGTATAGGAAGTCATAGATCCGTGATCATGTACAAAGCTAGGTAATTCATCATACAATCGATCAATCCCTTCTGAATCGATATGATTAATTGCATGATCCAGTTTCTTTAAGCACACATATTGATCATGATATTTCGCTAAGCGTACATCCATCGTAATACCAAGAGCATCCTTAATCTTTTGAATGTCTCCTTCTTTTTTGACAAGCTGTTCAATCAGCGTTTCATCTGCACAAGATATAATCGCCGGTTTATTCGTATAACGCGCATAACAGAGCGCATAAAGTAAGTACACAAGGGTTTTCCCTGTTCCAACCCCCGCTTCAGCAAAGCTTATCTTCTTTTCCTTAAATGCTTTTTCTAATTGAAAAGCCATAAAAACTTGCTCATCACGTAGCTCAAAGCCTTTATCGGGAAGAATATCGTAAAAAACATCACCGATCCATTCGGAAAGTTTATCATAAAAAGAATCTTCTTTAGTAACTGGAAAAGGTAGTGTTTTAAGCATTTTTGTCTCCCCTTTGTTTAACATCTTCTCTATTTTTTATAAAGGAACAGTCAATTATTCCTATGTAGTATATATTCTAAGACAAATTTATATTATCCTTTATTTTTTTAAAATGGTCAAGATTTTTACATAGTTGGACGCTAAACAGTATGATGGATTAGCAGCTTTACATAAAAAAACAGACTCCCTAAATGGAGAGCCTGTCTGTGTTTTTAGAATTAAGCTTTATTAACGTTAGAAGCTTGAGGTCCGCGTTGACCTTGTTCTACTTCAAAAGTCACGTCTTGTCCTTCTTCTAATGTTTTGAATCCTTCGCCTTGGATTGCTGAGAAGTGTACGAATACATCGTCTCCACCTTCACGTTCGATGAATCCAAAACCTTTTTCTGCGTTAAACCATTTTACTTTACCTTGTTCCATTTTTGTTGCCTCCTAGTGCGCTTACGACACATTGTATTACTATCCTTGCTCATGAAATATTAAGGGCTTTCCTTAAACCTAGAACAAAAATAATTCTTCTTTAGAATAGCAGAAAAGGGAATGATAAGCAAGGTTGGAACGAATTATCAAACGCCCACAACCATATTTTTTACAGAAATTGACCTATCAGCCTTTACGCGGCGGACGTTTCCCCCAGTACTGATAATAATCTGTGCGAATAAATCCGTTAAAGGAGACCACCGTATATATTGATATATCAATGTTTTTCAGTGTTTTTGACCATATTATTTTTTCTAATTTCACCTTATAATAATCTGTAAAAAATAACAAGTATTATGTTCTAATTTATAACTGAATATCTATATTTTATTATCACAGGTTAAAATCAACAATCCACTCTTACTTAAATCCTGATTAAGTACAGTCCACGTTTTCTCAATTACACTAAAATCCTTACCACTTGCAAATAAACTTCTATTTATTTCATTATCCTGTACAATAACCTCAATCTGATTATTGGGTAATATAATAGGTTGATTAAAATTAACTGAAAATGATTTATTGTCGACTATTGCAGCAATATAAAAATCTTCCCCTTCTATATATTCATATATAGGTTCTCCAGTGTATGGATTCTCACCAATTTGAATTTCTGTAGGCTCGCCTTTCATCTTAATAGTAGCATTTAGATGTCTAATAAGAGTTTTATACTTACTGCCACGTTTTGTAATGGATTCAGTAATAGAAATATACTTCTCACCTTCTAATGTAACTATATCGCCCCTAGAAACTTTCTGTAGGCTATGTATATATCTTTCTTCATATTCACTAATTGCAGGATTAGTTACGATTACATTCATTTTAGTGTCATTTACGATTACGCTTTTTCCTGCCGAGTCAAATATATATTGTAAATCATCTATGTTATGCGTAAACAATGTTTACCCTCCTTTCACACTGTCCCAGAATAGGACACTAATTAATCAGCAAATAATATGAAGAAACTAGATTCATTTTGTAATTGCTCATCCGTTTTTAAATTTCTTATTTTACGTTCTAATTGATCTATACGTGATTGAATACTGTCACTAAAATCTGATACCGACATATCGTCTACTTTAACAACTTTCATTCTAGTTACATCATTTGCGATTGATTCAAGTACAGATAAAGCCGATTGATAAATACGTTTCTTGCTAGTGGCACTAGAAGGGTTATATTCATCAAATGGCTGCAAGTTATTTTCTTGTAGATAGATGGATAGTTCGTCTTGTTCCAGTTTGATTCCTTTTGTCTCTAATTCGAGTCTTTGTAGGTTGTTCATAATATCATTCCTTTCTTAAAACACAAAAAAGAAGTGTCAATTTGCTGACACTTCTTGATATTAATAATTATTAAATTGTAAATCTAATTCTGATAAAGCTTCATCAACTCTTCTTTTAAATTCAACCGTATTTTCTTCTTTTCCTTGGTATTTACTACTTTGATACGATTCATAACCAAATATTAGTTTTTCCATTGAAGAGAGTAATTCTTGTTCATCTCTATAATCGTCCATATTAAAAAGATATTTTTCTTTAAATTCAATTGCTTTATCATATTCAGAATCACTTCTAGATTCACCATTTTGAATTTCATCTTTGATGGATAAATATACTTCTTCTGCATCTGCTCTCAATGTGTTTGTATCTTCTTTAGATTGGCATCCAATTAACATTATTAAAATTAAAATAAACAATATGAATTGTTTAGGCACGAAAATCACCTCATGGAAGATTCTACTTTCATTGTACTCTAATCCTGTATAGTAACTAAAATTCCATCTTCAAAATAAAGATATCTATATCCAGCATAAACCCACTGCTCACTTGTACCGTTTGCAGTAATCGTACGGTTTACATCCTGCGGTCTACCCCAACCTTCTGTTAATACTTCTTCTTTAGTCATTCCAATAGATACAGATTGAGGATTCCTCGTAGTTTCATTAATTTGATCTTGTTCTCTTTGCTTTTGTTCCTCTTCAACGATTGGGGCATACTGTGATTTTTTTTCAGTTGCCCATGCTTCTAATTCATTAACTTCATCTTCTATATCTTTAGGAATGTACTTAGCTTTTTCAAGCTCTACCAAAATGTACTCAGCGTATTTAACTGTATCATAAGCTACAAATTCTGGATCCGAATCCTCACTGTAATTAAATTCGAGAAAATCCTCTTTCTTCTTAAATGCTTTAGCAAGAAAGAAATAACTTTTCAATGAATTTTTACTCTCTAATTCAAAAAGTTCATCAATTATAGTGTCGTATTCTTTATTTAATAATAATTTTATGTATTTTTTATCTTGTTCATTAGGTTCTCTTTCAATAAGTTTTTCATCTTTAATTTCATTCAATTCTTGGACAGTTTCTTCTTTACTATGAGGAGTAGGTTTACTTGATGTATTTGAATCACATCCACTTAAAACTAAAATAGCCACAAATAATATAAATGCCCTTTTCATCCTATATCCTCCTATATACATAATAGTTAAATTGTACCATAATTAGGATTGTTTATAGGATTATAGTTTTTATATTTTTTATCTTAAAAATATAAAAAGACACTCCAAGATGAATAAGAGTGCTATATTTTAACTTATTTACTTTGCTTGTTAAATATTTTTCAGAATTAATCCTTTTAAAATTTAATATTATTTATATTTGTTTTGTTCCAATAGTCTAGCCGCTTCTTTTCGAGTATAAATTTCTTTTACAGTTCCTTCATTTGTTTCATTTACTTCATCTTTACCAACCTTTTTATTAATCTTATGCAATAATTCAATGACTTCTGATAAGCCAATGATTAACATTCCTGAAATAAAACCTACAATCCACCACATAAATGTAGTTGACCATACCTGTACATATCTCTCAGTGAAACTACCTACATCTACTCTACCTAATATAAAACCTAAAATGACACCTAAAATAATTTCAACAATACCTATTATCCTTAATATCTTAGCAACTGAATTTTCCAACTTCCTACCCCCTATCACAATGGTTACATTTTACCATATTACCAATATAAGGGATATATTCATTTTTTCTCGGGTGTGTAAAATGGTATGTTGCGGTCATCAATTTCCAATTTAGGGGTATCTCACATTCGATAATCATCTAATAAAAACAAAATTTTATGCAAAAATATGTATGTTATATTCGTTCTATTCGTCATATAATCATAATTATATGCTGAGTTAAAATTTCACACACCACCAATAAACCTTTATATATCAACATTTTATAGACGTTATCAAATTATGTCCGATAAGACGATATACATTATTTTATACATTGCCTATAAATCAACGTTTTGGGCTATATAATAGGCTTTATATGATGATGAATATTGCATAAATAATTAAGGTCAATTTGAGTGAGTATTTATCCCTCTAAACTGGAAATTTAACGTATAACCGATTAATTGACTGTGATATAAATTTTTAAAAATGAATTTGTAGTCACTCTCTGTGACAACTTTATTATTTATAGTCCCCCTGCCGTCATAACAAGTGCGTGCGAGGTGATATATACTTTACTACACTAAACCATTGATATACCAACATTTTCACTAAACCGCTAGTCCTTCATCCTTCTTATTATCATAGCTTAATGAATCATCATTTATATTATCCACTTGTACTATCCCCTTCCCTTCACTCTTAATCCGATTCAACTCATATTGTACATCCGTTGTAAATGGACTATCTTCTAAAATTCCTTCCAAACTAATAGCACCCATTTCACGTAACGTTTTCATATTGTCGATAATCTCTTTATC
Source organism: Peribacillus sp. Hz7 (assembly GCF_042136355.1). Lineage (NCBI taxonomy): Bacteria > Bacillati > Bacillota > Bacilli > Caryophanales > Bacillaceae > Peribacillus > Peribacillus sp. Hz7. The sequence goes on from NZ_JBHHJV010000002.1 coordinate 216,427, forward strand.
ATTTGAAGGAGTCGCATAAGTAAATACCAAGTCCAGTGAATCAAATTCATCATCCGTAAATGATATATTTCTATATCCCTCTAACAATCGTCTGATTTTATTGAATTTCTGCTCCAAGCCTTCACGCATGAATTGTTCATTCCTTCCTGCCTTAATCGTACTCAACTGGAATAATAGCTTAATACTAACTTCTGACAGGTTACTTATATCTGTCTTATTCATTGATACGGCTGGTGTACTTGATACATCTAATAAACTTTGTAGCAATGTCTTATAAATAGTTTCAAATGATTTATAATCTAATTGACTGTTTACAAACTTTGCATCTGCTCCATCATCTAAATTGATACCTTTACCAACTACAGAACTATCAATATTTTGCCCCTTCAATGTTTGCCCCGACACAATAAATAGTGGATCAATAAACTTGTACGTTGCGTCCATATATTTTGATAATAGGTCTTCAAGTCCATCAAGAATACTAATCCAATCATCTAGTTCCGATTTACCTTGTGTCTCATCCATTTCATTATCATTATGATATATAATAGGTAATCCACTAAGAGAAGCGTATCGCTCCCTTAATTTCATTTGCCCACCTGCATCTGAATATTTCTCTACGGTCTTATCTGTAAACACTGTGTAATAGCTAATACCATCAACTATATAAGCTTCCACAACCGCAATGAGGTTCTGTTCATGGTCATACAATGGATAGAACTCACTAGGATCAAGTATCTTACTTTTAATCACACCATTATCAATATATAAGTATTCCGCACACATTCCGTATTTCAAAACCTTGTCAAGTAACTTTATATTGGTGCGGTCAAATTTAGCCTTCTTATTTACTTTTGAAAATTCTTCAATAACCTTCTTATCACCTGTCAATGTAACTGGATATTGTAGCAAATAAGCCTTTTGAAAATTCAATAAAGTCTTAGCATATTGCAATACAATCTTTCTTGGATGAAACTCCTTACCGTTATATTTATAGCTCTGACGTTTTAAGATAGCATGGCTGCCATTCAAATATTCCTTTTTAGATACTACATCTTGTACACGTTGCTGATTATGTATTTCATTAACAAATTCAACAAACCAATATGGATCGTTATACTTTTCTTTTATGTACTGTTCTAATGTACTCAATCTGATTCCTCCTTTAACTGTGAGATACTCTCACTGTTTTTAAGCTCAGACACAATGTCTGACTATGTGACATCTAGTCACTTGGTTACACATACCACTTACCAATTTTCCTTGCTTGTATTGATAATGCTGTAGAAATTACTAAGTCATCATGATTCTTATCACCTTTTTTATTCCCCATTGAACCATTAGCATTTTCAACAAATAATTGGAATTGCTGTAATGTCTCCCTACATTCAACTAACATTAATCCCTTCTCGAAATTCTCCTTTAGGTCACTAATAAGTACGCTCTTTGAACTGGCTGTTGTCGTAAAGCCAAGTTGCATTTTTTTCTTACCTGTACGCTGATCGAATAATTTTTGCTTATATAAATTGAGATAAGAATAATCTTTCCTTAAACGCTCTAACACCGGAAGCCCATAACTATTCCTTTCAATGGCAAAGAAACAATAGTTGTACCACTTGCCAATACAATCAATAATCTCTGCAAACTCATATACTGGCACTCTATTATTATAAAAACTCAATACTTGTTGCCCTTCTTCATTGAATATAGAAATAGTTGAATAATCATTCCCTCCACCGCTTGCACTATCACAACCTCCATAGTATTTAACCCCACGTTTTGGAAGGTAAAATATCTCTAATCCTTTGTTGATAAACTTATGTAATAATTCAGGTACATCATTGATAATTTCATTTTTCTTGTATGGCTGCATCGCACTATTTAACCTGTCTAATACTGTAGTTTGGTCAAATACACTGCTTCCAGTTGAAATAAAGGATTCTAAAATATTGCTCGGATACTCCTGTTGAAACTCCTGTAAGGTCATATCAAGTAACTTGTACCTTCTCCACATCAAGAAACGTAAATTACACCCTTTTTCATACAGTAACTTTTCATCAGGTTCTAAATCCTTCACAGATAATCTAGTCCCCTTATTATTTTCTTTGTACCAAGATTCTGCTTCGTCATGTTCAAATTTGAATTGTTTTTTGTAAAGGTCATGATAAAAGGGAATGAACATTGTTTTATACTTAGAGTTACCCTTCATACTTGCCATTGTTAATCTATAGAAGTTGTTTGAAGTCCCATTTGAGGTTGTCTCAATGGTCAATCTGCTATGTTCTCCACGCATTAACGATTGTTCGGCTGATAGTAATTGCATTTCTTGACGATCATAAAAAGCATATTCCGATAGGTGCAACCAACTGTAACTGCTTCCTCGACCTATACTTTTGTTACTTCCGACAAGGCAACTTACTTTACTCCCATTTGAAAAAATTAACTCATCTCGGTTGTCACGTTTTACAGTTGGGAATACATCAGGATATTTATCTCTAGGCAACCAATCATTCATTGACTTCAACTTTTCAAATAATGCCTTAGATGAATCTGATTTATAGGAAACAATAAGAATATTTTCATTTTCATTAGTAACGGCTCTCCAAAGTGCTTTTGCGACTGTATAAGTTGAAATTCCGCCTTTGACGTGCTTTAGAAACATTCACAAAACGATTTTTTTCCATCAAGTCCTCTAATTCTAATTGTGCTGAATTAAGTTCAAACTTTACCTTCTCATTGTTATTGTCAACAATATAAATCATGTTCTTCGCAAAAAGAGGAAATGAATTGAGTACCTTATTTAATTTTGCTGATTTTGTTCTAATAGGCATGTAACCACCTCCAAACTCCATAATTAAAAAAAGAGAGATACACAAAGTATCCCTCTCACATCAAATGAAACTTATAGTTATTCAATTAATCAAAGTTAATTCGCTTAAAATCGCTCTCAGCGACATCAATCCAATACTAAGTCATCATCTTCCTCTTGTTCATCCTCTACAGTATCGAAAGTTTTGGCTGCAAGTTTAGCGTTTTTCTGTATGTCAGATTGCAGAGTTAAAAATAAACGAATACTCTTTTCTTCACCTTTTTTAGCAGAATCAGTCACAACTTTATAAATTTCCTCAAAGTCACTTGCAATCCTACTTTCCATCAGCAACATGACTAATGATTTATATTGGCTTGTACGTTCCCATTTAATGAAACTATCGAGTGTTTTCATTTGGACTTCTTTAAGAAATTGTTCCTTTGATTTCTTCCCATTATCACGTTTAAATCTAATATCATGTTTCCATGTGAAATAGGCTTTCTTTTTTGCAGGTAAGTGATCCAACGCATCATAAATATTCATAGTCTATCACCTGCCTTATCCAGTACATCTATCATTTCTTGGCAAAGTTTAATTTGTTGCTCATTCAATCTAATAAATTCTTGTACATTCTCTTGCATTTCCGATACATTATCCTGTAATTTGTCAATTGTTTGAATTGAATTGTCACAAATCACACGAATATCCTGACATACTTCTTTAATTTTCTTTGGTTTACTTTTAAATAATTTCATAATAGATTCCCTCCTGATTAAATTTTTGAATAGAAAAAGGAGGCTCATATTGAACCCCCCTTTGGTAAAAACGAATAAGTTATATTTTCGCACTATACTTAATATAAATTTGTAAATATAATTACTAAACCGAATAAGTTACATTCTTGCACTATATTTAATATACTATGTAGTGTAAATTTATTACTTATTCAATTTAAACTTTAATAATTCACATATAATATAATTTGACAGGTTGTTCACCATATATTATATGTAATGCAAATTTGTAACTTATTCAAAATGGTAATAATTCCAGTGGGAAACTTTCTTCTTTTTCCTCTTTTTGTTCCTCTAATAATTTATAGTATTCCTTCGATTCCAAAACTTTCATTTTTTCATATTCAACTGGTTGATCTGTGAACGATTCAAATTTATTTGTTATGTATGAGTTTGCTTTTCGTTTATAATCTTCCATCGCTAAACAGAAATATTCTTGATTATGTATTCCTTCTACCATCTTATATTGTCTTAAATTAGATAATGAATCTGCCATTGTACGATATGGTAAACCTGTCTTTTCTGATAGTGTTTTCATTGGGATGTCATAAGCTCCCCTGAATATTTGATTATTCATTTTCAAGAAAGCATATAAATAGAATCCTGTGCAACCTATTTTATCGTTATCCATACAATACATGAATACTTCAAATGGAATACCATGTGTATTATCTAGCTCAAAGAATGTTCCCCACTGCTCTACATTTCCTTCTTCATCATATGTTCTCTCAAATCCCTTTACAGGAAACTTGATTGTATATTTTCTACTGATATTCCCCTTTATTTCCTCTTGAAAATAATCATCCATTTCACTAAGCAAAGTGAAAGTTAATCCTTCATCTTCCGATAACTCCCAAACAACAGGAAAATCTTTTACCGTTTCAGTATAACCCATCGTATCAAGTAATCCGTTTTTCTTGAGTATGTAATCTATACCTTTAGTATCTGCGTTATAGCCTAATATCTCCTTTATTTTCTTGTTATCAATTTGAAGTTCCCCATACTTAGCATGGCGATACATCCAAGTAATGAGATAATAATAAGAATAGGCTACTGGAATATGTACACCCTTTTTCATATTGTTCTGTAAATCTTCAAAAATTTCATTGGGCATAAATACGTTTGATTCATTTTCATTAAATCTCAATAGGTCTGTGATTTCTTGATATTTCATTTGATTTCCTCCTAGATTCATAAAATATTAGAATATTGATTATTTAGATAATTCTTTGTATTCATCAATGGCAATTTGTAAATCAGAATTTTTATAGAACATGCTGAACGTTTTATCTGTAGTCGGATTTTTCGCAACGGTGAGATAATCAATCCCCTTCACATCATGCAAAAATGTGAATAGTTTTGGATTGTAACAGAAAAAGAAATTTGATTTGTTCATAGTTATTTCCTCCTATATTTAATCATACAATATCCCCTTTTACAGAACAAGCGTTCTTATAATTGGATTACAAAAAGAACCGTGAAATTAATCACGATTCCTCTTTTGGATTGTATGTAAATGAAGCATTTTTCTTACTCGTATAAGCTAGTGATATGATATTTTCGGGTAAACGGTTTTCAGTAACATCAATATATCCACGTTTACACCGTTTGATTAATTTGAATTGATCGTCAGGTAGACCAATTTTCCATTCTAAATGGGGCCGTATCGCCTCGAAATTAATATTAGATTCAAGATACCCTTCTTCATTAATATGAATTTTGCTATTGAGTCCATAATGTTCTTGTAGATTATAAAAATAAGGCTTGTTTCGTTGATCTAAAATGTCGACCAATTCACCAAAGCCTAAATCTTCTAACCAATCTGTATGTATTTTTTTGAAATGCGGTTTGTCTGAAAAATGCCCAATGAAGCTAGAGTCCACTGCTAGAATAATTTCTTTACCAATTTGTGTTTTCGGGAGTGGAATATCATAGTACGACATGAGGAGCATTAATGTACTAAAAGGATATTTCTTATAGTAATTTTTATCTGTGTTAATCCCTTTGTATACGTTTAAATTAAAACAATATGGATTATGCGGACTATTATAATATTGTTGGCTAAGGTGATTGTCAAAGCAGCGAACCTTCTTTGTAAAAGCCATATCAACCCCTATGATTGGATTTCCTGTCTTCTCAATACGATAGAAACTTTCAAAGTTGTAAAAATAGTTTACCTGCCATAATCCATTAGTCATTTCTTGTAGTAAGTTACAGGATAGTGCACTATCACTGTCATCCCCAAACATTAAATCATGTTCTAGCATTGTATCATTTGTCCATTTCGGAGCGTTATCTTTGTAAAATTGTTTCATCATAATAAGAGTGAAAGATGTACATATGTTCACTCCTTTTCAAGTAGTAACGATACTATTTATATAAGTACCTCCTTGAACCCATAATAGGACACAAGGAGGACTTGCTATGTATTTATCTTCACTGGTTCACCATCCTTTTTTTAGATTATTTTTCAATTATGTATTTTTTATAAAGCTCTATTTTTTCTTGCGATAGGTCACGATTAGCTTTTTCAAAGTGGCTTATCATTGATTGCGTCACTTGTAAATATTCTGCAATTTCCTTTTGCGTGATATGTTTACGTCTACGTTTTAATAACCACATCTCCCGATCATTCATTGTGATTTTCTCCTTTTAAATTAAAAGAAGGCTCGGAATAATGTTCCGAACCCTCTCATCAATTATGTATTTGATTATGCTGTTACTGTTACAACTGCAACTGCTTTTGGAGAACCAACTTTAAGAGTTGCTTCGGCTACAATTTGTGCCTTATTTGAATCTCCGGTTTTCGCTAATGCTTCCACTCTTGGCTCACGTAAATAAGCAAGATCAACATATGAATCATTGAAAAATACAATCTTGTCAGCAGGAATATGTGGACTTAATACGAAATGCACACGACCATAATTAGTATTGATTGAATCTACCAATAAACCAAAATCAGTAGTCACATGAGAATATCCGTATTTATCTTTGTAAATATTATCAATATCCTCTTTAATATCTGCGTTTACAAAAGCATATACAGTACCAGTTGTAAGGTTATTTGACCATAATTTACGCATGGCTGCTTTAATGTCTACTTCTGCAATAGTACCTGTTACCGGAACTGCATTTGAAGCATCTGCTTGTGCAAGTAACCCTGCCATTTGACGTTTGAATGGTGCTGTTGACCCGTCATTCTTAGTTCCAAGTAAAAACTTTTTCTCCATATTTACCTTTAACTCTAATAGACGATCTGCAATCTCCGAGTTAAGTTGAGTTGATTTCATGGCTTCGGCTGTACCTGTAATACTTACCCCAACTTTAAAGATTTCTAAAATGTTGCTTAATTCTGCTTTAGCACTCTCAAAGAAAGTAATATCATCAGAACCTTCAACGGCTGAAATATCTCCTAGTGTGTTTAAAGTTTTTTCTTTCCATGTATAAACAGTAGATAATGCACGTTCAATTTGCCCCTTGCTCATTAATAAAGATGTAAAAGGACTTGCTTCCACTCCAATTAATGCGATTTCCTTGCTAAGTGAAATTTGTTCTGTTGCTGTAAAGTTAGTTGATTTAAACATATCATCATTCTCCTTCTAGCGTTGGTTGGTCGCTACCCAAAATTTTAGTAAATATAAAAAGCACCCTAACAATAGTTAAAGTGCTTACTTAAATAAGTTTGTTAATTTTGTAGATAACATTCCCTGTACGTCTTTTTTCTTCTCAAAGTTAGAATAAGCATCCTCTTGACGATGTTCTGATGGTATATAACCTGCTTCTTGTTTCACTTGTGCTTTAATACCATCAATTAGACCTTTTAACTTTTCAACTGTTTCATCTAATTTAGAATCATCTTCAATGTGAATGAACTCTGTGAAGTCTTTAAGTCCTTCACGTTCAAATGCAAAACTAATCTTGTCTTTGCGTAACGCTTCCTTTTGTTCTGCAATTCGCTTTTGTAACTCTTTAATATCATCTGACAGAGTGATATCTTGTGTCACAGTTGCATCTTGCACCTCTGTTTCTACTTGTTCAGATTGTTGTTCAATTTGATTTTCTTCCATATGAATCTCTCCTTTTTGATTAAATGAATTTAACGTTGACCTGCCCCCTAGAAATAATAGGTTTGTCGTTATATGTGCCAGCAAACTCGAAAATAAATTCGTTCAATTCACTGGCAGGAACATAGTCATAAAAATAGACACCTACATTTAATTTGTTGGTGTCATCTAAAGTGAATTGCTCAATTTTTGTTTGATCTGTTTTATAAATTGTTAACGTTGGATTAACTGGGTTAACTGGTGTTCCTGTAAAGGATTTGAAGTTAACTTTTAATCTAACACTATCTCCTTTTAACATCTAAATCACCTCCGAGTCAGAAGGGTTCTCAATACGAGATACATCACTCATATTCTCCTCATATGAAGCCATAGAGGCATTCTCAGCGAATGATACGAACGCATAAGCACCTTTGGTATTCACAGGGATATAAACGCTCACATCACCCTCTAAACGGCTTACAGTAGATGATAAATCCTTAACTACTTTAGATGTCCTATAGGCAGATGAATAAATTGGTGACATATAAGATACAACATCTTGTTTTGAACTTCTAACGCTTCTGTGACTCTGTGTGGCGTTTGAATCAATTTGTGATAGATAACCCTCAACATCCCTAAACGTCTTAGCAGAACGCTTAGAATCGCTTAGAATGGCATTTACATAGGAAGTTAATTCTTTAACTGTTCTCGCTTTCCTACTTACAATAGATTCAATAGGATTCATATGTGATGTAACATCAATTGTTATTGTTACTGGTGGGGCTGTAGGAACTCCAAATGCCAATAATGTAGGATAATCACCTTGAATTGACCAAATGTTAGTAAAATCCCAACCACTATAAGTTGATTGAGTTTTCATTTCACTTGTGGTTTTACCTGTTACACCATTAACTGCAACATTAGGTGGACTTCCTGCACCTGTAGTACCTGATTGACTACTTGATTCTTTATCAAAGAAACAGTTGGTAAATACTATATTTCCACTATCACGAATAAAACCAGCGAATCCACTTTTACCATCCCATAATGAATTTCCAACATAAGTTACTTTTCCATTAGAATATGAGTTTGTTAACTTGGTATTACTGTCAACCGAACCAACAAATCCCCCACCATAATAAGTAGTGTATAAGGTAATAGGAATGTTTGAATAAGAGTTCTCTATGGTACAAGTATCAATCTTACCAAGTAACCCACCTGATTCATCTTGTGCAGTAATATTCCCACCTGAAACATAGCAATTCTTCACTGTTAAGTTATAAGCATACCCAACTAATGCCCCAATAAAGCGACATTGTGAACCATTAATAGTTACATTCTCTAAGCCAACATTTTGAATAGTTCCATAAAATGCTTGACCAAATAAACCAAGATAGATACCAGTAGATTTATTTATGGTAAGGTTTTTAATTTTAAAGCCCTTACCATCCAAATTACCTTCAAATCCACTTATCCAAGTTGAATTATCATAGTAAGCAATAGGAGTCCAATTACCCCAACTAGACATATCAATGTCATTAGTTAGTTCATAATAAACATTTCTTCCCCTATTGTTTCTCATGGAATCTAAATCTTGTGGTGTGCTTATTTTAAATGGATCAGTTATTGTTCCAGTACCTTGCATACGGAATCAACTCCTTACGCAATCACAGGAATTTGAATAGAATGATTTACTGTAATTTCATCATCTGCTCCAACTAATGTGAATGGTTCATATGTTTCTGTACTAAATGGAGTACCACCAGTACCCACCTTATAGATGACCGATTTTACAAATGTTTTAGGTTCAACAATATCCGCATCCGAACCCTTTAGAACAATAGTGAGTTTCACCTCGTTACCCTCAATTACACTTGTTACTCGTGAATCGCTAGGTGATAATCTTACAATTGGTGTTCCTGATTCATCTTGTAGTTCTATGTATTTCCAGTTTGTTTGAATGTAATTTCTTAAATCCTGATATGCAACCGTACTTATTTCAGCCATTTACTATTCCCCTTTCATACTTGTAATTTGTTGCTCTAATCTTTCTAATGAATTAACGATACGTCCCATTTGTTCGTTTTGGCGGTCAACTTGATTCAACAAGGTTTCCTCACGTGCTTTAGCTTCTCGCCTAGTATCGAATAGAAGCCATACGAATAATAAAGCAAATAACCCTTGACCCGCAAAAGTTTCCAACGGAATAGATGATATGTCCATATTGTCATCACCTCGCTTTTTAAAATACAAATTAATCATTTATTAGACTCAGTAATAAATATGACTATCAGAAAAAAATAATAAGGTATCCCAATTAATGAGATACCCTACCGAAAAGGATGTGGTGAACCACTAGAGATAAATACCCTCTCATATATATTAGAGACCACTTATCCAGAATATGTATTTTATGGTGTAAATTTATGTATAAATATTAATTATATAACTTGTTTTATATTTATGTCAATTAATTTTCTTCTGTTTTCCTCATTTTTCGATGCACATTTTTTACAAACGGACTTCAATCCATCTTTTTTTCTACTATCAACACCAAAATTATGTTTACTTGCTAATTTTCCAATATTGCATTGAGTACACCCTTTAGCATCAACACCATTTTCTAAATCTTGATATGCATTAGCTAAAGTCTTAGAGATTCTTCCACTTACCATTTTCTTAATATCTGTTTTTGTTTTATGCAAATCATATTTTTCATTTATGTATGTAGCAATTAGTTCATAAGGATTAGCATTTTCATATGCTTTATTGAATACGTTATAGCTTTCATGATTTTCTGTAATCAGATAGACTATATCTCTTTCCAATTCCGTTAAATCTGCAATATGTAATAATTCTATTAATTCAGCAGCAATAATATTAAACGGACTCTCGATGTCATTTTCATGTTTAACCTTCAGCAATTGATACAACGGAAAATATTCCCCAACCTTATTCCCCTTTTGGATAGTTAATAAGCCATTTACATGATCTTGGATACTCAAATTGACCATACCAAGAATAAAATCACCGGATGTATCCTCTACATGTTGATGTCCCTTTAATTGACTCTTAATGTGTCGTTTAACTGGTTTACGAAACTCATCCAAAATCACGCTCAATTCATACCCAATATTGTTGTACATTTTTTGTAAACGATAATATCTTTCTTTTGGTTTAATCGGATTATTCTCTTCCCCAAAAACCTCTAACCATTTATTTTTCAAATCACCCTTTTGTTCTTTTGTTAAATCAGCAGAGAACCCATATTTCAATCCAATATCATTCCAAGCCGTATATCTTTCTAACAATGTTGGATATTTCTCTAAATTTTGTACTATCGCTTTATTACGAATCCCCCTCTTGTAAACTTCACTAAAATTAAAAATTTCATTACTTCGATTCGTATTACTTTCCAGTCGATCAACATGGAGTTCCCAACCTTGTAATACAGTTTTAGATACTCCATTTTCCAAATAGTCATCAGCAACACTTGTGTCTAATCCAATAATCCACTTATTTTCCCCTGCACTTGCTATTCTATTAATATCGTATTTTGACATAATCTCATAATCATCAAGAATAGCATTTGCATGTTGCCACTCATTCCATTTAGCAAGCTCATAATCAGAGATATTGGATAAACCAATTGCTAAGTATGTTTCTTCATATCTTTGATGAGTTTTCTTTTTCCTCCCGTTTTGTCCTCTAAAATATTCACTACTTATGTACTCATAAATATCTTTACATCCTTCATACTCTAATAAATTATCTACTATTTTGATTCTTTCCTCTACAGATAATCCCTTGTCTAGTTTTCCTTGAATTTCTTTTAGCTCATTACGGTAATTTGTTGTCATTTACATTCTCCTTTTCGATTTTTCATTTGACATTATCACTCACCACCTATATAATAGGTTTTGTAGACACGATAAAATGCTACAACTATGTAAAATTTACATATCATCTATTAATTATAGATGTTTTCCTTAAATTTAGCAAATATATAATGCTAGATATTTTTGTGTTTCCTTCTCTTAATTTTCAGATAAAAGGGTTCTTTTAATTGTAGTAGTTATAAGCTTCAAACATCCAAGATCAAAACCTTTACCGCTACTCGCTCCGAGACTTCGCCCTCCATCAACCCCTAAGCAATGAATCCTTATATGGTGAATATTATGTCATGTAGTTAATTTCCTTTAACCTCCGCTATCTTAACAGCAATTCTTACAACTATTTTAGATGATTACGCTTGACAAAGGTTTTGATGGGGTTTAACTTTTGGTTGATTCTATGGACAACGGCTTTGGGCATAGTTGTTGCCTACGATTCAAGATTAAAAAAATAATCAAGAATCATAGACAAGCGACTGCTCCTTTTGTATATCATCTTATGGTATCCGTATTCGTAACACCCTATTTGTCGAGGATTATCCATCCCAACATTCTACTCTTTCAGATAGCCCTGAGAGTTTCATTAGCCCGTATTGTTACGCTATGGCTTGTCCAATACTTAATTCCTATCTCACTATGGAGAACTCAGAAAGGTACAACTAATTACTCGTGAATGCCTTGCGAGTATATCTACTCCTATCCTTCCACTCCGAACCGTTAAATTGGTCGTTCACACCATTCATGTACAAGCAGAAATAGGGAACTGCTTTTTTGTACACTATCTCCATTTTTAAGCGTTGGCTGGATCAATACCTGACGATGGATATTTATAGTCGATTTATCGGCAACCTCGACTGAAACACCCTAAAAAAGTCCGCAAGAAACTAGACCTCTTGACCATAATTTTTTTTCAAATTATAATAAAGGGGAATAAGGTGTTTCTTATTCAGTTGTGAATTGTGAATGTAAAATGTATCGGGGTTGAGTGTCGGCAAACACTTAGCCCTCTTTTTGTGCTTAAATATCTAAATTATTTAATGGATTGTATTTTTCATTCTGTTCCTGTAACGCAGTTCCCCACAGATTCACGTAACGTTGTGTCTGCTGAATATTTTCATGGCGCAATATGCGCTGTAAAGTCATTACATCAATTCCATTTTGAATGGCTTTACTGGAAAAATAATGCCTAAAATCGTGACAAGATAGTCTAACTCCCTCAAAATTCAATTCTTTTTGTAACTTCTTAAATATTGAACTAATTGCTTCATCAGTTATTTTCTTATTCTGCTTATTACAAAAAACATAATCACCCAGTTTTCCAAAAAATTGCTCACAGTAAATTCGATATTCTAATAGTTCTCTTTTTAACTTTGTAGACATCGGAATAGAGGCAAGTTGACGTTTTTTGCCGAATACTTTTATTGAATAGGATTCAAAATTAATATCGCTCCATTTGATATTGACTAATTCTCCCCTTCTAACACCTGTTGAAATGAGGAAAATAATAATTGTCCTATTCCTAAGTGCAATAAAACGATTATTGTAAATGGCTTGTCTATCAAGATGTTTAAGTATCATTTTTACTTGTTCATCTGACAGAACTTCAATATTAATTTCTTCTTTTATCTGTTTAATTCGTTTCATTGGATTACTTTTCTCATTTATCATTTCTTCTTCAATGAGAAAATTAAAAAATGCTTTAAGTGATCGAATTTTATTATTAATAGTGCCTTCATTATTCTTTCTTTCATTCTTTACATATTGAAGGTATTTCTTCACTAATGCAGTTGTAACATCAAGAATCATTACAACTGATTCTCCTACACAAAACTCATGGAACTCATTCAAATTTGTTTTATACATTTTAACGGAATAATGAGATAAATTTTTGAACTCCCTGTCCGTAATGAACTCCTGAATACCATGTTTAATTAACACAAAAAAGACCACACACCTTTCCAAAATTTCTTTTGAAAAAGTAATATGGTCTAGTTAAAACTATCTTGTTTTCCACTTCACTGAATATTAAAATTGCTTACAAACGTTGATCTATCACCCTTTACGCGGTGGACGTTTCCCCCAGTACTGATAATAATCTGTGCGAATAAATCCGTTAAAGAGCTTACGCTTCTTCGTAGCCGGTTTACCATACAAACGCTCAAAGTCTGGATGAGATGTGATGATATAGATCGACCATGTATCGAGCTTAGCAAAGGCCTGCCCCATTTCTTGATACATTTTTTCGACCGCTTTCTTCTCTCCAATCCGCTCTCCATACGGAGGATTGCCGACAATCACACCATATTCCTTCTTCGTTGAAATATCACGCACTTGCATTTGTTTAAAATCAATAAGATCACCAAGTCCCGCTTCGACACTATTCGCCTTCGCAATCTCAACCATTCGGTGATCAATATCAGAACCGGAAATATCTAACGGCTGATCATACTTTGCTAAATCTTCAGCCTCTGTACGTGCTTCATCCCAAATTTTCGCATCAAACCAGCCCCAGCTTTCTGATACAAACTCGCGATTAAAGCCTGGCGCAATATTTTGCCCAATTAAAGCCGCTTCAATTGGAATCGTTCCTGAACCGCAGAACGGATCGATAAATGGTTTATCTGCATGCCAATTTGTTAACATAATTAAAGCCGCAGCCATCGTTTCTTTTAGCGGAGCTTCACCTTGTCCGCTGCGATATCCTCGCTTATGTAAACCCGCTCCGGATGTATCAATCGTTAACGTAACAATATCTTTTAAAATCGCTACCTCAATTTTAAAAAGCGGACCGCTCTCCGTAAACCACGATACTTGTTTATATTTATGCTTTAATCGGTCAACGATAGCCTTTTTAACAATCGCTTGACAGTCCGGCACACTGTATAAAGTAGACTTAACGGACTTTCCACTAACAGGAAACTCCGCATCCACCGATAAATAATCTTCCCAATTTAATGCTTTCGTTTTTTCAAATAATTCATCAAATGTAGTTGCCTTGAATTCGCCCACTTTAATCTTAATCCGATCGGCGCTTCTTAGCCAAAGGTTAGAGCGCGCAATCGCGGCCGCATCTCCCTTATATATAACTTTCCCATTGTCTACTGTACATTCGTAGCCGAGATTACGCACTTCCTTGGCTACAACAGACTCTAATCCCATTGCTGATGTGGCAATGATGTCAAATGATTTCATTTTGTATAGCACCTACTTTCCGCTTAACATGTCCGGATTCCACATTTCTAAAAATTGCACTAGCTCTGAAAAAGGGATCGGTTTAGATAAATAAAACCCTTGAATAATATCACAATTCTCCTGCTCAAGAAAGTCTAATTGTTTTTTATCTTCGACTCCTTCAGCAATAATATCTAGCTGTAGTGTTTTAGCCATCGTAATAATCGCTTTGATAATCGCCGCGTCTCCTTTAACCGACATTAAATTTTGAATAAAGCTTTGATCAATTTTTAATGTATCAATTGGAAAGCGATGAAGATAGCTAAGAGATGAATAGCCTGTACCAAAATCATCAATCGATAATTTCAGACCCATTCGCTTAAGCTTCACTAACTTATCAATGGAATCCTTTGCATTAGGCATAATCATACTTTCTGTTAATTCTAAATCCACATTATATGGATTAATGTTTGTATTTTGAATAATTTCACTTACCCTTTTCAAAAAATCACTTTGACTAAAGTGCACGCCTGAAATATTAATCCCGACTTTAAGATTAGTATACCCTGAAACATGTAATCGTTTAACCTCTTCACAAGCTTGATTAATAACCCATTCACTAATTGGAATAATCAATCCTGTTTCTTCAGCTATTGGAATAAACTCCCCTGGAGAAATATAGCCCAATTCTGAATGATGCCAACGTAAAAGCGCTTCCACTCCAGTGAAATGTCCGGTCTTCAAAGAAGCTTGCGGCTGATAATATAGCATTAGTTCATCATTCTCTATCGCTTTTCGCAATCCATTTTCAAGAATGATGCGCCTTGACTTATTAAAGGGCTGCAGTTCTTCATAAAATAATTCAAAGCTGCTTCCGCCATTCGCTTTTGCTTTATGCACCGCTTTTTCTGCATTTTTAATCAATACCTCTACGCCATCACCATCATGTGGATATAAGGAAATACCAATGCTCGTCGTCGCATACACTTCTTGATTATCAAGCAAAAAAGGTTGCTCCAAAGCCTGTATAATATCCTCTGAAATTTGAACGGCTTCCCTCGCATGCTTAATATTCGGCAAAACGATGACAAATTCATCGCCACCAAAACGTGCAATTAAATCTTTACTTTTTAACATCCCTTTAATACGAGAGGCAACTTTTTTTAATAATAAATCTCCATAATTATGTCCTAATGTTTCGTTAATCACTTTAAATCGATCTAAATCAAGAAATAAAACAGCAAGCAATTGATTATATTTATTAGCTGTTTCAATCAGCCGCAGCAACTCTTGAGATAATATATAACGATTCGTCGTACCTGTTAATGCATCATAATTGGATAGCTTTTGAATTTGTTTTTCTTTTTGCTTGCGATCTGTAATATCGGAAAATACAGCTACATAATTCGTTACACAGCCATACTCATTAGAAACAGAACTAATCGTGAGCCATTCGGGGAAAATCTCACCATTCTTTCTCTTATTCCAAATCTCGCCTTTCCAATATCCTTTTTCATGAACATCCTTCCACAACGCTTGATAAAAATCAGCTTGATGGTAACCCGATTGCAAAATATTCGGGTTTTTTCCAAGTACTTCCTCTTCTAAATACCCTGTTACGATTTCAAATGCTGGATTAACAGATAGAATTTTCCCTTTGTGGTCGGTGTATAACACGCCTTCTTCAATGTTTTCATATATTTTTCTAGCAACTAATAGTTCTTGCTCTGCTCTACTTTGAAAAGAACTATTCTCAAAAGTAACTAAAAAAAGCTGTGTCGATTGACCAATTTCTGTTTTACTAATTTTAATCTTACTCGTATAATGTTCTCCATTCTTTCGAACCATATCGAATGAATTAATATGATAAACTTCCTTCTCTAATGCCTTGCGAATCGATAAATAGTCTTCTCTATTCGATAACAAGGACGAAAAAAATACCGTATGTAATTCAAACCCTGAATACCCTGTAATAATCTCTGCTGAACTATTAGAGTCAAGAATTTTTCCATCTTGTGAAAAAACAAGTGCGCCTTCTTCCATTTGCTGCAGCGCAGATTGTACTAAAGAATAAATATCTGGAATAGTGATTTTCGATTGTATGTCTGTCACTTCCTTCAAACCCCCGATTAAATTTACACTTCTCCTTATAATAAGCGATTTTACTTATTTCGTGTAGAGATTTAAGTAGATTTACCTACTCATTTGTGAAAGTTTAACAAACAGACAAAAACTCTCCTTATTGAAAGGAGAGTTATAGGTTGCCATTCATGTATGAAGACGTTTTATAAGCCATGTTTTGTTCCTCAGTACTGCAAACGACTTATCATCTCGTACTTTGGTGGTAATCATCTATCTACAGAAACAATTGCTTCTGTCCTTCTTCTCGTTCATTTCCGAGAAAGAAAGCGCCCCTACCATAATTTGGGTTTCTCGCTCGTGGGGTTTACCGCGTTCCACCCTTTCTATTTCTAGAAAGGCTACGTCACTGTGGCACTTTTATAGGTATTCATGCCATATCCAAAATGGACTTAGGCATTTTCCCGGCCGTCAACAGTTCAACTGTTGCCCAAGCTTATTTTTTCGCCAGGCACGAACACTACGGGCATCGCAGCCCGTGCGAGCATGGACTTTCCTCTATAGCAAAAAATGCTACAGCAATTACCCAAACGTCAACACAAATAAGTATATCCAACTTCATAATAAAAAACAATAGAAATTAATACCAGACTAAAAAAATCAGTTCCTAATCAAACAATTTACTGCCAAAAACGTGTTTCTCTAGGTTGGATAGACGTTTCAAGATATCAAAGTTTGTTGTCCCTGGAGACGTGCTTTGTACAGGCTGTGCCGGGCGTTGGGGTGTAACAGTCTCCGATTGTTTCTTCAACTTGAGATTTTCCTGCTTCAAGTCTTCAATTTCTTGATGAAAGGCCTCATAATCTTTTATAATTAAATCTAAAAACTGATCTACATCTTCTGGTTTATAACCGCGCATAGCTGTTTTAAAATCTTTCTCTAAAATATCTTTAGCCGTTAATTTGATCTTATCAGATAGCATAAGATTTCACCTCAATACTTTCGCTAATCATCGAATTTGATTATATTTTTTCAAATCTCTACGGATTTGTCAACGAAACTGATCATTTTTACGTCAGGTTCTGTAAATAATATTGTTGATTTTTGGCTCATTTAAGCCAAAATCGCATAAATCAACAACATTCGCTAACGGAACCTTACGTGAAACAATGTACGCTAACGATTAATCTGTCCACTCGCTTTCTTCAGCGGCCTGCTGAAGGTCATCCAAACTAATAACCAAAATCGGATATTCCTCCTGTTCATGACGCTTTAGCGCGGCGAAATAAGCAAACTTCGGTGATCCTTCTTTTTCTACATCATAAACAATCAGCATAGCGTCACTTTTTTGAATCATATACTCATTTTTAATACGTAATTGCTGTGGCCCTTCGTAAGGCTTTTTAAAAATAGCGTCCACAAAATCAGCTCGTGCTAGTATCGATTCATAGTATGCTTGATTTAACTCATTCCACGATTCTTCTTGCTTTAAAAAAGGCAATAAAACACCAAGCTTAATATCCGAGTATTCTTCTTGCAACTCAAAAACAACCTCAGCTGCCCACAATTCCGTTCCCAACTGTCCAGAAATAATCACCCATTCCAGCCCTTCTTCTACTAAAGGCTGCAGGCGATTTCTTATCGCTTTTTTAATATATTTTACCGCTTCATGGTCGTTCTTAAAAATACCGAATTCAAATGCTTTATAACCTGTTACATACAAAACTTTCATTAAACGTTATGCATTCCTTTCTTATGTATGAATACAAGGGCAGCTTTGGCCCTTGTATGGATTAAAATCCGAATCCGAATGGTCTCGGTGGACAAGGTGGTGGACACGGAGGCGGCGGACAACATACCATTTGTTGATTAAAGCACTGATTCACAACCGATTGTGTCTGAGGAAAATAATGTTGATGCGTAAACACATGTTTATTGACAGTCGTTGTATGTGTTGGATGAACATGTGGAACAACCGTATTCATTACATTTGTTTTCACTACTTGTTGAGTTGGTGAAACTTGTGCCGGAGCAACTTGTGTTGGTGCAACTTGTGTTGGCATAGGGCCAAATTGTGCTGGCGAGACTTGAGTCGGCATAGGACCCATTTGTGCTGGCGAGACGTTAGGTGGCATAGGGCCAAATTGTGCCGGCGAGACGTTCGTTGGTGGACAATAAGGTGCTCCTCCCATCGCAGCACCTGCAACGTTTGTAGGCATCTTTCCAGGATATGGTTTATAACCGCCCGAGTTACGATTAAACATATAAAAGCGTCCCCTTTCGTCTTAGTTTTGCCTTACACTTACAGACTATGAAGCGAAAGGTACACGTGTACTGATGAAAAGACCTAATTTTTCTTCATAAAAAAGAATAGAAACTCTCTTTAAACGTTGTCAAAACAATAATCGTTAGGCAAAGGACAACAAAAAATAAAACTAAAGTCGTTTTATACATGCTTCCAATCTCCACTTTCTTTCTATATATTTCAATACAGTAAAGTGTTAATCATCATGATTTCGTTTACGTTTTAGACGACTGATTCTTCTTTCAAGATTTTCTTGCCATTTAGACACGCTTTTCTTTGTTATGATTTTCTCTATTTCCTGCAAAGCTTTTTCCGTATACTCAAGGGCCGAGGCAACGTCCTTAAATTGATGTTCGTGTAATTTTGCACATTCAATACTCGCTTCTATTCGCTGCTGCGAATTGCCATGTTTCACAATCTCTTGCCAAAGATCCAGGGCCTCTTGAAACTGCTTATGACGTTTTTTTTGAAAAGCAAGAGCATGACTAGCAGTTAACCGATCTCCATTACTTCCTGACTTTCTCACTGCTTCATACGTTGAAACAGCGACTTCTTGTTCCCCAATGTAATCAAGCCAGCGAGCGACTTTAATAGATTCATCGGTATGCCCATCCATTTGTAAAATTTGTCTCGAAATGTGAATGTACAAAGAAATCAGCGATAAAATATCTAACTCATTATGCTTCAAAATTCCAAATAAAATTTCTGGATCCTTCCGCTCAACAAAATCAAAATAAATCATTGGAGCTAAATAACCAGGGATATCATTTACTCGTTCAACTCCAAGAATATCTGTTTCAACAACGGATAATTTAACTCGCTCTAATTGATCTTTCCAAAGTCGTCTTGAAGCATGATACAAATCAAAATGACCAAACTCCGGAAGCTTCGGCACATGCTCTTTAATGAGCATATGCTGTGTCGTTAACTGTGGCCAATCAAAAGATTTACCATTATAGGTAACGAGTGTTTCATAATTAATTCGCTCTAAAAAACTTTGATACAGGGGAATTTCATGACCTGGCTGCGGCAAAATGTGCTGTCTCACAATCACTTCTGTTTCCGTTACATAGGCATACCCGAGCAAAAAAATCGTATTTCCTGCACCACCGCTAAGTCCTGTTGTTTCAGTATCAAAGAAGAATAAATCTCCACTATCCAGTCCCTTCCCAGATAGAGGGTGATCAAAAGACACCGCGTTCCACTGTTTCATAATAGTTTGTAATTGTGAAAAAGAGTAACGACCATGCTGATAATCAAGCGGATAGCGGACTTCGCGAATAAAACAATAAGATTCATCAAAATGATAACAGCTTGTATCATTTTGATGCCATTTATCTTCATATGGAATGTCGACTTGATGGATTGCTTTTTCTTCCGACTTTGTCTGAAGCGAATTCTGCTCCACCTCTCTATTCATATGCAGCTTAAGACGATTTAATTTCGATTTTAATGACAAAATATCATACACCTCTATTTACTGATCAAATGATTAAAACTGCTTGAGCAGATTGATACATGCTTGCTTCACATTCATACCGTCTAGTTCCATCCCAACACATGATGGACAACCGTTCTCACATAAACATTGACTGATTAAATGTACAGCTGCTGCTCGAATGTCATCAAACCGTTTGTACACATCCTCTGCCAAACCAATTCCACCTGGGTAATGATCGTATAAAAAAATCGTTGGTAACCCAGTGTGATTCGCTTTAATTTGGGAAACAACATGGATATCTTGTCGATCACACATCACATGAATCGGGACAATATGCTGAAGCACATGAGCAATACCTAACAGTAATTGCTCGAGCACTTTCTCTCCTATCCCTTCGTCTACTTCTCTTAATTCAAGCCAAGTAGAGCTCGTATGCAATTCTTCTTCAGGTAAATAAATAGGGCCCGAACCGATATTTTCAAATGTCGTCAAACGGATTTTTTTAAAAATCGTCGGGAGCATATTAACAGTTACATCACCATAATGAATCGCTGTCTGTTTCCGATTTACGGATCGATCAATCTCCAATACTTTAAGCTGAACGGCCAAGTTGGCATCCGTATAGTATTCTACATCTACTTTTCTGACGTACGCTTTTTTATGCTCCCAATCTAGCTTTTCTACTTGATACTGAATGCCCTCATGTAAATAAATCGCTTCATCATGCAACAGTGTCATTGCACTAAAACGATCCATTTCCCCGATAATAGTTACGTTCGCGACATCTGATTGGTCAATAATGACGACATTTTCCTGAGAAGCGGAACGCAAACTAATATTGGTCGCTGGAAAAGATTGATTAGCCCAATAAAATTTGTCACCATTTTGGTGTAGTACACGCTCTTCTACTAAATATTCTAGTAGTTCATCTACTTCTAGCAAGCCAAACGATTCTCCTGTTCGAAAAGGCAATTCATAAGCCGCACACTTAAGATGATCTACGAGAATAATGAGATTTTCAGGATTAATTCGTGCATATTCTGGTGAACGATCAAAGAAGTAATCAGGGTTTTGCACAATATATTGATCAATTGGAGTAGAGCTCGCAACCATAATAATTAACGCTTCATCATGCCGTCTTCCTGCTCGTCCTGCTTGCTGCCAAGTACTTGCTACGCTTCCTGGATATCCTGTCATCACACACACTTGCAGCTGACCAATATCAACACCTAGTTCCAACGCATTCGTACTAACAACCCCGATAATACTTCCTTCTCGAAGTCCTTTTTCAATTGCTCGTCGCTGCTTCGGTAAATATCCTCCGCGATATCCTCTAATCGATTTGGAACCAAGTTCTTTTTTTACTAGCTCTTGTAGATGGCTTAAAATAATTTCTACCCGTACTCTACTTCTTGCAAAAACAATCGTTTGAATATTATTTTGTAAAAATTGCTTGGCTAAATGATTCACTTCAACAGTTGCACTTTTTCTTATATTAAGCGGCTGATTCACAATCGGGGGATTATAAAAAACAAAGTGCTTTCGACCGCTTGGTGCCCCATTATCATCGATTAGCCGCATCGAATGCCCTGTTAATTGTTCGGCCAGTTCTCTCGGATTCGCAATCGTCGCTGATGTACAAATAAAAACCGGATTGCTCCCATAAAATTCACAAATTCGTTTTAAACGGCGGATTACATTCGCAACATGACTCCCGAATACACCTCGATACGTATGTAACTCATCAATAACAATATATTTTAGATTTTCAAATAAGCTCACCCATTTTGTATGATGAGGAAGAATCGCTGAATGAAGCATATCTGGATTAGTAATGACAATGTGCCCTGCTTTTCGAACTTTTTGTCGAATAGCAGGTGATGTATCTCCATCATAGGTAAAGCTTTTAATATCGATTCCCATCTCATTAATGATGTCATTTAATTCACTTTTTTGATCTTGAGCTAGTGCTTTCGTAGGAAAGAGATACAGAGCTCGATTTTGATTATTTTCAGCAATCGCTTGTAGAACCGGTAAGTTGTAACAAAGTGTTTTTCCAGACGCTGTTGGCGTAACAGCCACAATATGTTCCCCTTTTTGAACGGTTTGAAAGGCGCTATATTGATGCGTATATAGCCTATCGATTCCTCGCCTCTTCAAAGCCGCCTGAATACGTGAATCTACTTCATTCGGCAGCGCTTTCGTCCGCGCTTCCTTCGGCTCTATTTCATGCCAATGAATAATCTGCTCATTCGTTCTTAATTCCTTAATTACATCAGAAAGTGATTTCTTCTTCATCTCCGTTACACCCCTTATTTGTACAGTGTAACGAAGATTCATTCAGATGACTAGATGTATGATTAACCATTCACCCTTCCCATTAGGTTGACATAGGTTATAGGTGAAGAAATAACCGAAAGGAGCAGTGCGATGACCTCCTCTGATAAAAAAAATAACGATAAGCAATTGTCTCGAGAGCCTTTTTCACAATTTATGCATACGATGGACCGTCTTTTTTCAGAAAAGCCTGTAAAGGGAATGCTGCAATCACTTGATGACTTCTTCGGCTCCATGAGAGAACGAAGCTTTCCTACAGAGTTTTTTAATAAACCTAATTATTATCTGATTACTGCCTCCCTTCCAGGAATTAAAAAAGAGCAAATCAACATTGAACTATTGCCACAAGCTGTGACAATTACGATTACACATACACAAAGCGAAACACTTGAACATCCTTCCTCTCGTTTCTTTCATCGAAAACAAGGAACTAATACAGTAACTAAAACGATTCACCTGCCTACCCCTATTAATGAACAGAACGTCACTGCTTCTCATCGTAATGGAATTCTCCAATTGAAGCTGCCTAAGTTAAAAGGAAACAAAATTAATATTCATGAATAAAAGGCAGAGGTTTATGTTATAGCACATAAACCTCTGCCTTTTTCAAAGATAAGAAAATATAAAGTGAAACTTCCATCAGTGGGGGTTTTCCTTCATCCCCACTGATGGTTAGTTGAACCAATCGTTTCGACAGACAAAGAACATATCTGCCAGCCGCTTATCTTATACTTGCCGCCGCTAAACGAGCGCCTTACACTTTTCTTATGTTATTTTAAATAAACTTCCTACCCCTTTAAATACCGATGACATTTGCGTAAATGTATTAACCATTTGCCCCGCTGTATTCATCATTTTAGTAACATCCATGGAACCATCCTGTGTTTTAAATTGATTAAGCACAGACTGAAAACCCGAAGGCTGTGCCTTTTGCATAAATTGCTGTTTAGGATAAGGGTTGGAGAACGCTTGGTACGGCGGACGCTTTACTTGTGGCTGCAATGGATTATCAAATGGATTAAATGATTGCGATGTCGGAGAATAAGACGACATTGTTGCTCCCTGCGGAGTCTGAGCCCCTCCAATATTCATCGGCTGCTGTGGATATGGTTGAAAAGAATATGGTTCTTGTTGGATGCCACTCTGTTGATACGGCTGCATCACACTATCACCCGCTACATGAAATGGATACGATAGCATCGGTTGAGCATGGTACTGCATCCCTTCAGAATACCCTCCCCAATAATTCGGCATCGATTGCGGATAATAACCGGGATTTGGATGTCCTTGATGATAATTCGCTCTCATCATCTTGAAAGAAACCTCCTCCATTTCCTGACATTCTCTTCTATACTATATGTGAAGAAACAACAGATAGTGAGTTAAAGTGAGGAGTCTTCTTTACCTTTTTGTGCCAATATACGCACGCTTTCCATCTTAACATTTTGTAGAATAAATAACACTGACTGCACATGACTCTTAAATCGTTTATAACTTGTTTTCGGAAAAAAAGCTTGAACAGATACATCTGTGAGGTTCTGAGCAGTCTGTTCGATTTGTTGCGGAAATAAGTGCTTAAACTCCGCTTCTTTCATCCATTGTTTTACTCTTTGTTCCCATTGTTCACAGGCGAGCTGTACTCGATCTGCAAACGGCTTAACTTCATGATAGAAATCCTTCTCTTCCCCATCCTTTCGAACCTCTTCGTAGATTGCATCTGCTTCTTTTGCCAATACAATTAATTGCTCTGTTAAATCTATAACTTTTTGGTACTCATCCATACGTTCCCCTACTTTACTTTTTTCTAATTAGCACTGTTAAATATCTTCTAAATTCAATAATATCAATAAACATAGCCTTCTAAATTATAATAGAGAACGGCTCAAAAAGAAATGCAGCTGAATTCCAGCTGCATCTTGTTATTAATAGCCTAAACTAGGCGTTACTTGTATGTTCTTAGGTACTTTCTCTAACTTTATCGAATACGCAGGACTCTGTTTTAAGGATGACTCAACTGCGTCTAATGCCTCTTGTGTTTGATTGACCATTTTATATTGCTCAGCCCATAGCTTACAGCGCTCCGTATTAACAGCAAGGCCATAGGATTTTTCTAAACCATCTAGGCTTGAATGAATATCTGCAATCATCGCCAACATCTCATCGATTGCAACGTTTTTATTTCTCATTTGTTCATCCCTCCCTGTCTTTACTAGTTAATACTATTCTTGCTTTGTTAGCTAAGACCTTCTTGCCTGACAAAACTAGAAGGAAATCGGCAAAAAAAGTGCTAAATTCTCTATTTATCAGTTACTTCGACATTATATTAACTATTGTCTCTATATGCTGCTGTTTCTTATAATACGAATCTGTTAAGCAAGCTTTTTTCATCGTTTTGGGTGCACGGAACCACTTCGATTTAATCCTATTTCTTACATCCCATTGATCCGTTCCATCTATTGAATGATAAATAATGGGATATGTCTTTCGCAGGGTCGGTGTCATTGCTGTAGGAATATGATTCCCATATTGTTCATAATCATAGCGCGCCCCCGTCGGCTCTGTTGTAAGAACAAATTGATAGAAGAAAGGAAATAGGTCCGGTGAAAATAGAAGCTCATATAGTTTCTTCCCAAGATGGATACGGGCATCTACATCGCAAAAATTCGCAACGGAAAAACCATACAGTTGCCCGAAGCAAGTTGGAAACAAAACCATACTGTAATGAAGCCAATCTTGCAGTAAAAATAAAACAGAATGAAAAACAAACGAGCGTTTTCGAATAACCGGCCGCTCAATAACATGCTGCTCATTAATAATTAAGGCATATACGAGCCGCTTTTCATCTCGAAGCTGCCAAAACCGCTGCCACTCTTTCTCCATGAAAGTCGTCATAAAAAAATGTTTCCCTAAATGGAACAAAGGACGATTGTATTTCTTCGAATAATGGTAGAGCAATAATTGCGGGTAAGCATCTTGAAAAATTCTCCAATTAGCTTCTTCATACGTTAAAAATAATTGGCGTCGATAGCGTTCTGTCAAAATATGCGGCAACCAGTCCCCTGCAAGATCACACATATTCCACCCTGCATTTCTAGACACTACGCCAGCCAATAAGGACCATCTAATTTCCGGATGTTTGCTAAAAAAATGCTCATAGGCCTTTGTTCTTGAGATATTATCTCTATTCCCTTTTTCCGTTAAACCTTTTATTGTGTTAAGAAGTTGCTGATTCATCTACATACCACCTATTTATGTTTTGATAGACTATGTGAGATACTATGATTAATGAAAGGAATCAAACAACGACATTACCGTCATTACATAACCATTCATGGTAAATTGTGACAATTTTATAGTTTTTTCGTAGCTATTCTCTATCGTTTTGAGAAATGATTCGTTTTATTCACCTTTTTTTCACTTTTTTTGCTATCATACGATTAGGTGAAAAAGGAGGAAGAACGTTGGCCTTTCATTATCCCAATGGGCGTAAATTTATGCCGCAACCAGCTAAAATAAAACCCTCACACTCAAAAGAAATGAGCTATAGTAATCGAGGAAAAACATTGGAGGACGATTTAAACGAAACCAATCAATACTACTTAACAAATGGAATTGCTGTTATTCACAAAAAACCAACGCCGATTCAAATCGTTGATGTCCATTACCCTAAAAGAAGTGCCGCAATTATTAAAGAAGCCTACTTTAAACAGGCATCAACAACTGATTATAATGGTGTATATAAAGGAAAATATATTGATTTTGAAGCGAAGGAAACAAAGAGCACGGCTTCCTTTCCATTAAAAAACTTTCATGACCATCAGATTAAGCATATGCAGGCTGTTACGGCACAAGGAGGAATTGCCTTTGTCATTATGCGCTTTTCAATAACAGATACGATTTACCTTATGCCTGCAAAGGAGTTGTTTGTTTATTGGGAAAGAATGCATGCCGGGGGGCGTAAATCCATTACAATCCAAGAGGTAGAGACAACCTCAACAAAGATTCCTCTTGGCTTTCAACCAAGAATTGACTATATTAAAGTAATAGATTTACTTATTAAAGAAAATTTTTAGTATGTTTGTTTAGAAAGGCAGGTTAGCATCATGGATGAAAAATATACAACGCGAGGCGAACGACGTCGTAAACAAGCGGAAAAACAGAAAAAGGAATCCAAAGGCCCTAAACAGCCTAAAACGTTGCTCAAACGAATTTTTCTGACTCTCGTAACAATTGGAATTGTCGTTCTACTCGCTGGATTAGGAACTTTAGCTTATTTTATTAGCGATGCTCCAGACTTAGATGAAAGCTTGTTAAAAGATCCCGTTTCTTCAAAAATTAGAGATGTAGACGGCGAATTATTAGCCGAAGTCGGTAAAGAAAAGCGCGATTACGTCAATTATGAAGACATTCCAGATCTCGTTGAAAACGCCTTTTTAGCAACGGAGGATAGTCGATTTTATAAACATAACGGGGTCGATTTTCTTCGTTTCACTAGCGCTGTTATGGCTAATATCACTAGCGGATTCGGGTCACAAGGCGGTAGTACGATTACGCAGCAAGTCGTCAAGCGTTCTTATCTAACACCAGATAAAACGATTAAACGAAAAGTACAAGAAATGTGGTTATCTATTCAACTTGAACGTAAATATACAAAAGAAGAAATACTAGAAATGTATGTCAATAAAATCTGGTTCGCTAATAGTGCAAACGGGATTTTAACGGCTGCTAAAACGTATTATGGAAAAGATTTAGATGAATTAGAATTACATGAAGTAGCAATGCTTGTGGGTCTTCCTCAAAGCCCAAGTCGCTATGAACCATACGGACACCCAGATCGAGCAAAAGAACGCCGCAATGTAGTGTTACATTTAATGAATAAACACGGATACATTTCAGACGAAGAAATGAAAAACGCTCAAAGCAAGAGCATTGAAGAAGGATTAAAACCAAAAGATACAAGTCAAGTGGACACAACGCCTTATGATGCCTTTGTCGATTTAGTAATTGAGGAAGTACAAGAAATGGGCGACTATAACATCTTTACAGATGGACTTGAAATCTATACAACGATTGATAAAGATGCTCAAGAATATGTCTTTAATCTATTAAATAGCAATGATACCATCAGCTATCCAAACGAAACCCTTCAAGCTGGTATTACGCTGCTCGACACACAAACAGGCGAAATACGAGCTATAGGCGGCGGACGCAATACAACCGTAAAACGCGGTTGGAACTATGCAACAGATACGAAACGTTCTCCAGGTTCAACGATTAAACCGATTATTGACTACGGTCCAGCGGTTGAATATTTAAACTGGTCTACGTATCATCAAATTACCGATGAACCTTACGCATATAGCGATGGCACACCGCTTAAAAACGCATCTGGTCGCCATTATGGTACGATGACCGTTCGTGAAGCACTAGGTCGTTCATTGAATATTCCTGCTGTAAAAACATTACAAGAAGTAGGTTTAGACAATGCTAAACAATTCACTACAAATCTAGGCATCTCCTTCCCGAAAGAAGGAATTGTTGAATCATCTGCACTCGGCGGCGGAATGGAAGTTTCTACATTGGAACTAGCCGGTGCTTACAGTGCCTTTGGAAATAACGGTATCTATAATAAGCCGCATACGATTAAAAAAATCGTTTTACGTGATAAAACAGAAATTAAAAATAAAACCGTATCAGAGCCGGTTATGAAAGACTCAACAGCCTTCATCGTTTCAAATATGCTGCAGAGTGTTCTTTCAGAAAGCTACGGTACTGGTCAACTTGCGAATATTCCAGGTCTTCCAGTAGCCGGTAAAACAGGATCAACAAACTTTACTCCAGCTGAACGAGCGGAACATAATATTCCATCTTCTGCTGTAAAAGACAGTTGGATGGCCGGGTATACAACAAATTATACACTCACGGTTTGGGCTGGATATAATAATAGTTCGAAGGAGGATTTTGATTATCTCGGAGAATCCTCTCAAAGAATACCAAAGTATATTTTCAAAAACATCATGCAATACGTGTCGAATGGAAAACAAACCGAAGACTTTAAACAGCCAAGCAGTGTCGTAAAAGTAGGCATTATTAAAGGGTCAAATCCCGCTGTAAAGGCTAACCAATACACACCTAGCGATCAAATAACTTATGAGTATTATGTACAAGGACACGAACCAAAACAAGTCACAACAGAGTATACTAAAGAAACAGAAGAAGAAAAGGAAAAAGAAAAAGAAAAAGAATCCAATGCACCAACAGGTGTATCCGCAAGCTATAATGCTGAAAGTAACGCTATTAATGTATCATGGGGCTATCCAAAGCCAGAAGACTCACCTCAATTTGAGGTAAAAGTATCTGTCGATGGTGGAGCTGCAACCGTTCTTTCGTCAACAAAGGATATGGGCTTAACGATGAATGCTCCTACACCTGGTAGTACGTATACATTCTCAGTTGTTGCTACTGTGAATGGTCAATCTAGTAAACCTGTTTCAGCTTCCGTTTCAATACCTGATGGTACAGAAGAAGAAGAGCTAATTGACGAAGATCCTGCACTGGAGGATGGTTCAGAAGAAAATCCTGAAGAAACGAACCCTGAACAAGAACAGCCAGATGATGTCACACCACCAGACCAAGAGAATAATAATCCAGAAACTAACCCAGACAATCCAGATAAAAATAATGGAAATGGTAACGGTAATGGAAATGATAATGGCAATAGTAATGGGAATGGCAATGGTTCCAATAATAATCCAGGAAATCGAGAAGATGATGAAGAAGATGGTGCAGTAGAAGAAGAAACAACAGATCCTGGTGAAACGGACCAAAGCCAATAATCAAATAAAAAATCGCCTAGGCTCACTGCCTTAGGCGATTTTTTATTTGATTCTTTACATAGTGCTTTTCTAATTCGCGAAACAATTCGCTCAGTTGAACAAAAGCATGATAACGTGCTGGACCTTGCATAATAAAGGTTAAACGTTCTACTGCATTCACTGGTTTAATATCAAGTGTATCGACGTGTAATGGCCAATCCTGCAGATACACAGGCTTACCATGCACCCAAAACAACATCATAAATAAAAGAGCGATTCCCTCTTTCATCGGCTCCAGAGCCCGTTTAGCTTGCCGTTCCGTAAAGTAGGTACGACAAGACTCCTCTATTTCTTTCCACTTCCCCAAAAGATCCGGGATATGTTTATGAACATGTTCCCACGGTTTATATGCCTCTATTCCAGCAAAAAAAGCCATGTCATAAGGAAATATTATACACCTGTCAATTTTTCCCCACTTTTGTATATCCTGAACAGGCACAATAATTTCTGTTTCAGAAAAAAACAAAGAACATTGCAGTTCTATTGGAACACGTAACCGATTCGTTCCACTCATGGAGCTATAACCTTTTTCATTCGTTTCTTTCCTTCTCGACATAAGTCAAGCAACGGACATTTCTCACATTGCGGTGATTGTGCTTTGCAATGATAACGGCCAAAAAAAATAAGTCGATGATGCGTAATCGACCATTCTTCACGTGGAATTTTTTTCATTAACGTTTTTTCTACTTCCAATACACTATCCTTCCAGCGACAAATACCAAGACGCTTGGACACTCTTTCAACATGAGTATCCACAGCCATAGCTGGAATACCAAATGCAACGGAAACAACGACATTGGCTGTTTTACGGCCTACACCAGGTAAGTTCGTTAATTCATCGCGATCCTGCGGCACCTCTCTTCCATAATCCTCAATTAACATTTTAGAGAGCTTTTGAATATTTTTTGCTTTATTCCGATATAGTCCAATAGAGCGAATATCATTTTCCAGCTCTTCAAGTGGCACACTCAAATAATCTTCCGGTGTTTTATATTTTTGAAATAAATTCTTCGTTACTTTATTGACGAGCGCATCTGTACATTGCGCTGATAAAGCAACCGCAATGACCAATTCAAACGGATTTGAATGATTGAGCTCACAATGGGCATCTGGATACATATCGGCCATAACATCCAAACAATGACGAATTTGAGCTTTCGTTAACATAGGTACTCTCCTTTTTATTGTTCAAGCCAATTATAAAACGGTATATCTTTTACTACAGAAGATGTTTGCTCTTGTGTGCGATCTCGTTTTTGGTAGGCTCTAAATTTCTGTGTTTGTTTACGTACTTGTTCTAGTGTTTTTATTCCATTCTTCTTCCATTCAAATAAAATTCGATCAATATAGCGGAAGTTTATTTTCCCTGAAATGACCGCTTCTCTTAAAGCTGCTTTAATAATATCCGGTTCATGACCATCATCTATCCACATAGCCAATGTTTCACATTCAAATGGAGATAGAGGCCGGCCAAATTCTTGTTCTACAATCGTATAAAGGCTCTCGCTTGATTGTTGCGCTTCAAGCGCTTCCTCTTTTTTTAATGTTAATAAAAAGCTGGTCAGCATTTTTTCATATAACGGCTCTAAAGTATATTTCTCATTTCCAAATTCCTGACTCTTCTCCACTTCTATTCCAATACAGCCTTTTTGTATTAAGCTTTGAATTAAAAACAGACATTCCGATTCCTGAAATGTCATGACTTCTGATAATTGAGAAGGAGTTGGAAAGGAATTCCCTTTTTCTGTGAAGTTTTGAAGTTGAAGTAAAAGGACGAGTTCCTGTTCATTTAACCCCATGATTTTATAATGAGTTAATAAGTAAGTTGGAATGGTAAGCGTTCCTTGCTTAAACCACGCTTGCAGTTGATCTTTTATCATATATTTGAACACCTCCATTTTAGTATAACATGAATCACAGCATTCGAATAAGCGGATAATTTTAACGAGAAAAGCCGAGCGCGGTTGATTTTTTAATAAAACTTTGCTAAATAACATTGACTCATATAATTTTTAGCTTAGGCGTGTGAAACAATAGTTTCACACGCCTTTAACAAAGCAAAAAAGCTTGCAGGCCTGTTACAGCCTGCAAGCTTTTCAATACTTATTATGCTAATTTATTTGTAACAAATGTATGAATTCTTTCAACGGCTTTTTCCAACTGCTCAAGAGATGTTGCATAAGATAAACGAATATTATCAGGCGCACCGAAACCTGAACCAGGAATAACAGCAACAAGCGCTTCTTCTAGTAACGCTTTTACGAAATCATCAACATTGCTATATCCAGTTAATGTAGCTGCTTCTTTTACGTTCGGGAATAAGTAGAACGCACCTTGAGGCTTAATACATGTTACGCCTGGAATTTCTACTAATTTAGCATGAATTGTATTTAGACGACTTTCAAATGCTTGACGCATTTCTTCAACTGGTGCTTGTGTGCCTTCATAAGCAGCAATTGCTCCGTATTGAGCTGTTGTTGTAGGATTAGATGTGCTATGGCTCGCTAAATTTGTCATCGCTTTAATGATTGCTTCATTCCCTACAGCATATCCAATTCTCCAACCCGTCATTGAATGAGATTTAGATACCCCATTAATGATGATTGTTTGTTCTTTTAATTGTGGTGAAAGCTGTGCAATTGATACATGTTGTGCACCACCGTAAACCAATTTCTCATAAATTTCATCAGATACGATTAGAATATCGTGTGCTAAACATACTTCTCCTAGCGCTTGTAACTCTTCTTTCGTATAAAGCATACCAGTTGGGTTACTTGGTGAATTAATGATAATCGCTTTTGTACGGTCTGTGATGGCTGCTTCTAACTGCTCTTTTGTAATTTTGTATTGATTTTCCTCTTTTCCTTCTACATATACAGGTGTTCCTTCTGCTAATTTAATTTGTTCAGGATAGCTTACCCAATATGGAGTCGGAACGATCACTTCATCGCCTTCATCTAGAATCGCTTGGAATAATGTATATAGAGCATGCTTCGCACCAGTACCAACGATTATTTCAGATGGTGTATAGTCTAAGCCTTGGTCTTTCTTTAATTTAGCAATAATTACTTCTTTTAACTTTGGTAAACCAGCAGATGGCGTATATTTTGTTTGTCCCTCATTCATTGATTGAACCGCTGCTTCAATAATATGAGCTGGTGTATTATAATCTGGTTCCCCTGCTCCTAGTCCAATAATATCTAATCCTTGAGCTTTTAGTTCCTTTGCTTTTGCTGTAATAGCCAATGTAGTAGATGGTGTTAATGCTTGAACTCGTTTTGCTAATTTCATAATTAAAAAATCCTCCATTCTATATACTGCGATAATATTTAAGCCATTCACCTGTTTTAAAATCGTAATAATCGTAGTTATAGCTATTGGACTCGTCTAAATACGTCACTTCCCAAAGTGGCACATTTTTTTCCATTCCAAGCTTAACAGATACAATTTCAGCAGGATTACGGTTTTTCTTAACCTGTGAAAGTATGTCTTCTTTAGACTTACCGTTGCGAGCATGTTCAACGACAACTTTTTGTTCATCGTTTTCGGGAATCCACACGATTTGCTTATCTCCACCGCTTGTTGTACCGACGACCACTGAATAAGACTCGTGTCCATTATACAGGTAAAATTCATCCATCTTTTCTATTCCCGCTTTTTCTTCTGCTGTTGCAAGCGCAATGTCTGCCGCCTCATTTTTCGGTTGTAATGCTCTAATATAGGCACCCGCCACGAAGACGAGAAAACAAACAACAAGAACAGAAGAAATGATTAACCACTTTTTCAATCTCTTCCCTCTTTCTATGTACGATAAATGGTAAAGATAGCTTGTTTTTGATCCTCTGAATCCAATGCCAACCCAAACATTAAATCTTGTTTTTTCAAATTTCGATTCAATGCATCGACAATTTTATATAAATCAGGTGAAGCTTGCACCTTGACTGTTGAAATCACTTCAACTTTGCTCTCCATGAAAATCCATCCTCCAATCACCTGAAAATTGTCAATAATCACTGTCAGATTAAGGGGTTTGACATCACTTCATTTCACATTATATCAGTTTCATCGTTCATTTTCTTTATTATTTTATAAAAATTTTAACTATTTTCATAAAGACTTTTTTTACATAATATTGTGGATAATACATCCCTTAGCTCTGCCAAAAGGCCTGTGAGACCACGGTCACACATCCGCCAAAAATCAACAACTTCATATAATAGAGCCTTCACAAACACTGAATATCCATACATATCGAATCTTTATTCTTGCTTCTTTGTTGAAGACTCTACTTCAAAAAAACTGTTAATCCATCTTATTATGGAACGCATTCTTTTCAAGAACATGGAACAATTCTCTTATACCCATTCTTCAATCACCGTCGCCATTTCATTGATCGATACTTCCTGCCACTCCACAGGCGGAAGCGCGCGTTGAAATTCTACTCCGTACTTAGCCGTCAAAACACGGCGATCAAGCACGACCAATACACCACGATCGCTGGATGTACGAATAAGCCGACCAAATCCTTGTCGAAACCTTAACAATGCTTCAGGTAAAGAATAGCTGGAAAAAGCGTTCTTTCCTTTTTTAGCTAACAACTGACATCTAGCTTCCGTTATAGGTTCATCCGGTGGCGAAAACGGCAAGCGAACAATCATTAAGCAAGACAAGTCTTCACCTGGAATATCGACTCCTTCCCATAAACTTGTCGTCCCAAATAAAACGGCTTTATCAAACGTTTGAAAGTTTCTAAGCAGCCTCATCTTACTTCCGCCTGAAATCCCTTGAGCAAATAACGTATAATCATCCAATAAACCACAGTCTTTAATCGTATAATAAGCAGCGCGTAACATTTCATGCGACGTAAACAGCACCATCGTTCGACCTTGTGCCGCTTGAACACCAGCAATAATGTAATTTGCAGATGCTTCTGCAAATTCTTCAATCGACAATGTTTGAATATCAGGTATATCACGCGGAACAAGTACTTTTACTTGTTCTTTATAATGAAACGGCGAAGGAAAGCTTGCGGTATAGATGTCTTTTTTCTCGATACCTAACTGTGTTTTAAAAAACTGAAACGATTGCTTAACAGAAAGGGTTGCCGATGTCATAATCACACTTTTTTGTTGACCAAAATATGCATTCCATAATTCTTCGCTTCCTAGTACAGGCTGAGCAGATAAAACAACTCCATTTGGCATAGATGTATTCATACAATCCAGCCAGTAAATATAATCCTCTCTAGGCTGAATAAAAAATTCAAAAAGGATATCTTTCGTTTCAATAAAATGCCCAAGAATCACTTCACAATCATTTATATAAAATAACGCATTTTTTCCTAAAGATGCTTCATGCTGTTTTAGAACATCCAATTTTTCTCCTAACAGATGTACAATGGACTGAAGCAGATCATATAATCGTTCCGCTAACAATGTTGCTCGCTGCCAATGAATATGTTCTTCTATTTTGAAAGCAAGCCGCTTAGGAACGATTCCTTTTACTAACTTATTAGTCTGGTTCGCAATGATAACAAATAATTGCTCGAACTCATAGGCAAAATCAGTCAGTTTTCCATCTAAATTTTCTTTAGCTCTTTCTATTTCTAGCCCATGATTAGCAACGATTCGTTCCAAACGATACAAAAGCTGTTTTTGCTCAGACGTGCCAAGACGGTTCAAAAACGTTTTGACAAATATATAATCAAGGCGACGTCCAAATTGTTTAGAAGCTGCCTGTTCTAAATGATGAGCTTCATCTAAGATGATATAGCCTTGTTTTGGCAAAATAGCATCGTCTGTTATTAAATCTGTCATTAAAAAAGCATGATTGGTAATAATCAAATCTGCTCTTGCCGCCGTCCGTTTTGCTTTCTCAAAAAAATCCATCTCTATCCATGGTTTTTTTAACCCTGGATAGACGAAATGATCACTTTGCAGTCGATTCCATACGAGCTGCCCGCCGCTTGACAAGTTTAATTCATCCCGATCACCTGTCTCAGTTTCTGTTAGCCAAACGATAATCTGCATCTTGGTTAACGCACTTTCATAATGATCATCTTTTTCCCGAAGAGCTCGCTCAAACTTTGCTAAACTCAAATAATTGCTTCGTCCTTTCAGAAGAACAGCTTGAAAGTCAAAGGGGAGGATTTCCTTTAACTTCGGTATTTCCTTTTGCAATAACTGATCCTGAAGCTGTAATGTATAAGTAGAAATAACGACAGGCTGTTGCTTTTTTTTCGCAAAATAAACCGCCGGCAGTAAGTATCCTAACGATTTACCAATCCCTGTACCGGCTTCAATAATAGCATCCTTCTCGCTTTCAAAAGAACCATAAATGACATCCATCATTTGCAACTGCCCGAATCGACTCTCAAACTCAGGAAATGCTGCTTTTAACATCTTTATTTTCATCTGTCGATCGGTTGGATACTCATTTTCTTGATAGTTATCTTCTAATCCTTGCTTGCCCTTTTTAAAAGCAAGTCCTCGATAGGTAACAAGATTTGGCTCATGCACTTCAGCCTTAGATAGCTTGATAGCCATACAGTCATTAATGAGCTCCGACACTTCACTTTGTAATGAAAAAGACAATCGATAAAGCTGCTTTAACGTCATCAAAGGCAAACTTAGCAGCTTTTCTTTAAATGATAACAGCAATAAAGCCGTTGCATACGCATCGCTATCAGCTTGATGAGGCCGTAAATGCTCAATACGATCTTCCTTTGCTAACTGATGAAGCTTGTAACCATCCGAAGTCGGTTTTAATATTTTTGCTAACTCAACTGTATCTAATGTAGACCCGTAAAATGGCTCATGCCCGCATCGAGTCAACTCTTCTTGTAAAAACGATAAGTCAAACAGGACATTATGAGCAACAAAACAAGCGCCTTCCAATAAGCTCACAATGTGTTCCGCCACCTCTTCAAAAATAGGAGCATCCTTTACTGTCTCATTGCTAATTCCGGTTAACTCTTCAATAAACAAAGAAATCTCTTGTTCTGGATGAATATAGGTCGAAAATTCCTCAACAATTTGATCCTCTTCGATCACTACTGCCGCAAACTGGATAATTCGATCTCCTTTTTTCGAAGAATTCCCTGTTGTTTCTAAATCGATCACTACATATCGTTGTGTCATGTTTTGTACACCTCAAACTTACTTTCCTTGTTTCCCTCACTTTTTTATACCACAAAGAAGAAATAAAGTGAAACTTCTATATAATACTAGAAACTTTACAATTCGTTCAATCTTGATAACAAGAAAAACCGACCTCAAGCGTTTCATCGCTTTCAGCCGGTTCATTTCTTACATAATTGTTGCTGCTGGTTCATGGGAAATTAATTCAACAATTTCATTATGCTCATTCATAATCGCTACTTTTGGTTTGTGATTAGGAAGATTCTCTTCCGCTACCATAACGTAGGAAATAATAATTACAACATCTTCTGGTTGGACAAGTCTTGCTGCTGCACCATTTAAACAAACAACGCCGCTTCCTCTTTCCCCGGCAATCACATACGTTTCTAGACGCGCTCCATTATTATTGTTGACGATTGCTACTTTTTCATTAGGTAAAATACCAACCGCATCAAGGATATCCTCATCAATTGTAATGCTGCCTACATAATTTAAATTCGCCTCTGTTACACGAGCACGATGGATTTTGGCATTCATCATTGTACGAAACATGGAAACTCCCCCTATTTTCTAAGCTTTTATATTGTTAGTGTAAGATTATCAATGAGTCTAACATTTGCAAACTTCACAGCCATTGCAATAATGATGTGCCCTGAAAGAGTTTCCATTGGTTGCAATTCTGGATATCGGTATACTTCAACATAGTCAATAGTACCATTCGTATGCGTGTTAATATGATTCTCTACAATCTGAGCAACTTGATTTGGGTCTCTCTCGCCAGCTTCAATTGCTTTTTTCGCTTGCAATAAACCTTGGTACAGCTCTTTCGCCTCTTGGCGCTCTGTTTCACTTAAAAAAACATTTCGTGAACTTTTAGCTAAGCCATCTTCCTCTCGAACAATATCAACCGGTACAAGTTCTACTGGAAAATTAAAGTCCTCAATCAGCCCGCTCACGACTGCCACCTGCTGAGCATCTTTCAGCCCAAAATACGCTTTATCGGGGCCAATGATATTAAAAAATTTCGTTAAAACCGTCGCAACACCATCAAAGTGTCCCGGACGTTTTGTCCCGCATAAGCAATCTGTACGACTTTCTACTCGTACAGTAACAGATGGCTTTGAGCCGTACATTTCTTCTACTTGAGGGTAGAAGATATAATCCACGCCTGCATTTCTAGCAATATTCTCATCTCGTTCAATATCACGTGGATATGTCTCAAAATCTTCATTGGGTCCAAACTGTAATGGATTTACAAAAATACTTAATACAACGATATCATTTTCCTTACGTGCACGCTCCATCAGGCTCACATGACCTTCGTGTAAAAACCCCATCGTCGGAACATATCCAATGCTTTTTCCGTTCTGTTTCTCAGCCCGTAAAGCTTGCTTTAATTCTGCTATAGTAGTAACAATCTTCATTTGACTCCTCCGTATAAAGCCATCAGTTCTTCTTCTTTCATCGTAAAAGTATGATGTTGTGTTGGAAACTCACCCGTTTTCACTTCGCTTACATACTGTGAAATGGCTTGGTTCATTAATTCATTAGCATTTCCGTATACTTTTACAAATTTCGCAACACGATCAACTCCATACGAAAGAATGTCATGGTACACAAGAACTTGTCCATCTGTATCCACTCCAGCACCAATTCCAATTGTTGGTATAGAAAGCGCTTCCGTCACAAGTGTACCTACTTGATGAGGAACACACTCAAACACAATGGCTAAAGCTCCAGCCGCTTCACATTTCTTCGCATCCTCTAATAGTTGCTGAGCTGCTTCTAGGCTCTTTCCTTGTACTTTATAACCACCAAGAACTCCTACAGATTGCGGTGTTAGACCAAGATGCGCTACAACAGGAATACCAGCCTTTGTCATCGCGGCAATCTTTTCTACGACCTCACCTGCGCCTTCTACTTTAACCGCATCAGCTCCGCCTTCTTGCATAATGCGTGTAGCATTTTTTAACGTTTCATCAAGAGAAAGATGATAGCTCATAAACGGCATATCCGTTACAACAAATGTATGAGGAGCTCCACGTTTCACCGCTTTTGTATGGTGAATCATATCATTGACCGTAACAGGAATTGTCGATTCATATCCTAACACAACCATTCCTAACGAATCTCCAACGAGAATCATATCGACTCCCGCTTGCTCCGCCTGCTTCGCTGCTGGATAATCATAAGCCGTCAGCATCACAATCTTTTCTTTATTTTGCTTCATTTTCAAAAAATCTCCAGATAATTTCATAACGTTCCCCCTTATTTACATAGAGGAGATGAAAACATCAGTTGACTGCACTGGTGTCTAGTTTCGTTACGTAAAAAAGAGACTAGCTAAATAAAAAACCGCATGAACGAACATCGTTCCAACTACAGTTTATAAATCATTAGCTAATCTCTTTGTTAACATCAGAAGTTTCATCCCTCCGTCCCTGTCCCATTGGATCAAGGCAGATTTTCAAATTTTTTTGGGCAAATAAAGGTGCAGCTCTCTCGATACTGCCCACTTGCATTATAACAAGCTCCGTCAAAAATTTCTATTATAATTTTTCACATTTCGTCAAAAATTGTTCACGCACTCTGATGAATCATCTTGTTAATGAAACAATTAGGGACTCCTTTCAACAAGAAGTCCCAATTAACAACACTATATACAATCATCCATTCGTTAAATATGAATATCTGCTGAATAAATAGAATGAACTTTGCCATTTTGATCTTCTAGAAGTAATACACCAGCATCTGTAATGCCCAATGCCTTTCCAACAATCGTCTCATTCACAGTCGTTGCTTTAATTTCTTGACCAAGACTAACAGCATAGCTTTCCCACAAACCTTTAATTGGTAAGAACCCTTCTGCTAGATAAAGCTCATACAACGCTTCTAAACGTATAAGCACTTCTTGAATGACTTTTGCGCGTGAAATATTTTGTCCGCCAGCTATTGCAAGAGACGTAGCAATATCTTGCAGTTCCTCAGGGAAATCCGTTTGTTTTTGGTTAATATTCATCCCGATTCCAATAATAACAGAATGAATCCGATCAGACTCTGCTTGTAATTCGGTTAAAATACCTGTTACTTTTTTACGATTAATTAAAATATCATTCGGCCATTTAATTTGCGGCTTCAACTCTGTTGTATTTTCAATCGCTTGAACAACAGCAACAGCGGCAAGCAATGTTAACTGAGGGGCTTGATGAAAAGGTATCGATGGCCGTAAAATTAAACTCATCCATACTCCCGTATATTTCGGTGAATACCAAGGACGCATCAGTCTCCCTTTTCCACCTCTTTGCTCTTCAGCTACGACAAGCGTTCCTTCAGGAGCTCCCTCATTTGAAAGCTTATGAGCAATTTTCTGTGTTGTCTCTACGCTTTCCTCATAATGAACTTTTTTCCCAAGTATTTTCGTTTGTAGACCAAGTTGAATCTCATTGGCTGTCACTTTTTCAGGTGTTGTAATAATTCGGTAGCCTTTATTTCGGACCGCTTCGACAACATAGCCTTCTGTTCGCAAATCTTCAATATGCTTCCAAACAGCGGTTCTTGAACATCCGATATAGTCTGCAATCTGTTGACCTGAAATAAATGTTCCATTGGCATTTGAAAAGGCTTCTATTAGCTTCGTTCTTACATCAGATTGCACTGTACTAGCCACTCCTTTATTTTCTGTTTATCGTTTTCTACTTCTCTTTTTAATACCGCTGTTACAATCATTTGTAAATATTCTTTTAGCCATGGACCAGGGTTCACGTTACGCCAAACTAATAAATCAGCACCGCCAACCGTGAGCTCCGACATGTCTTTAATGACTAAATCAGCGTACTTTTTCCGTACCAAAGCCTCTGCATCAGACACGCTGTCTCCATGAACGACCGCTCTAACTTTAGCAGCCTGAACTCCTTCACTTAATCCAATTTCAAACAAATCATATACATGTTCTACAAAGGATGAAGGTTTATCCGCAAAGAAAACGACTCTTTGAATTGCTTTAATTTGCTTTACGGGCAGCCTCCAATCACGTAAAAATGACGAAACATCTTCTACACGCCCTTGAATCAGTAACAGTGCCCAAATTTCACTAACACTAAGTGTATCAATTGGCAGCGCTGTCAGTTGCTTAAGCGTGTCTTTTTGATTATGTAAACGTGGTATATATTTATATAACTCACTTTGCACTAAAAGCTGTAAGCCTTGAACACGATACGGTCCCGCCAAAAGCTTTTCAAATTCAGCATGGACACGCTCGATAGCAATATGCTTTAGCAGTGCCCCATTTTCCTGAAGGGAACGCAATGTTTCTGAATCTAATGTAAAGCCAAGTTGACTCACAAATCGAATCGCTCGCATCATCCGTAAAGCATCTTCATGAAAGCGTTCATAAGAATTGCCAACGGTAACAATTCGCTTATCCATAATTGCTTTTTGACCGCCAAATGGATCAATGATATTACCGTTTTTATCCATAGCCATGCTGTTCATTGTAAAATCACGACGCATTAAATCTTCCGTTAATGATCGGACAAATCTTACCTCATCTGGTCTGCGAAAATCACTATAGCCACTTTCTGTTC
This sequence comes from Peribacillus sp. Hz7, assembly GCF_042136355.1. Lineage (NCBI taxonomy): Bacteria > Bacillati > Bacillota > Bacilli > Caryophanales > Bacillaceae > Peribacillus > Peribacillus sp. Hz7. The sequence goes on from NZ_JBHHJV010000002.1 coordinate 257,896, forward strand.
GAAAAGTAGTAATTTCATATGAACCATGTTTCTCGATAACAAGAACGGTCCCATGTTCAATTCCAACATCGACGGTGCGTGGAAAGATTGCTTTAATCTCTCCTGGCGTTGCTGACGTAGCAATATCGACATCGTGAATCGCTCGGCCAATAATCTGGTCACGAACTGAACCGCCGACGAAATAGGCCTCATATCCTGCTTGTTCGATTCTTTCAATAATCGGCACAGCCTGTATAAATAATGAATCCATCAATGTGAGTCCTCCTTATCGAACGAGAAGTTGTCGATAAATCGCTTCATATTGAGCGGTAATAAAAGCTGAGCCGAATGTTTCATGAACTCGTCTAAAAGCTGCATTCGAGAAGTGTTGATGGAAATGATCATCACGCAGCAGTTTAACTGCATGGGCTGCTGCCGTTTCTACATCTCCTACTTCACATAAAAAGCCTGTTTCACCATCCACAATAACTTCCGGAATACCGCCAATATTTGTACCAATGCCAGGAACACCGCAAGCCATTGCTTCCAATAACACTAAACCAAAGCTTTCTTTTTCTGATAATAGAAGAATTAAATCACTTATCGAATAAAGTTCAGCTAAATTATCCTGTTTTCCTAGAAATAATACTCGCTCCTCTATGCCAAGATCTCGAACGAGTTTTAAAACGACGGTCACTTCTGGTCCATCTCCAACGAGTAAAAGCTTAGCAGGTACTTGCTCGGCAGTTAATTGAAAAGTGCGCACTACATCGGTTACCCTTTTCACCGTCCGAAAATTCGAAACATGAATGATAACTTTTTCATGCTCTTCAATGCCATATTCCGTGCGTAAATAACTGGAATCTACCTTATGATAATCGCGCTCATCAATAAAATTATAAACCGTCCTAATTTCCTTATCAGGAGCAATTAGTTCCTTTGTTTGTTCAACAAGCGAAGAAGAAACAGCGGTGACGACATCAGATTGTTCAATGCCATATTTAATTAAATTGGTGAGCGAAGGATCCTCTCCAAGGACAGTAATATCGGTACCATGAAGAGTCGTCACAATTTTCACATCGGTTTTAACCATCTGTTTGGCTAAAATCGCACAAACGGCATGTGGAATCGCATAATGCACATGCAGAATGTCAAGATTCTCCCGTTGTATTACTTCGGCCATTTTACTAGCAAGCGCTAAATCATAAGGGGGATACTGAAACACGGAGTAAGAATTCACTTCTACCTGATGATAATATACATTGTGATACATTTTATTTAGACGAAATGGCAGACTTGTCGAGATAAAATGAATTTCATGTCCTTTTTCAGCAAGCAGTTTACCAAGTTCAGTAGCAATAACCCCTGACCCACCTACAGTTGGGTAACACGTAATCCCAATTTTCAACTTCATATTATTCTCCTAATAAATCGACATTAATCAGCAACGGCTTTTTCGACATAAAGCCTTCTGCATATGTTACTCCCACTTCTTTCCCAAACATCCGCTCACGTGCTTCTACTGTTTCGATATAGCCATTTACAAGCGGTGTATCTACCGTTGCATCACTTTTAACAAATTGACTTTCATATGCTTTAAGACTATCTATTTTTTTTTGCATAAATGCTGAAATATCCATAACAAAATCCGGCTTATGAAAACCATTAATCATATAAAAATAGACATTTTGTACACGGTGCGCACCCAACCCGACATTCTCCATATATTTACGAACACCTGCAGAAAAGACAGCTTCTTCTACTAAACGGCTTGCATTCCCATGATCGGGATGCCGGTCCACTGTGTATGGCGCAAATACGAGAGTCGGCTTATACGTACGAATCACTGTAATAATTTCTTGGATATACTCTTCTTTCATATACAATCCACGATCAGGTAAATTCAGTGACATTCGTTCAACACCTAAAATCTTAGCTGCCTGATTTGCCTCTTCGATTCTTCGTTCTACCGTTCCATTAGAAGACATTTCTGCTTTTGTTAAATCACAAATCATAATCTTCTTTCCCATTTGCGCATATTTCGCAAGCGTACCACCCATGCCGATTTCAACATCATCAGCATGAGCGCCAAAAGCTAATATATCTATTGTTTCATTCATATTGTTCACCTTAATTATCTCTTAGTTTACGCCAATCCATAAAGCCATCTTTTAAGCCTCTTACGAGCACTTCTGCTGTTCCCATATTTGTAGCGAGAGGAACTTGATAAACATCCGCAAGACGAATAAGAGCTGTTACATCTGGTTCATGCGGCTGCGGAGTAAGTGGATCGCGGAAAAACAAAACCATATCCATTTCATCTTTTGCAATCATCGCACCAATCTCCTGATCACCACCGAGGGGACCCGAATGAAAGCGATGAACAGGTAATGAAACTTCTTCAATAATTCTTTTTCCTGTTGTCCCTGTTGCAAATAACTCATGTTGTGCAAAAATATCTTTATAGGCTGTGACGAATCCAATCATATCTTCTTTCTTCTTATCATGGGCAATTAAAGCGATTTTCATAAATTCCCGCTCCTCTGTATATTACTCGATAATATTTTCTAAACCATAGACAAGCACATCAAGCTTCATAATCGTCTCAACAGAAAGCTTTACACCCGACATAAATGAACCGCGGTTAAAAGAGTCATGGCGAACCGTTAATAACTCACCAGCGCTTCCAAATAACACTTGTTGATGTGCAACAAGACCAGGCAAGCGAACGCTATGAATACGCATCCCCTCCACATCTGCACCACGTGCTCCTGGAATCGTTTCTTTTTCACTTGGATGTCCTTGAACTTTTGCTTCACGAACAGAAGAGATTAAATCTGCTGTTTTAGCTGCTGTTCCTGATGGAGCATCCAACTTTTGATCATGATGCATTTCAATAATCTCTACATCTTTAAAATACTTAGCAGCCATTTGCGAAAATTTCATCATAAGAATAGCACCGATTGCAAAGTTAGGGGCAATGATACAGCCTAACCCTTTTTCCTTCGTTAAGGCATCAAGCTTAGCTAAATCCTCTTTTGTAAAACCAGTCGTTCCAACGACAGGACGAATGCCATATTGCAAAGCTGTTTCCGTATGATACATCCCTACTTCTGGCGTCGTTAAATCAACTAGTACATCTGCTTCCACTTTTGAAAAACATTCTTTTATATCAGAAAAAATCGGCGCATCAATTCCTTGAAAGCCTTCTACATCCGAAAGATTTCCCCCATTATGTTTGCGATCAATAACGGCCACAAGATCAAAATGCTCTGTATTATGTACTAATTTCACTGCTTCAAAGCCCATTCTCCCGCGTGGGCCTGCTACGATTACTTTAATATTTGCCATGTTGTTTCTACCCCTTCTAGTCTTCTAATTTTGTCCATCTGTCTTTGTCACGTGTTGCAAATTTATGCATGACTTGATCGTGTGACTTTTGTAAGTCTATGCCTAGTGAATTGGCGAAGCAAATAATCACAAATAGCATGTCCGCTAATTCATTGTCAATCGTATTAGCCTCTTCTGTCGCTTTCTTTGGCTTTTCTCCATAATAATGATTAACTTCTCTTGCTAATTCACCAAGTTCTTCCGATAAACGCGCTAGCATCGCTAACGGACTAAAATATCCTTCCTTAAATTGACTAATATATTGGTCAACTTCAGCTTGCATTTCTTGCATCGTTTTTTGCTTGTCCATCTTGTCACCCATTCTTCCAACAATTTGTACAATCAGCTATGTTAAATGACTCTGTTAATTAACAATAGCTGCAATTTAAAATCTACTCTCATTATGTTAGCTAAAACTGACGCTAATGACAACATTTTCAGCACGGGTCACCACAGGAAACTTCATAAGAAACGAGTCATTTGATTAAAATAACTGAATTGAACGTATATTAAGCTTTGGAGGTACTCAATATGAACCATAGCTTACGAATCAAGAATATTGTATTGATCCTGTTAGGAGCAGCCATTTTTGCATTTGGCTTAGTTCACTTTAATATGCAAAATAATTTAGCGGAAGGCGGATTCACCGGTCTCACTCTGATTATATATCAATTAACTGGATTCAAACCTTCTTATTCAAACTTGCTTTTAAATATTCCTCTTTTTATTATTGGGTGGAAGTATTTAGGCAGAACTGCTTTTTATTATACCATTATTGGTACGGTCGGCTTATCTTTCTGGCTCTGGATTTTCGAACGCTACCAAATTCCGATGGCTCTTGGAAACGATTTAATGCTTGTCTCACTATTTGCCGGGGTATCTATCGGGGTTGGACTCGGCATTATTTTTCGTTACGGAGGAACAACAGGAGGAGTGGATATTATTGCCCGTTTTGCAAACCGCTATTTCGGGATTGGCATTGGACGAGCCATGTTTATGTTTGATGCGATGGTAATCGGTTTATCTATCCTGACTTATTTAAGTTATCGAGAAGCAATGTATACACTTGTTGCTGTTTTTATTGGAGCACGGGTCATTGATTTTATTCAAGAAGGAGCCTACTCTGCACGTGGAGCCATCATTATCTCGGAAAAAAACGTGGAAATTTCTAAAAAAATAATGAGAGAGATGGATCGAGGGGTAACCGTCTTAAACGGATACGGTTCATTCACAAAACAACAACGAGAAGTTCTTTATTGCGTAGTCAGTAAAAATGAACTGTTTCGCCTGAAAAACGTTATTACTTCTATTGATCCACATGCCTTTGTTTCGGTTAGTGAAGTACATGATGTACTAGGAGAAGGGTTTACATTAGATGAAAATAAAAACCCGCTTCACTCATAAAAAGCGCGAAAGTGGCAAGCTAGAAGGTGGAGCCGTTCTTGGACTTCACCTTTCAAGTAGATCGGACATAGAGGAGCTATGCTCTTACACTAAACATTAAGACTTACCGAAATGCTTTTGTACATAACAAAAAAAGGATTCCGAATTAGGAATCCCTTCTTTGATTAATCTTCGCTTCTCATACCCGTATACACTAAAATTAAACGAACTAATTCTAGTACAGCGACTAACGCAGCTGCTACATACGTCATAGCGGCAGCATTTAAAACTTTTTTCGTTTCACGCTCTTCATCATTGCGAATAACTCCTAAAGCGACGACTTGGTCCATTGCTCGTGAAGAGGCGTTAAATTCTACCGGAAGCGTCACAATTTGAAACAATACAGCTGCTGCCATAAAGATAATACCAGCAAGCAGCAAGCCTGACATACTTGCAAGCATCCCAATTAAAATCAAAATCCACGATATATTTGACCCGAAATTCGCAACCGGTACTAATGCATGGCGAATACGAAGAAATGCATAACCTTCTTGATCTTGAATCGCATGGCCAACCTCATGAGCAGCAACTGACACACCAGCTACAGAATGTCCATGATAGTTATCTGTTGACAAACGAACCGTTTTATCACGTGGATCATAGTGATCAGATAACACGCCTGGCGTTTCCTCTACGCGTACATGATAAAGGCCGTTTTGATCGAGAATTGCCCGTGCTGTTTCAGCCCCCGTCATTCCTGAAGATGCAGCAACTTGTGAATACTTCTTATACGTACTTTTAACTTTCATTTGTGCATAAATCGGGATTAAAATAATAATCGCCAAATAAACGAAAAACATAGCGTCCTCCTCATAATGTAGTTATTTTTATTGTATGAAACGAAGGATTTCATGTCAAATATAGTGTTCCTATATACCTAGTATTCATCATCTTGTTTCTTTCGTGTTTTAATTTCATTTTTACCAGCAGCATATTTTTTCCACCCAACATAAGAAAGTGTACTAATAATAATGCTTCCTGTCGTTATAATAACCCACCACAGAGATGGATCTGCTTCATCCTCTTCCATATTTTCAAAAATTGATTCTAAATCATAGCGAAGTGCGTCTAATTCACGCTGAGCCTGTTGATCAGTCATTAAGTCTGTGCGCGTTTGATTAAGAAAATGAATGCGTGTATCCAATTGCTGAATCGTTTCCGATGATAAATCCACCTTCAAGCTCGGATAAATCATATCGTATTGAGCAAATAATGTAGACAGTTCTTCTTCAACCTTATCGGCATTTTGTTGAAGAGCTGCTTCTTTTGTTTGACTAAATGTATCCATCATCGAAGATTCCATGTTCGTCCACAGTGGTTGGTGAGTCGATTTAACAGCATCAATGACTAAACGGAACTTAGTTACGGCGTTAACCTTCTCACTATCAGTAATCTCCTCATCCTGAACCGCGCCTAACGCCTCGTTATGAGCCACTGTTATAATACGTAATTCATCCATATCAAAAATCGACTCTTCTGCCGTTAACTGTAAAAATACATCTGAAAAATGCGTTAACATGGCTTCTGAATCTTCATATCGCTTTAGTTTTGTCATTTCAAGCGCCTTATCAGACAGAGCATCTAATTGCTCTAAACTTGAAGAGGTTTGTCCAAAAGCAGGATGTTGGATCACAATTAATAATGCGATGATGCATAATAAGATTTTTTTAAGCATACTCCTTGTCCCTCCTCATATCTCTACTACACGATATGAATAAGAAAACAAGAGTAGACCAAATTTTTATATTAGACCTATAACAAGTACAGGTCCTATGCTGGACGTTTACAACTATGTAATCACACTAAAGTTAACAACGGCAGCTAACAAATCCTAAATCCTAAGAGTCCAGCGATCTTTACGATAGCCAAAATACCAGCCAACAAAAATAGAAAATAAACTAAGCCAAAATGTAAAATAGCCAATAGCATCCATATATTGCATTAAATCCCCATAACGCGGCATCATTTTAAACACATAATCAATCATCTCATTATGAATCGTCCAAATGGCAGCGACAATGAGATGCCAAAGCTTGATGCGATAGAAAGGAGCATATAGCACACCTTGAATCGCCATCCCTAAATGAGAAGCAATTAACATATAGCCTTCCCATGGCAATTCTCCTGTTGTTATAAGCGTTAATATATTCATCACAACAGCCCATATTCCATACTTAAACAATGTTATAATCGCTAAAGCCTCCATAAGGCCCCAATTTGTTTTAAGTACAAAAGCAAACAAGACAAAGACAAAAAATAAACTAGCTGTTGGGCTATCTGGTACAAAGGCCAAAAAGATATCAGGCGTTTCTGCCAATTGACTTCCATACCATATATACCCATAGATTGTTCCAAAAATATTAACTAGTAATAGCAGCAGAAGGATTTGCTTGCTAGCCAGTATACTATACATCCAATTCATATAAGTTCCCTCTTTCAACGTCTCATATTCTCATCTTACCCTTTCTTCCCCTATAAATCCAAGTTTTTCATTCTCCCTGCTTTTTTTCAATACAAAATAAAAAACTGATAACAAAAGTCATCAGTTTTTTCACTTTATTTTGCCGTCAAACTCGAAACGAACTCAGCTAATTTCTCCAATTCTTCATCGCTTCCTTTAAACATGCCAGCTGGCATTCCACCCTGACCTTTAACCGCAATATTTGCGATTTCTTCAGGTGTTAAACCAGTATCTACTAAACTCGGTGCAGCTGCCCCGCCCGTTAATTCAGCTCCATGACAGCTAATACAGCCATTAGCATCAAGTAATTGATAACCTTCACTTTCTTTATCAAACTCCGCTCCTTCTATAATAGCTCCTTGCTTTTTAGACGCTTCCCAGTCATGGTGAGCCGCTGACTCCCAAGTTAGATACACAATTCCCGATAGTGCCAGCAGCATAAAACCTACCGCAAATGGACGTCTAGCCGGTCTTCGCTCTGGACCACGATCGATAAATGGTGCAAGTAATAACGCCCCGAAGGCTAAACCAGGAATTACAAGCGCTCCAATAATATTGTAAGGGCCTGACGCATACGTGTATTTCAATAATTGATAAAGAAATAAAAAGTACCAGTCAGGTAATGGAATATATGCTGTGTCCGTCGGGTCCGCAATTCTCTCTAACGGAGATGGATGTGCGACTGTTAAACATAAATAACCGACAAGAAAAACCGCTCCTACCATCCATTCTTTTAAAAGGAAATTTGGCCAAAATGCTTCTGTTTTTCCTGGATATTCGGAATAGTCTTTCGGAATATTCGGTTTACGACCCGTTGCAGGAATTCGAGAATCTCCAACGAATTTCATCCCTTTCCCACGGTGCATAAATAATCCCCCTCCTTCATGAAAAGGTTTTTATAATTCTGATTAATCTGATTTTTAAAACGGTTTCATTCACACTTTACAGTGGGCCAGAAATTCCTTGTTTACGAATCATCAAAAAGTGAGCAGCTAATAAAGCAAAAAGAGCGGCTGGTAAGAAGAACACATGAATGGCGAAGAATCGAGTCAATGTTTGTGCCCCAACAATCGTCGCATCTCCAGCTATTAATGTTTTCATAGCCGGGCCAATCAATGGCACAGAATCTACAATTGTTAATGTTACTTTTGTCGCAAATAATGCTTTCATATCCCATGGCAATAAATAACCTGTTAAACCTAAAGCTAACATAATGAAAAAGATTAAAACGCCTACTATCCAATTTAATTCACGTGGTTTTTTATAAGCTCCTTGGAAAAACACACGAAGAGTATGTAGGAACATCATAACAATGACTAAACTCGCTCCCCAGTGGTGCATTCCACGGACAATTTGGCCAAAAGCCACTTCATTTTGTAAATAATAAACCGATTCCCATGCATTTTTAATGTCAGGCACATAGTACATTGTTAAAAACATACCTGAAAGAATTTGAATAACGGTAATAAAAAATGTTAATCCCCCAAAACAATAAACGAATGCTGAAAAATGATGGGCAGGATTCACATGCTCTGGAACCTCATGGTCAGCTATATCCCGCCATAGTGGCGTAATATCTAAACGTTCGTCAACCCAATCATAAATTTTTGTTAACAATGTTTACGCCTCCCCATGTGGTTTTCGTTGACCTAAATAAAGAATTCCATCTTTCTCTTTTGTTGTAAAAACATCAAGTGGACTAATCGGTGGTGTTCCTTTCACATTCATCCCGTCTTTTGTATACCGCCCATAATGACAAGGACAGAAAAATTGGTCTGGATGTTCTTTGTCACCGCCCCAGTCTACTGTACACCCTAAATGTTTACAGATAGGCGATAAGGCTACAATCTTGCCATCCTTGGTTTTATACACCCAAGCTGTGTTTGTTACCTCTGATTCATACCAGCCATCAACTTGGGTAAAACTGAAGTCCACTCGTGTTGGTTCGGTACTAAGATCTTTAATTTTTTGTTTTGTGGCAACAAAGTCTGATTCACCGCCTCCCGCAAGAACGGGATCAACCGCAAATCGAACCATTGGCATTAACATACCCGCTGCCATAAAACCACCTACACCAGTTAGTGTGTAATTAAGGAATTGACGACGCGAAACATTACGCTTGCTCATGCATTTTCCCCCCTTATTACTAAATCGAGTCAAATAGACCCATTCATAGTAACACTATAAAACTAGGACAATTCCATGATATATCAATAATTTACCAAGGTCAATATTTGGAAATTCCAAAAGATACCAAATGTTTTGGAAAAATCAAAAAAAATCCTCTTAATACCCATCTTTCCATCTATTCATAAATAAGGAAATAATCTGTTCTACTTGTTGTTTCATTACCTCTCTAGCCTGTTCCATCGGCAAGGATTCTAAGTTAATAGCTGGAATCCAAACGAGTGAACTAGACAGATAACTCTCCTCTTTTTTCCAGTTAATATCGGATGTTAAGAAAAAAATGTGGTTAAATTCGGCTTGCTGTAATTTCCTTTCCCAAATTTGTAATCCTTCGACCTTTTTTTCGTCATCCATTACATAATGAAACGTCGGAATTAATAAAATACGACCTTTAAATTTTTTTTCAATTTCCGTACTTAAAATGGATAGAAATTCACTCATAGATGATACTTGTTTCATTCGATCATCAAAGGAAATTGGAATAAGCGGCACTAACGCCGTATCCACATATTCTTTAGCTGTTATATATAATTCGACATCTGTTGCATTCCATTTCATACCGATTCACCACTCCCAATTTTTGTATAATCAACTCCTTTTTATTGTATCATCTTTTGTTTAAGTGGAATATCTTTACTATATATCCTTATTATTTACAAAAAACCAGTTTTTATCATTAGACTCCAATAATATTCCACAATGTTATTGAAACAAAGCGATACAATAAAAAAACCTTTCCGATAAACGGAAAGGCGTTCATTATCATTTTAAGTCAACTTTTAAAGAATGAAGTTTTTTCGTTAAACTCTTAAACGCTTCTTCATCATGCTGATCAAGTGCTTCATCAATCTTTTTAAGGAGGCGCTCCCTTTGGAAAGAGACGATACTGTTTTCTAAAAATTGTTCAACTAGCTGTTGATCTTTTTCATTAGCAATTTTGGATTTAGGCATATAAGGATTTTCTTCTAACACTGCCGCATATTGATGAGAGGAGTAGGCAGACTTAAAATTAAGTTGAATAAAAATTTCTTCATCACGGTTTAGTCGAATATCATGAAAAGATTTTTCAGCATCTGTAGTCATAATATTAGCTTTATAAAATCTAAATGGTACTTCATCGACACAATGAGTCGACATAATCAATCCACGCGGACAGTATTGGGCACTTTCAACAAAATGCACTTTCTTCATCAATTGATCATGACTCATCAAATAGTTTAAAATCCACACACATTCCCTACGCTTCAATTGATAATGATTTAAAAACCAGCGAATAAAATCCTTCTTCTCGTTCACAGAAACAGGGGCAGCCATCATGAATTCCCTCCTCTGTCTTGATATTTTTTTCATTTCGGCTTCGTATCTTCTCCCTAGTTCTCATGAAGTCTCTCTAAGATTTGTACATATTCATCATTAGCAGGATTGCTTTGAAGTAATGTAGTAAATACTTCTCTGGCTGTAGTACGGTCTCCTTCTTCTACTAAAAAGAAACCATAATCCTCTAAGAAATCTTCATTGTGCTTAAATGCATTATATGCTTTACTATAACTATTTAATGCCTTTTCATATTGTTCTAATTTTTGATAACTGACAGCTTCAATCCAATCAAATTGAGGGTCATCTTCACCGTATTTTCGCACTTCTTCCATACATTCAAGCGCATCTTCATACTTTTCTTGATGCATATACAATTTTAATAAAGTAAGAGTCGCTTCTAAATAACCTGGGTCAAGCGCTAACGCTTCTTTGAAGAATTCTTCCGCTTCTTCGTCTAATCCTTTTTTCAAAGCAAGCTTGCCGCCAAAGAAATACAGCTCTTTATTATACTCGTCTGCTCGAATTCCTTCTTTTACTGTCTTTAGTGCTTCGTCAACATTTTCAAGATGTTCATAAGCACGAGCTAAATATAAATACATCGAGTGATATTCACGATCTAGCTCCTTCAATTCGACAAATTTCTGGATGGCTGTTTGATACATTCCCGCTTGATAAGCAGTCAGCGCATACTCAAATAACGTATTAATTTCCAAATGATTTTCGAGTGCCTTCTCAAAGTATGGAAGTGCCTCTTCGAACTTTCCTGCCCCACTTAATGCTTCAGCAAGACGTTGATTTAGATTCACTCCACCAATTTCTTCCTCATGTTCTAATACCTTTATGTATGCTGAAATGGCTTCTTGATTTCTTCCTTGCTGATAATATAACTCTCCTAGGGCAAAATCAATAATACTCTCACTAGGCAGTAAGTCTTTTGCTTGAAGCAACTTTCTTTCACTTACTTCATCCATTCCCTGCAACTGATACAAATCTGCTTCCAAAAGAAGAGCACTTGGATACATCTCATCATCGGAGCTTATTTGTTCAAGCATTAGCATTGCCTCGTCTTCTTGATCACTGTCAATTAAAATCTCAGCAATCGAAATAAGCAATTCTCCTTCTCCTGGATATAATTGAAGCAAATGTTCATACAATCTCTTCGCTTCATCCAAGAACCCTAATTGAGAAATTTCTTCAGCTAATGATAATATATTCTCCGCTGATTCCATTGTTGTTATTCGATTTATATGTGAAGTTGCTTCGGTTAATTCCCCTTTTTTTAAAAGTTGTAACACTTTATCCACTGAACTCATACATATTTCCTTCCTTTATCGCTCATTAATCAAACCGTCCTTAGTTTATCACATACATATCGTTTATTTCCATTCTCGGTTGCTGGACTCCTTACGAGTACACACAACTTTTTGCTTTAGCTCATCTCTTGTGAAACCGCACTTTCGTACGCTGTTCAGCATCGCTTACTTAAAAAAAGGATTAAAATAACATTCTCCACCTAATACTCATTCTCCTTTTTCTATTAAAAGTGATTTTTTTTAAAATTTTCCAGTCAGATAAAGAAAACCCATCGTAAACATGTATTTTACAGTGGGTGTTAAAAATTAAGATTCTATCATTTATTATATAATCTTGTTGAATTTTGGCCTATTTTAACTAAGATTGCCGTACTATACAGTACATGCACTTACACTATCATGTAAAATCTCGGCAATATGTGATACGTTTTCTACATTTTTCGCTATTTGAACCATATTTTCAGCTTATTCTCGATTGGATGCACATACTTTTTGTGCTAGTTGTTATATCGTATATAGAAGCAGGCACATAAAAACCCCTCCCAATTGATTTCAGCAAATCAATTAGGAAGGGCATCTATAGCTATCCTACATGAAGGACGTGGCTCAACTCATACACCATCTTTAAATCAACTGTCCTAAATGCTCGAAAAACTCTGGATAAGATACATTAATTGCAGCAGGGTCATGCAATTCAATTTTCCCTTTAGCAATTAAACCAGCAACAGCAAGCATCATGCCGATTCGATGGTCACCATGACTCGTTACCTCTCCACCGTGAAGCGGTGTGCCGCCTTGAATAATTAAACCATCATCCGTCGGTTTCACATCCGCCCCTAATATCGATAACTCATGAGCAACTGTGTCAATACGATTCGTTTCTTTCACTTTCAATTCAGCTGCATCTTGTATAACGGTCGTACCTTCAGCTTGTGTTGCTAAAAGAGCGATAATAGGGATTTCATCAATTAAACGTGGGATTAACTCTCCACTTACCGTCGTGCCTTTAAGCTTCGAACTGCGAACGGTAATCGTACCGATTGGTTCACCTTTTGACGGAAGCTCTTCAACCGTAATATCCGCCCCCATCTTTTGCATAACTTCAATAATTCCTACTCGTGTCGGATTAAGTCCGACATTTTTCAACACTACTTCGCTATTTGGTGTAATAGCGGCAGCGACCATGAAGAAAGCAGCAGATGAAATATCTCCCGGCACATAAATTTCAGTACCTGTGAGCACTTGATTACCTTGCACTTTAATCTCTTGACCTTCTTTTACCACTTGTCCGCCAAATTGACGAATCATTCGCTCTGTATGGTCACGCGTTTCTTCTGGCTCAATAACGACCGTTTCTCCTTCAGCCTGCAAGCCTGCTAACAAAATAGCAGATTTTACTTGAGCACTAGCAACTGGAAGCTTATAGCGAATTGGTTTTAAACTTCCTCCACGAATGTGAAGCGGAGTGAATTCCCCATTATTTCTACCATCAATAACAGCGCCCATTTCTCGAAGCGGTTCAACAACTCGCTTCATTGTTCGCTTGGCAATCGAATGATCACCTGCTAATACAGCGGAGAAGTCTTGTCCAGCTAAAATCCCCATCATCAATCGTATTGTAGTTCCAGAATTACCAACGTCGAGAATTTCACTTGGTTCCGTTAATCCCTTAAACCCTTTTCCCATCACACGAACCTGCTTGCCCGTCTGTTCAATCGTAATCCCCATCTTTTGAAAACAAGCGATTGTACTTAAGCAGTCTGCACCAGGAAGAAAGTTTGTAACAATTGTTTCTCCATTAGCAAGGGCTCCAAACATAATGGAACGATGCGAGACAGATTTGTCGCCCGGAACGGCAATTTCTCCACGTAATGATTGTATGTCTGTTTGCAATATTTTTGTATTCACGCAATCACCCTTTACTTTTTAAAAATTACGCCAAAATCGTTTCATAAGTCGTATAGTTTCCAATAGCTTCTGCTGCTCTTAAACGATCCTCTTCGTTTTGGAAGCTAATAACGAGTACTCCATAAATCTCTTCTCGCGTCTCGATAATACGAATATTCGTAATACTAATCCCTTTTTGCGCTAATAAGCCAGTAATTTCTGATATACTACCTGGCGTATCTGGAATATCGACATATAAATCATAATAGGCAGGAATAGCGCCTTTTGCATGAATGGGCATATCATCACGAAATACCTTCGCCTCAGCGAAAAAGCGGTAAATCTCTTCGCTATCTCGATTCGATACAAGCTCTTTAATATTGGTCATTTCCGTTATCCAATCATCCATTAGATTTAACAGAACATCGCGGTTATGTAAAAGAATATCGCGCCACATTTCTGGACTGCTTGAAGCAATCCTTGTAATATCGCGAAAACCTCCAGCCGCTAATCGCGCAACAAGCTCATTTTCTTCGCTATATGTTTGCGCCTGCTTAACAAGTCCCGCGGCAACAATATGCGGAAAATGACTAATGACACCTGTTAACCAATCATGCGTATGAGGACTAACAACTAAAAAGTTCGCTTTTGTCCCTTTTAACCATTCCTTCAATTGATTAATTTCCTTCGTATGGTGGTCATCTGAAGGTGTTAATAAATAAAAAGCATTTTCAAATAAATGCGGTTTAGCCGCCCCAGCCCCACTTTTATGTGACCCTGCCATCGGATGACCGCCAATAAAAGTAATGCCTCGATTCATTAGATGCTTTGCCGCTTCAACGACGGTACTTTTTGTACTGCCCGCATCTGTTACAATCACATCATCTTTCAGCTTCATATCCGCTAATTGTATAACAATTTTTTCTGTTTGTTCAACCGGAACAGCAAGTAAGATTAAGTCCGCCTCAAGAACACCTTCTGCAATGGAATCAACAGAATCATCTACAATGCCTAGTAATTTAGCGAGCTGAATATTACTTTCATTCACATCGTAACCAACAATATGAACACTTTCATGAGCTTGACGAATAGCCATTGCTAACGACCCGCCGATTAGGCCAAGACCAATTATAAAAACCTTACCATTCACGTTGCTTCCCTCCGCTTTTTATACTGCCCGTTCAAATGCCCTTTGTTTAGAAATCCTGAACATTCGACGATAGTATAAATATCATGACGACTAGTGGCTCATCTACTCGAGAACCACTTCGTCGCTTTTTTCTATATATTTGGCTATATTGTAAAACATGATTAAGTTCGATTTACAAAATGATTTACAATAACCATCTATTAGACTTGGAGGCTTCCCTTAGTTATTTCTCTGAAGCGGCACGCAAAAACCCTTTAATAGCTTCAATCATACCTGCATTTTCTTCTTGAGAACCAACCGTTACACGCAAGCTAGTTGGGAAACCAAATGATTTACCAGAACGAGCAATAAAACCACGCTCAAGCAAATATTGGAAAACCTCATCCGCATCTTGTTTAAAATGTATGAAAATGAAATTTCCTTGTGAAGGATAATACGATAGATTTTCCTGTTCACAGAATTGGTAATACTGCTCCATACCTTTTCGATTTGCCACACGACACGTTTCGATAAATTCTTGGTCAGAAAGAGCCGCAACAGCCGCTATTTGCCCTAATGTATTAACATTGAATGGCTCACGTGCAGGCTCTAATCTTTGAATAATCTCTTCACAAGCAATTCCATACCCTACGCGAAGACTTGCCAAACCATAAGCTTTTGAAAAAGTACGTAGCACAATAATATTTTTATATGTATCATGCCAATGATTTGTTCGTGGATAATCCTCTGCCACAACATATTCAGAATATGCTTCGTCTAACACAACAAGTACATCTTCAGGTACTTGATCTAAGAAAGAACGCAGCTTTTGTTCTGGAATATACTTTCCTGTTGGATTGTTCGGTGTACATACCCAAACGACAGCCGTATTTTCATCAATAGCTGCAAGCATAGCATCTAAATCATGGTCGCCATCCGCATGAGGTACTTCACGCACTTCCGCCCCTTCAAGAGTTGCATTATGACGATACTGTGAGAATGTTCCTGTAGCAGCTACTGTATTTTTCCCCGGTCCAAGTAAGCTTCGTGAAATAATTTGGATATTTTCATCTGATCCATTTCCAAAAATAAGCTCTGTTTCTTTAACTCCAGTATGCTTAGCAACCTCTGAACGAAGCACGGTTGCATAGCCATCTGGATAAATAGCAAAAGATTTATTAAATTCTTGAATACTTTTCTTTACTTGTTCTGAACAACCAAAAGGGTTTTCATTGGAAGCTAATTTCACAATTTTTTTAAGTCCATATTGACGTTTTACTTCATCTGTTGATTTACCAGGTTGGTAAGGCTTTAAAGAAAGCACTGCCTTATTCCATTTCATTACGCTCACCTCTATAAATGAATTATTCCGCTAAATCTGGTCGCAACACTTTTGCACCAGCTTGATAAATATGTTGAATCTCTCGTTGAGATTTCGTCGTATTGACATGCAGCATTACTCGAATACAAGATGTTAAGGCCCCTTCGACTGCAATTTCAGCCATACAAGTAACGGGAACATATCTCCAGCCTTCTATATTTCGTAACGCCTTTGCTGGGAAGACAGAGCTAATGTCATCCGTTGCAGAAAAAAATACAGAAGCAACCATCTCAGGGTCAATATCATTTGCCGCAATCATCTCAGCCATTAATTCTTCAACCGCAGCCATTACTTCGGTTTCTGTATCATGTTCGACCGTCGTTGCACCTCTTATCCCTCTAATCACTATTTCTCCGTCCTCTCCTATTATCTTTCGATGAAATTCGCCATTTCATTTAATAGGTCTTCATCCGCCATTTCCGTTAATAACGGTGCACCAACCTGTTCTAAAAGAACGAATGTCGCTGAATTGGTAACAGATTTTTTATCCGTTTTCATGAGCTGTAATAACGGCTCAATCTTCAGATGCTTCGGAATCGTTGTTCGATACCCCAACGCTTGAACCCACTCCACAAAAGAATTGTAATCAAATACAAGCTGTTGCTTTTTCTGGCTTAGTTTAAGCGCGTATACCATCCCAATTAACACCGATTCACCATGTGTAAACTTACCATACCCCATCGAAGCCTCTACTGCATGCCCGAGAGTGTGTCCAAAATTCAAATAGGCACGTACGCCATTTTCTTTCTCATCTTCTTCCACAACCGCTGCTTTAATCTCAATTCCTCTTTTAATCATCTTGAAGAATTGTTCATCGGTAATCTTCGTCAAATCTTGAATATTTGTCATTAACCAATGATAGAATTCTCTATCTGCAATTAAGGAATGCTTAATCACTTCCGCAAAACCTGATCGTAATTCCTGCTCGGGTAATGTTGCAAGAAAGTTCAAATCATAAATGACTGCTTCCGGTTGAAAGAAAGCACCAATCATATTTTTACCAAGCGGATGATTAATCGCTACTTTCCCACCGACAGCACTATCATGAGCAAGCAATGTCGTTGGCACTTGAATAAACGGAATGCCTCTCATAAATGTAGCTGCAACAAAACCAGCAAGGTCACCGACAGCACCGCCTCCAAGAGCGATAATTAATGACTTTCGATTGAGTTGCTGTGATAGACAATAGCTTTGACATTCATAATACACATCAAATGTTTTCGCATATTCCCCTTGTGGGACAATATGTGTAAACACTTGTTTACCCGTAGCCGACAGCACTGCTTGAACAGCTTCTAAGTGAAGTGTTGCCACTTTTTCATCCGTAATAATTAAAATTTTATTGGCTTTCGATACATGACTCTCGATGAAGTGCGGCAATGTATCGATTGCTTGTTTCCCAATAAATACTGGGTATTGCTTAGAGGATGTTTTAACCGTAATCGATTCCATGAATTAAAACTCCTTCACTTCTTCTCGGTACGCTTTCAAATAATCTGCTAACTGATCAAAACGATCGGAAGGGAATTGATCTACAATCGCTACTGCTAATTCCCATGCAACGACAGCTTCAGCCACTACTGCTGCTGCTGGCACGGCACAGCTATCTGAACGTTCAACGCTTGCTTCAAATACTTCTTTCGTATCAATATCTACGCTTTTTAATGGCTTATATAGTGTTGGAATCGGCTTCATCACACCGCGGACAACAATTGGCATTCCTGTAGTCATTCCACCTTCAAAGCCGCCTAAACGGTTTGTTTTACGGTAGTAGCCTTTTTCCTTATCCCATGCAATTTCATCATGCACTTCACTGCCGAAGCGATGCGCTGCCTCAAAGCCTAAACCAATTTCGACACCTTTAAAGGCGTTAATCCCGACGATAGCTGCTGCAAGCTTTGCATCAAGTTTTCGATCATAATGCACATAGCTTCCAACACCTACAGGCATTCCTTCCACAATCACTTCGACAATTCCACCAATAGAATCGCCTTTTTTCTTCGCATCATCAATTGCATCCATCATTTGTTGTTCTACTTCCTTATCAAAACAACGAACAGGCGATGCTTCTGTTACTTCTTGCAATTGTTGAATACTTTCATAAGGTGCTGGATTTGCCTTGATGCCTCCAATTTCTACTACATGTGAAGCTACTTCAATTCCAAGCAAAGATAATAATTTTTTAGCAACCGCTCCCGCTGCTACCCGAACTGTTGTTTCACGAGCTGATGAACGTTCTAATACATTTCGTAAATCGCGATGACCATATTTAATTCCACCATTCAGATCGGCATGACCTGGTCGTGGACGAGTAATTTTTCGTTTAATTTCTTCGGCTTCTTCTTCTGTAAGTCCTTCACTGCCCATAATTTTTGTCCAATGCTTCCAGTCATCGTTTTCAACGACTAAAGCAATTGGTGATCCAAGCGTATAGCCATGTCTCACTCCAGACGAAATAAACGCTGTGTCCTTTTCAATTTGCATTCTGCGGCCACGGCCATGTCCTTTTTGGCGACGCGCCAATTGTTCATTAATATCAACATTTTCAATCGGCATTCCTGCCGGCAATCCTTCAATAATTGTCGTCAGTTGTGGACCGTGTGATTCCCCAGCTGTTAAATATCTCATTTGATTTGCCCCCTTTTAGCACTTTAAAGGATGTATGTATCAATATACCACAATTTTAAGAAAAGTGGGAATATGAAAGAAACAAAATGACTTTTTGTTTTACGTCCTTATATTATTTTACACGTTATCGACTTTTTTCGATATATTTTAATCACGAACTCTCCTATCTTTTACGGAATATTAAGTCAATTACCTCAAAATGAACTGCTTCTAGCTTACCCTTTCTACCGTTATTTAACAAAAAAGCTTTATTTAAACATCAGTGTTAATTGCTAACTCATTTGATTAACGCTATTGCTTTAATATAACGAGGGATAAAGCACGAGTACTAGAAGTCGATTAGCAGTTTATATATATGACATGTTGATTTGCAGGAGATCATACATGATTGTTTAACAATGCCTCCAACAAAAAGGGCCCTCCGTTTAAAACGGACAGCCCTTTTTCATTAAATCTTTTTATAAAAGAATGTATCAAGCGTTTCTAATTGATAGTTAATCGGATTAAAAATCTGCTCTGTACTTCCAACAAAAAACACGCCATCTTTCTTCAAAGCCGTACTAAATTTCTCATACAGCGTGTTCTTTGCTTCTTCTGTAAAATAAATAAGTACATTACGGCAAACGATTAAATCGTATCCCGCATCAAATCGGTCCGCAAGCAAATTATGTTTTTTAAACGTTACTGTTCGTTTAATTTCATCTGCTACTTTATAAAAGCCGCTTCCTTCTTGTGTAAAATATTTTTGCCTCATATTAGCAGGAACCTCTGCCAAGGAACGTTCAGGATACAAACCTAGCTTAGCTCGTGCAATCACATTTTCATCAATATCTGTCGCTAAAATATCAATTTGATGAAGCGGCATAAAGTTGGATAAAATCATTGCAATCGTATAAGGCTCTTCTCCTGTCGAACAAGCCGCGCTCCAAACTTTTAATTTCTTTGAAGAAGCTAAAAGTGAAGGCAGAATTTTCTTTTCTAATACTTCCCATCGTTTTTGATTTCGATAAAATTCAGATACATTAATCGTCATTCGATCTAAAAATTCATTCAATGCTTCACGATTAGACTGAATCACTCGAAAATATTCTTGAAACGACTTACATCCCTTTTTTTCGTAAAGAGAAGTAAGCCTTCGCTTCATCTGCCCTTCCTTATATAAGGAAAGATCAACTCCTGTTAGTTTTTTTATATTTTGAGTAAATTCTTCGTACCCTTGAGGCATCGCTCCGACCCCTTCATCTATTTTTATGTATACTATTCATTGTGTATATCGGCTTAAAGATACAAATCTTTACTAATTTAAATATAATCAAGTACCAAAAGACATAAAAAAACAGGTTTTTCGTTTAGAACGAAAAACCTGTTTGATTGCCATACATTGAATTAGTATACCCACTCGCTGATTAATTTAGAGTATTCTACTACTTCTTCTTCTTTGAAGAATAAACCAATTTCACGTACTGCGCTTTCTGGTGAATCAGAACCGTGAATAATGTTTTTACCAACAGTTGCTGCAAAATCACCACGGATTGTTGCTGGAGCAGCATCTTTAGGGTTTGTAGCACCCATCATTTGACGAGCTGTTGCGATAACGTTTTCACCTTCCCATACCATTGCAAATACTGGGCCTGATGTAATGAAATCAACTAGTTCGCCGAAGAAAGGACGCTCTTTATGCTCACCGTAATGTTGCTCAGCTAATTCTTGAGAAATTTGCATTAATTTAGCTCCTACAAGTTGGAAGCCTTTCTTTTCAAAACGAGAAACGATTTCTCCGATTAGATTACGTTGTACGCCGTCAGGCTTTACCATTAAAAATGTTCTTTCCATTATAGTCACTCCTACTATGTATCAAAATTATTTGCCTTTTTCAGGCAATCACCTAGAAATCTTATCATCATTTGTTAAGTTTCGCAACTCTAAGTATAAAAAACCTCTAGAACTTTCTTTTTCCAATGTTTTGCGCAATTTGAGACAGCGTTTTCCGAGCTTTATTAGAAGGTAACCCTTCTAATTCTCTAAAAGCCTTTTCCAAATATTGATCACTAATCCTTGTGGCTTGTTCGATGGCTCCGGATGCTTTAATAGCCTGAATAATTGCCCCCATATCTTCCTTCGACATTTCCTCATGCACCGTTTTGATGATTTCCTTTAAAGCAGGATTTTTCATCGCAATTAATACAGGTAATGTAATATTTCCTTGAAGCAAATCACTGCCTGCAGGTTTTCCAAGCTCTGCTTCTGAAGCGGTAAAATCTAAGATGTCATCCATGATTTGATAACTCATCCCGACATAATAACCGAATCTAAACAGCCTTCTTTGTATCCATTCATCGGCCCCTGTAGCAATAGCTCCTAATTGACAACTAGAGGCAATCAATAAGGCTGTTTTCCGTTTAATTCTTCTAAAATAAATCCGCCAATTTTGTTCGAAATTAAATTTGTCCTTAATTTGTTCAATTTCCCCTAGACATAGTTCAACCATAGTATTCGCTAAAATCTGATGTGCCCGTGGATTGTTAATCTCGCTCATCATTTCAAGTGCCCGCGCAAAAATATAATCACCCGTATACATAGCAACACGATTGTCCCATTTAGACTTAATCGTCGCAGATCCACGACGTAAATCGGCATCGTCGACAACATCGTCATGCACTAATGAAGCGGTATGAATCAACTCCAGCGTCGCTGCTACATGCTTTACAACATGGATATCATAATCGCCAAACCTTGCAGCTAGCAATACAAAAACAGGCCGGATTCGCTTCCCTCCCGATTGCAGCAAGTGAAGGGATGCCTCTGTCAAAACATTTGAATCGGCATGAATAGCAGCTTCCAATTCTTTTTCAACTAATTGTAAATCAGAATTTAAAAACGAATACTTCAATTTATATTTCATACATTCCACCCAGCTTTGTTCATTGCTAACATGCTCAATTTGGTTTAATCCCGAAATGAGTTGCCGCTACTCCGCCGGTATGAGCCTTATAACTCACTTGCTCAAAACCAGCTTGCTTGAACATGTTTTCAAGCTCTTTCATCCCTGGGAAATCTCGGGCTGATTCTTGCAACCATGAATATTCATTATAACTTTTAGCGAATATTTTCCCAAATACCGGCATAATAAAACGGAAATAAAAAGAGAACAATTGCTTGAAGCCAAATAAAGTTGGATGGGATGTTTCCAGACATACTCCCATACCTCCTGGCTTTAATACTCTATTCATTTCTTTTAAGACTTGCATATAATCCGGTACATTTCGAAGTCCAAACCCGATGGTCACGTAATCAAAACTATTGTCAGGAAACGGAAGATCCATCGCATTCCCATGCAATAATGTTACTTGATTAAGCTTACGATTTTGTACTTTTTCTTTACCGATTTTCAGCATATTTTTACTAAAATCTAAGCCATATACTTCCCCTGTTTCTCCAACCGCGTCAGCAAGTGCAATCGTCCAATCTGCTGTTCCGCAGCAAAGATCAAGCGCCTTAGCCCCTTTAGGAACCTTCATCTTATTCATTGTCACTTTTCGCCACTTAACATGTTGTTGAAAGCTAATGACTGAATTCATCGTGTCATAATTGTCATAAATTTTCTCAAATACATGATGAACTTTTTGCTCTTTAGACTGTTCCATCGCTCACCCTTCTTTCACATATGAATTTACTTTAAGCTCTGTAAACGATAACATGTCATCCATCCGCTGATGAAGTTCCACATTAGCTAAAGAAAGTTCACCTTTTGACTGTTTGACAGACTGTATCGCATACTCAATACAAGAATCCATCGTATTTTCCACTTGTGACATTTGTTCTTTAGAAAGTTCTATTTCCATTGCTATATGAGGGAATAAAATGAGACGTATCCCTTCTACAAGAAGAGATTGTCCTGTTTCCCGATACTGCTCTTTTTCTCGATACAATCGTTTTAATAACAGCAGATTCTCTGCTCCATTCATCCAAACAGGTTTTTGATAATATTCCGCTATTTTATAAATTAACGAAGATTCTACTGCCCGGAAGCTATTGAGCAAAGCAGGGATGTTATTTAGCGTATATTGATACAAAAGAATTTTATGATCATTGATTTTTTTGACAGCGCTCGATAGCGCACGAATCATATTAATATTTCCCACTTCCGCCAGCACCTGATAATACAGACCACTGTAATAATCCCCAGCAAGAACTGTTAATTGACGATTCTTAAGTAAACCCGGACTCTCCATTACATTTGTATTCGATACCTTTTCATGCGTATCTAGTGCAATTTGAACAAGCATCGTCGACAGCATATAATGATTCCGTTCATTGTCTGAAATCTCCAATTCGTTAAACAAGCCCCACAGTAACAGCAGCTTATCTTCATCAACAAATGGCTCTTCTATATATTTTTGTAAATAAGAATGATGGGCTTTTGTTTCGATTAATTGCCGTAATTCCTTTACATCATTTATTATGTTTAACAATTGAGATCACCCTGCATCCCCGAATGATAATTTTAAATGCATTCCCGCCTCTGCCCTAATAAGCCAGCAAGGAGTATTCTACTAAGTAAAGCGCACAGCCTATGAAAGGAAATCGTTCATCAGGTTCTTTACATAAAGGCCGACGCAAAAATTCATTACTCGTCTAATCTGTACATTTTGTATAAAACACACACCATTATACCATAAAAACAATCAGATGGAATGCCTCTATACTGTAATAACTAAACTTTCGTCACGAATCAAACGATAAAGTGAAACTTCCATCAGTGGGGGGTTTTCTCCATCCCCACTGATGGTTAGTTGAACCAATCGGACCTTTACGGGCAGTTGTTCCCCACCTATCTTCCTTGTTCACCCTGAATCTTGAGGTGGGGGTCTTACTGCCCGTTAAGAGTGGGATAAATGGTGTACAAGTACTCAGGATTAAATTATCCTTTTTTAGACTCACTCTCTACTTCGCCATAAGCTGTATAAATTTTAGCAGCCCCTCTAATTTTAATGGCTGAGGTATGCTCCGTAAATTGAGCAATCATCACTTCTCCAGAATCTAATTTTTCAGAATGATGAAATTTAGTATCCGTCCCTCTTGTTAACCCGATGACATTTACACTATCTTCTAATGCTTTAATAACTACAAATTCATTAATCGTTTTATTTTCCATACTTTTATCCTCTCCACTTTATCACTCTTTAATAAAGGCTAATACTTCCGTTCGCATTCGATAGTCTTCTGCAAATACTCCTCTTACAGCAGATGTAACCGTTTTCGAACCAGGCTTTTTCACCCCGCGCATTGTCATACACATATGTTCTGCTTCAATAACAACCATTGCGCCGTGCGGTTCAAGTTTATCCATAATCGAGTCAACAACTGTTGCTGTAATTCGCTCTTGAAGTTGCGGACGTCTGCACACCGCTTCTACAGCACGCGCTAATTTACTCAACCCTGTCACTCGTCCATTTCTCGGAATGTATGCAACATGGGCTTTTCCGTAAAAAGGAACTAAATGATGCTCACATACTGAGTAAAAAGGAATATCTTTCACAAGCACAAGTTCCTCATGATCTTCTCCAAAAACCGTTTCGAAACATTCTTTCGGATCTTGGTTTAAACCCGAGAAAATTTCTTCATACATTCGCGCTACTCGCTGTGGAGTATCAAGTAAACCTTCTCGCTCTGGATCTTCTCCAACTGCTTCCAAAATCATCTTCACTGCTTCTTCAATTTTGGCATGATTCACATTTGCCATTACTTTTCCTCCTAATACACCCATGAATTTTTTATATGATTAGCATTTATCAATTGGCTGCATAGAATTCCTTTCGACGTTGCTGACAAGTTTAAATCCATCGTATAAGTAACAACCTGTTCCTCTGGCTAAACAGAAGGTCCAAGGTAAGCTGTGTACTGCGTACGTAAATAGAAAATCCGAAGGTATCCCACAGATTATAAACGAAAACTAACAAATAGGTTTATACTTTCTTTTACACCATCTTTTATCTTATCATACATAGAAAAGCAAAAAAAGGGACCGCGTTCGCACGCGGTCCCTTTTCACGGTAAGCACCCGTATGTATAATTTTACTTCACAGCATCTTTCAGTGCCTTACCAGGTTTGAAAGCTGGCACTTTACTAGCTGCAATTTCAATTTCTTCACCCGTTTGTGGATTACGACCTTTACGAGCCGCACGTTCACGTACTTCAAAGTTTCCAAAACCGATTAGTTGAACTTTATCTCCATTTTTTAAAGCTTCTAAGATTGTATCAAAAACAGCATCAACAGCTTTTGTAGCATCTTTCTTAGAAATTTCAGTTGCTGCTACAACTTCATTAATTAGTTCTGTTTTGTTCATGCCATTCACCTCCTCCCAAAAAAGGATCTTTATAAAAAATCATTATTACAACGACATAATAGTGATTTGTTACCCATTCTAAATAGATTATATATTCCCTTAAAGCTCAAACTGCTTACTAGGGGATTTTTGGTTAAACTCCGTAAAAATTATTTATGCTAAATATTTAAAACTAGCCGAAATCGCTGTTATAACGCGTTTTCTGTATGTAGATTATCACAAATCCTATTTGCTTAGCAAGGAAATTCAAAAAATAATGGGAATCTTTTCATGAGTATAATCTTTTATGGGAAAAAAGAGTGAAAATCTGATTAAATTCACGTTTTTTCTACAATAAATGCACTTATCTTTTAAATATATCACTTTATAAATATATATTCGATTTCTAGATGACTTTTTTAATAAAAAGCTTCTGTTATATGGCGCTGTTGATTTATGGCTCCTTTGTGTAAGACCGTGCTATTAAATAAAGCAAGAAAAAAGACCATTCCCTAAGGAGTGGCCTAACACACTGTATAAAACGAAGTGAATGGACTATAAAATAATAGCAATTAAACCACCCGATCCTTCATTAATAATCCGTTCAAGGGTCTCTTTTAATTTATAACGGGCATTTTCAGGCATCATTGCCAGCTTTGCCTGAATTCCTTCGCGAACAATGGAGCTTAAGTTCCGACCAAAAATTTCAGAATTCCAAATGGACAATGGATTTTCTTCAAAATCCTGCATTAAATAACGAACTAACTCCTCACTCTGTTTCTCTGTACCGATAATTGGAGCAAACTCCGATTCGACATCTACTTTAATCATATGAATAGACGGTGCTACTGCCTTTAACCGTACACCAAACCGAGAACCTTGGCGAATAATTTCCGGCTCATCAAGACTCATATCATGCAATGAAGGGGCCGCTACCCCATAACCCGTATGCTTTACCATTTTAAGGGCTTCTGCGACTTGGTCATATTCTGCTTTCGCATGAGCAAATTCCTGCATTAAAGCTAGCAAATGATCTTTTCCTCTAATCTCAACTCCGACAATTTCCTTCAAAATATCATCGTATAATTCCTCTGGAGCATATAAATCAATTTCGGCTACTCCCTGCCCCATCTCAATTCCTGCTAAGGCCGCATGATCAATGAATTCAAATTCATTAAAATGGCCAACAACACGGTCTACATCGCGAAGTCTTTTAATATCCTTCACCGTTTCTTTAACGGCTTCTTGATAGCTTTCACGCAGCCAATGATTTTCATTTAAAACCATTACCCAGCTAGGCAAATTGACATTCACTTCGAGCACAGGAAATTCATATAATGCTTCACGTAAAACATTTAATACATCTGATTCACGCATGCTCTCGACGCTCATGGCAAGTACAGGAATATCATATTTTTCTTGAAGCGACTCTCTGAGTAAATCAGTGTCCGGATGATGTGGCTGTACAGAGTTGATAATCATAATAAATGGCTTACCAACTTCCTTCAGCTCCTCGATGACCCGTTCCTCTGCCTCTAAATAATCGCTACGTGGAATTTCACCAATCGTTCCATCTGTCGTTACAACAACACCTAGTGTAGAATGATCTTGAATAACTTTACGTGTGCCAATTTCCGCTGCCTCGTGAAATGGAATTGGCTCCTCATACCACGGCGTATGAATCATTCTTGGCCCATTCTCATCCTCATAACCTTTAGCCCCTGGTACGGTATATCCTACGCAATCGACAAGACGGATATTAACGTCAAGCCCCTCAGCAACATGAATAGAAGCAGCCTGATTCGGAACAAATTTTGGCTCTGTTGTCATAATCGTCTTTCCAGCTGCACTTTGAGGTAATTCATCCTGTGCTCTAGCACGATCTGCTTCTGTCGCTATATTAGGAAGGACGACAAGTTCCATAAACTTTTTAATAAATGTCGATTTTCCGGTCCTCACAGCTCCAACAATTCCTAAATAAATATCACCGCCTGTACGCTCAGCAATATCTTTAAAAATATCCACCTTTTCCAAGGTATCCCCTCCCGAAATTAGCGTTTTGGGATCTCATTTATCCACTTTCATTTATATTGGATAGTCCATATCTATGTTGTTGTCCTAAAAAATTATTCCGGTTATTTTGAACTTCTTCTCCCTTCCCCCTGCATGT
This sequence comes from Peribacillus sp. Hz7, assembly GCF_042136355.1. Classification (NCBI taxonomy): domain Bacteria; kingdom Bacillati; phylum Bacillota; class Bacilli; order Caryophanales; family Bacillaceae; genus Peribacillus; species Peribacillus sp. Hz7. Next base: position 285,508 of record NZ_JBHHJV010000002.1, read on the forward strand.
ATATAAGAATTGTTATTTTAATAGTTAAGAAGAATGAAAATAACCCTTCCCCTACAATATATTTTGCAGAAAAAAGGTTATGACAAATTTGTATGAAAAAATGTGAGCATATGTAGCAAAGAACGAAAGCGCAAACGACTTGATTAACCCCAACAGCTGTTTGCGAACCCAGAAAAATCAATTCGCTCTTTCACTTCAGCAGATGAGCAAACCAAGAGCTCAAGGACTAAGCTGCTTATGCTGGGTATCAAAACAATGATTCACAATTCAATAATTTTATACTCTCCTAAATGAGATTGGAACACAGTTTATACTTACTGTCTTAAGTATGATCAAACCGAAAGCTTGTCTACAGCTATTGTTCAAGAAATACCGGTTTTGTTCGTTCGTGATTTATCGTGTAAGCAAGAGAGTACGCTGGGACAAAATCACTTGTTTTCACTAAAATTTCACGAATGTCATCCCCTTGCTTAACCTCCCCTTCATACTGTTGTAATGCCTCATATAAATCAGGAGTATAATCGACATAAATCTCTCCTTCTCCATCAACAATAAGAGAAAGTTCTTTTTGTGAAAAGGGACTTGTCACAGTAGGTGCTTCTTTCAACCCTAACTTTTCATAATCTAACGTAAAAACGTGGTTCGCTAACCGTTCTTTAAACGGAGGATAACCATTTGCTTGTCGATATGCATTTAAGCGTAAAGTTAAGTCTTGTATTTTTTGAGCGACACGAACATCTAATAATTTCACAGTCGGGTCGTTTTCTACATTCACTAATACATATTGAAAAAAGCCACCAGACTCATAAGCATTTTCAGGAAACTCTGCCATATACTTTGGCGAAAGCTTTGAAAAATCTATCACATATTTATGATAAATCGGTGTTGTCGCATCTTTCGTGTCAATCGGCAAAATGCCCTGTTCAGCTTCTTGAAATTGATCAACTGCACTTTGGACCATGTCAATCTGTGCTTTATAAGGAACTTGATTTTTTAGTTTTTCTGCTTGAGGATATAAACATCCTCCTAAAAGAAAGGAAATACTAATTACTACTATCAATTGTACAAAAATTCTCATCCTCATCGCCTCGCAATCAACCAGTAGGTCCACTCACTACTACTACAAAAATAATAAAACCAGCTAAAAGCATACATGTATAAGCAATGACCGCTGCAAGTCCCTTCCAAATACCTTTTAATTTATAACGACTAACATAAATAAATAAAAGGGAAATAAACATAAAACCCATTCCAGCAAATGAAATCCACATTTTTTGCAATCCAGGCGTCATCCAAATACCACCCCTTTTCCTATTTTATTATACCATATACTGTAAAATAATTGGATAAATGAGTTATCTTCCTGTATGAAATAAACCAAAAATCAAAGTTTTATCCACCATCGCTTAGCAAAAAAAAAACAGAAGATATTTAAAATATCTTCTGTCATTTGACTAAATGCCCCATACCGAGGTCAAATTACTAGTTTATTATCGTTGCATTGTATGCATATAAACAAAAAGTGGTCTCCTCAAATGCCTATTTTCAGAAAATTCTTTTATTTATATACTAAAACAATGTATGACTATTGTTGTCTGCTGTCTAAAATATTAAATAATTCTTCCATCTCACTCGTTTTCATGCGTGTCATCAATTGATCAACAGCACCCTTTAGATCTTGTCCATTGAAAAGCACGCCATAAAGAGCTTCTGTAATCGGCATATTTACTTCATATTTCTTCGCTAGCTGATAAGCAGCTTTAGTCGTCCGGACACCTTCAACAACCATTCCCATATTGTCGAGCACATCTTGAAGATTTTGACCTTTTCCTAGCATGTTCCCCGCTCTCCAGTTACGCGAGTGAACGCTTGTACATGTCACAATTAAATCACCGATACCCGTCAGTCCAGAAAATGTCAAAGGGTTCGCTCCCATTGCCGTTCCAAGTCTTGAAATTTCAGCAAGACCACGCGTAATCAAAGCAGCCTTGGCATTATCTCCATAACCAAGTCCATCTGTAATCCCGGCAGCTAATGCAATAATATTTTTTAACGCTCCGCCAATCTCGACTCCAATCAAGTCAGGATTTGTATAGACCCGAAAATGGTGGTTCATAAATAAATCTTGTACTTTCTCAGCTGCTTTCATATTTTTCGAAGAAACGGTAACCGTTGTCGGATGTCGTAAGCTGACTTCTTCTGCATGACTTGGTCCGGAAAGTACAACGACATCTTTCAGCCAGGTTGGCGCAGCATTTTCTTCAATCATTTCAGAAATACGCAATAACGTATCCGGCTCAATCCCTTTACTCACATGTACAACTGTAAGCGGCTGTTTCGCCAAAACAGCAATGTTCCCCAGCACTTCACGATACGCCTTTGTTGGAACAGCCAAAATAATGGTCTCTATTCCCTCTAATGCTTCCTCTAAAGAAAAATAGCCTTTTATCGCTTCGGAAAGTTGGATACCTGGTAAATATTTTTCATTTATATGGAACTGATTAATTTCATCAATCTGCTTCTGATTATGTCCCCATAACCTAACTTCATGCTGATTATCAGCCAAAACCATAGCTAAAGCTGTCCCCCAACTTCCAGCCCCAATCACCGCAATACTTTCTTTCACTTTCACCATTGTAAGCATCGCCCTTTCTATTTTCTTTGGCGTCCAAAAATTCGAATCGGTGTGCCTTCAAAATCAAAGGCCTCACGAATCCGATTTTCTAAAAATCTCTCATAAGAGAAATGCAATAGTTCGGGATCATTGACAAATACAACAAATGTCGGTGGTTTAATGGCCACTTGAGTCGTGTAATAAATTTTCAAACGACTGCCATTATGTGTCGGTGTTGGATTCATAGCCACCGCGTCCATAATTACTTCATTTAACACATTCGTTTGAACACGGAGAGCATGATTTTCACTTGCTCGATCAATAATTGGCACTAATGTATGGGTTCTTTTTTTCGTTAATGCTGATAAATAAACAATCGGAGCATAATCCAAGAATAAGAAATGAGCACGAATATTTTCTTCAAACTCCTTCATCGTCTTCTCATCTTTTTCAATCGCATCCCATTTGTTCACAACAATAATGACAGCTCTTCCAGACTCATGCGCATAACCAGCGATTTTCTTATCTTGCTCACGAATCCCTTCCTCTGCATTTAATACAACAAGAACAACATCGGAGCGTTCAATCGCTCTTAATGCACGCAAAACGCTATATTTCTCCGTGCTTTCGTACACTTTCCCTTTTTTTCGCATCCCTGCTGTATCAATAATGACATATTCTTTCCCATTATATGTATAAGGAGAATCAATCGCATCCCGTGTCGTTCCTTCAATATCACTAACAATAACACGCTCTTCTCCTAACAAAGCATTTACAAGAGAAGATTTCCCGACATTTGGACGACCAATTAAACTGAATTTAATTACGTCTTCTCCGTATTCTTCTCCAGTATATTTCGGGAAATATTCCGCTACTTTATCAAGTAAATCCCCTAAACCTAAGCCGTGTGATCCAGAAATCGGATAAGGATCGCCAAAACCTAATGAATAGAAATCCCAAATTTGCTCTCGCATCTCTGGATTATCGACTTTATTCACTGCCAGCACGACAGGTTTTTTTGATTTATATAAAATCTTCGCTACTTCTTCATCAGCAGCTGTAACACCTTCACGCCCATTCGTCATAAAAATAATTACATCAGCTTCATCAATAGCAATTTCAGCCTGCTGACGAATTTGTTCGAGGAAAGGCTCGTCGCCAATATCAATTCCTCCTGTATCAATAATGTTAAAATCATATGTCAGCCACTCACCTGAACTGTAGATTCGATCCCTTGTAACACCTGGAATATCTTCTACAATCGAGACGCGCTCGCCAACAATTCTATTGAAAATTGTTGATTTTCCTACATTTGGACGACCAACAATTGCAACAACCGGTTTCGGCATTGCTTTTCACCCTTTCTCATCTGTATCTCTGTATAAAGCGAAACTGTATTCATTAGGAAACGCCCATTAAGTGTTAGTTGAATCAATCAGACCTTTACAAGCAGTTGTTCCTCAATCCCTCTTCGTCTTAACTAGGGACTGACTGCTTATTAATGGACAATCAAACGATGAAATTCATATATGTCTTGCAAATAACTTCTTTACATAACATCCTTAACTTCCATGGACTATATCCAATGAAAAAACGACTCAAAACGAAGACAGCTTGCCAATTGACAAGCCTACAAGCAGAAGCTAAAGAATAACTATATTTAAGTTTGTTCTATATCATCTAATTTAAGCCTTTTATCCACTAACTATCCTATAGTATCAAATTTTTCAATAATCAACAATGATTGTCTATCTAAAAGGCGAAGATGAACGGTTTTTCGTACCTTATCCTTGCTTTTCTTTTAATAAAAATCTATTTTGAGAATGTGTATATAACCATGTAGTTATATACTCTAAGCATACCCAAGCTAATTGGATAACTAATACGAAAGCAACACCGTCATGCCAAGCAAAGGAAAGAGCAGCGTAAGGAAAGGACTGGTACTGCAGTAAACCCGCAAAAAGACAATCACCAAATAACATGCCTAATACTAGAACAGCGATACGTAATTCCCACTCTTTTATGACTAATAACACTAAGTAATTGAGGAAAATACCTTGTAAATATATCGGTTTTATAATGACCCAAATTGGATCAAGCAGAACAAATAAATGAAAACTTGCATAAGCTAACGCCATAATAAAGCAACTGATTATGATCTCGATGGTTTTCCACAAATAAAGCCTGCGTATCGCTATACATAGAACAATAAACATATACAGTCCACTTAATTGAACAGTGAACGTGTATACGGTTAAATGATAGCGAGTTAACAAAAGGACGGCTAAAAGGTGAAATAATAAAGCAAATCGAAAAGGCACCGCTTTTGGAACAAAAAACATCACACATACCCAAACCATCCACATAATCCAATAAAAAAATAAACCATCCAACGGCGAGCACCTCCCTGCATACCATTATGGCTCGTTTTCCAATCGGATAAACCTTAAATCAAGCTAAATTCTATCCGTTATCTTTAAGGAATAAAAAAACAAGATTTAGTTATCTTACAAAGAGGAGGTGTTTTACGTGGGTAAAGATCGCCAAGAGAAAAAATTAAAACAAAGCCGCCGCGTTGAATCCGACCGTGATCAATCGCTGCACTATTCCGGTTCAACTAGTTTAGAAAGTCCAGAGGAATCCAGGAAAAGAAATGAACATTAATAGAATGTAGAGCTCCTTAGTCATTCCATCAATCGTTGAAAAGCTAGAAAGTGAAGTACTGATGCAAGTTTCACTTTATCGGGCTGAATCAAAGCAGCTTGAGAGGCTAGACAAAGTAAAGAAGCAAAGATTAAGCTCTTTGCTTCTTTATCACTTTGCATATATTGAGCAGTCAACTCCTCTTTGAGTTAACCAATGATACGTTTTCCCTGAAATCACTAATTTCACTTGTTGCAATTCTTCAATTGTAGCGGCTCCAAGAGCAGTCATCATATATGTTAGCTCTTCTTGTAGATTCATAATCTCTGTAATTAAGCCACAAACCCCTTGTTCTTTATACATTTTCAAAAAATAACCCGCTAATCCTACACTGTTTGCTCCGAGCGCCATACTTTTAACTATTTCTAATGAAGTTTGCACCCCTCCAGAAGCAATAACAAAGAGATCTTTTGATAAAGAGACAGCTTCTACAATCGATGCTGCAGTAGGAATTCCCCAATCATTAAAATAGTTTAGCATTTTCGTTCGTCGTTCATTCTCAATTTTAGCAAAATTTGTGCCTCCAAAACCTCCAACATCAATAATCGACACTCCAACTGAGGCAAGTTGTGCAATCGTTTCTTTACTCATTCCAAAGCCAACTTCTTTCACAATAACAGGGACATGAAGCCTTTTACTAATCTCTTCAATATTTGCAAGTGACTTGGAGAAATCTCGATCTCCTTCAGGCATCGTTAACTCTTGAATCACATTAAGGTGAAGTTGCAGAGCATCCGCTTCTAACATATCACAAGCTCGTAAAGCCTGTTCAACTGTCGCCTCAACCCCAACGTTTCCAATAATAATCCCCTTCGGATTTTCTTTTCTAACAATAGCATAAGATGCCAATTGACTAGCATCACGAATCGCAGACATTTGTGAGCCAACTGCCATAGCGATATTCGTTTCTTTTGCCACTATCGCTAAATCTCGATTAATATCTTCCGTTGTTTTCCCTCCGCCTCCAGTCATTGCATTGATAAAAATGGGCGAACTTAATTGAAGTTCGCCCATTTTCGTAGCAAGATTCACCTGCTCAAGTGCAATGCCTGGTAAACTTTGGTGAACAAACGAAATATCATCAAATCCTGTTAAGCCTAGTTGACCTGTTTGTAATGCGTACTGGATATGATCTAATTTTCGTTTAGCTCTTTCCAAGGCTATCACCATCTACTTATTTTAATTTCTTCAGTTGATCTCCAATCATCTCTCCTAGTTGAAATCCTTTTGATTCCTCAGGTAATTCATAATCGGAAATATGTTGCGTTTTTGGTGTTTCTAATTCTTTAATACTTAACGATAAACGTTGTTCTGCTTCATTCACATCAAGAACTTTCACTTGAACTGTTTGCCCTTCTTTTAATACTTCTTGAGGTGTAGCAATATGTTTAAAGGAGATTTGAGAGATATGAACAAGTCCTTCTACTCCAGGGAAAATTTCGACAAAAGCTCCGAATGAAACTAAACGCTTTACAACACCAGAATGAATAGAATCTTTCGGTGCTTTCTCAGCAACACCTTGCCATGGCCCTGGAAGCGTTTCTTTAATAGATAGGGAAATTCTTTCATTATCACGGTCTACTGAAAGAACTTTAACTTGTACTTTATCTCCTTCAGTAACAACATCTGTTGCCTTATCAACATGCTGATGCGAAAGCTGCGAAATATGAACTAAGCCGTCTACACCACCAATATCCACAAATGCACCAAAGTTTGTGATACGTTGAACTGTTCCTTCTAATACTTGCCCGCTATGAATCGTATCTAAGATTGTCAGCTTTTGCTTTGCCTTTTCTTCTTGAACAACAGCACGATGAGAAAGAATTAAACGATTTTTTTCTTTTTCCAGTTCAACAATTTTAAATGTTAATGTTTTGTTTTTATAATCCGTGAAATCTTCAACGAAATAATCTTCTACAAGCGATGCAGGAACAAACCCTCTAACGCCTAAATCAACAACAAGGCCGCCCTTCACAACATCTTTTACTTCGGCTTCAAACACTTCGCCGCTTTCAAATTTCTTTTCAAGATCATCCCAGGCCTTTAGCGCATCGACTTTTCTTTTTGAAAGAATAAGAGCTTCTTCTTCTACTTTAGTCACTTCAAGTTCAAGCTTATCTCCTACGGAAACAGCGTCAGACGCCTTTTCAATATGAAGACTAGAAAGCTCACTAATCGGTATAATTCCTTGCGTTTGACCATCTTCAACATTAACAAGCACTTGTTTCTCTTCGACTTTTGTAACAATCGCTTTTACTTGATCCCCTACTTGGTACTTAACTTGATTCATCTCTTCTGTCATTACTAACTCCTCCTTAACCCATGACTGCTCAGCAGATTTTCTATTATTTATTGGTTATATTGTTCTTTCATTGTTTCTAAAAAAAGTAAACAACTATATACAATCTTTATAATCTATTAACCAAGGAAAAAATATCCTTTTTTTATAAATTCCAACAAAACCAGAAAATTGTCAAGTAAGAAGAATTATTTATGTGCAGAAATTAATTTTCTGATTTCATCCATAATAACCTCTGTTGCTTCTTCAGGTGATATTTTTTGTTCACGATACTGACTAAAATCAATCGGTTTTCCGTAAACAACCTTTAACTTTCGGAACGGTTTATATGGCCCAATAATCGCACAAGGTACAACGGCAGCATTGGTACGCAAAGCAAAGAATCCAGCTCCCGCAAGGCCTTTCCCAAGCTCTCCCGTTTTACTTCTCGTTCCCTCAGGAAACAGTCCTAGCACTTCACCCTCTTTTAAAAGCTTTAAGCCTTTTTTAAGCGCCCCTTTATCACTCATCCCTCTTTTGACAGGAAAGACATTAATGGTTGGTAAAATTTGCTTCAAAATGGGAACATGAAATAATTCTTCCTTTGCCATAAAATGAATGACCCGGGGAGAGGTGAGCCCAACAACTGGTGGATCTAAATTATCAATATGATTAGCACAAATAAGCACGCCGTCATCCTTCGGAAAGCTTTCTGTTCCAATCGTTTGAATTCGAAATAACGGCTTTAATATTATTGTTACAACAGTTTTCCCAAATCTGTACAAATTCACGCTCATCGTGTCCTTTCTTGAACTAAAGACATGATTCGATCCACTACTTGTTGAATGCTGAGCGAAGTTGTATCAATTTCAATGGCATCTTCTGCTTTTCTTAATGGTGATACTTCACGTTCGGAATCTAATTTGTCTCGCATAGCAATTTCTTTTTTTAATTGTTCAATATCTGACTGAAACCCTTTTTTAATATTTTCTTGATGTCGACGCTCAGCACGCTCTTCTACGGAAGCTATCATAAAAATTTTGACTTCTGCGTTCGGCAAGACATGTGTACCAATATCTCGACCATCCATTACAACGCCGCCACTTTCTGCAAACAACTGCTGTCTGCGGACCATTTCTTCACGAATAAGTCGATGCTTCGCTACTTCTGAAACAGAATTTGTTACGTCATGCGTTCGAATGTCTGATGTGACATTTTGGCCATCAACAAAAACGAGTTGTCCCTGTTCGCTTGGCTGCAATTCGATTTCCGTTTCCATTAATAGCGTAAACAAATCCTCTTCGTTCATAATCGATACCGCTTGTTGTAATGCTTTGTACGTTAGAGCTCGATACATCGCACCTGTATCTACATATATGTAATGACACGCTTCTGCAACAATTTTTGCAATTGTACTTTTTCCAGCAGCTGCTGGTCCATCAATTGCAATTGATATTTTCTTGTTCATTAATGCCTCCTGTAATCCTGACAATCCTGCTGATTCATTTATTACCTTTTCATTTTATCACAAAAAGCGGAAAAATCATTAATAAAAGCCGCTGCATTCTTAATTAAAACACATGATTTATCCTCGCAAACGAACTATTATAACCACGAGAACCTATCATGGTATTTGTTTGTATGCGACTTAAGCAGCTGTTATCTGCTCAGCAAAATCACGAAAAAAAATTAATATATTTCATTTATCAGCCTTGGTATATGACACCGTTGATTTTGAATTCATTGCATATAAAACTCCCGAGCATTTCATGAATCAGGCTTAATACGATTCCAAAATCATGTGATTAACATTAGTGTTTCACATAGCCCATTTACTACTCTGAAACACCTTCAAATGTTTCAATAATTTTTGTGTAATTATTACTATTTACCCCTTCATATTGAGAGAGCTTAGTTAATGGAATCATATGATCTTCTAAGCTTAGCAATACTTGAACGAAGCCTAAAAATAGAGCTTGAATAATAATTAACTTTACAATAATTCTTTCCACTGCTTTCATCGGAAACATCTCCTTCACTGGTTTACTACCAGTATGGAAAGAACTGCTATGTTTCATTCACCGTTTAACCAATAGAAAAGAAGAGGCACCTCAGCACCTCTCCTTTTCTTCATTTACAACATATTTTCATACACAGGCTCTGAATTTTTCAATTTTTCTACCTTTTCTTCTTGACCATCCTTTGCATTAATGAAAATACGATATGTGTCATTATCAATGACTCCAAGAAATTCATAGCAAAGCACTTCTTCACCAATATCATTAATAATAATTGCTTTTCTTTGCTCCATAATCTTAACTTGTGAATTAATGTGCTCTTTTGCTTTATCCGCAGAAATTTTAGCATCATCAATACTTCGTAACTTATGAGCTTGCAAATACTCATCAGCTGAAAAACCAATAATAGAACCATCGTCCAAAGCAACCTTCACTTTTACCGAATCCGGATACACTCGCACCCCATCCACAGATGCCACAAAAGTAAATAAACCAATTTGATCGTACTGTGAACTCTCAAATAAATCGAGTGAATCAAACTGATGATTCTTTAAAAAATTGCTCGCTTTTGTATAGGCTTGATTTAAATCTAGTTTCGCTTGTTTGACCGCTCGATTGTTTAAATACCAGATTGGATAACCACCTTTTTTCGTGATATCCATATTGACTTCAACATCTGTCGCTTTCTCTAACAAGCTGACACTATAAAAGCCATAGTCCGACCCTTTTCCGTTTTCTTCAACCCTTACTTCTAAATCTCCTTCAAAATTCGCATACTTTTTCGCAATTGCAATAGCTTCTTTTTTGGAGATTCTTTTCCCTTCTACATGCTGATAGATATCATCTTTTTCGTTTGTTGATAAAAAGGTTGGATTTTGGGCATTTGTCTCCGTATAGCCTGACACTTTCTTCTCAACCGTCTTAAATCCATCGATAATCGTATTGTCTACCGTTTCGTCATTTGAGGCTAGAGCTAGTTCCACATCCATCCAACGAAGATTATTTTTGATTACGGCATATTGAACCTTTCTTAGCTCATCTTGTATCTCACTTGACTGACTATAAAGTGATTTAAGGTTTTTATATTCTTGGTCGGTTAACGGTTCTTTCTCTAAATCTCTGACGGCCGTCCGATAACTAAAATCACCGATATCATATAAGAACTCTTCTGTTTTATTAAACGGCATCAATGCAAGCGGGAGTTGGCCGACGTCGTTTTGAGCTTCCGACGTGATTCTCCATACGTCTATTAAGGCTGGACTTAATGATTTACGAGAATTCATCGCAAGTGTTGTACCAATTTTATCATGCAATAAATCCAATTGATAATTCAAATCATGAAACGCACGTTGATAATTGTTTTCAGCATGAACAAGCACGGCATTTTTTTCTTTATGCTCTTGATACCCCCAAAACCCTGTTCCAACAACAGCAACTGCTAATAAACCAATCAATATATTCCTAATCAATCTATCTCACCTCTTTACTTACAGAAAATATGTTTGCCGATTTTTTTAATTTGAGGCCTTGACCAAATCCATCCGCTTGTTGCCGTGTCAGGATTAAAGTAATAGTCGGCATTTCCAGTTGGATCCCACCCATTAATAGCATCAACGACTGCTTCCTTCGCCGTTTCATTCGGTGTTAACCAAATTTGACCGTCTGCTACAGCAGTAAAAGCTCCAGGTTCAAAAATAACTCCCGAAACCGTATTCGGAAACGAAGGGCTTTGCACTCGATTTAAAATGACAGCAGCAACCGCAACCTGACCAACATACGGCTCACCGCGTGATTCACCATATACCGCATTTGCCATCAATTGAATATCATTTTGCGAAAATCCTTCCGGTAAACTAGCAGACGTTGTTGCAGTTTGTGCTGGTGCATTTTGCGAGCCTGCAGTACCCTTATTCGCGTTTGAAGTCCCATTTGAGGGAGGCGTTGTTGTTTTCTGCTTTACCTGCTTGTCAATATCCACTCCACCATAATAAGTAAATTCATTTCCTTTATTGATTTGGCCATGAACAAATTCCCGATTAAAATTAGATGCCTTTGTTAACTTGTTTTTCGTTGTAGTACCAGCTAAACCATCTACCGGTAAGCCGAAGTCCTGTTGGAAATTTCTAAGTGCCCAATACGTTCCCCAGCCATATACCCCATCAATCTTTCCATGATAATATCCAATGTTTTGCAGCCTTGCTTGAAGCTCAATTACGTCATCACCTATTGAACCACGCTGGATTACTTGACTTGAAAAGGCTTGTATCCTTGCATCAGGAATCCACACACAATTCATCATGATACATACAAAGACTATGAGCCATTTCCATTTTGACGAAATTCCTTTCATCAAAAACACTCCTCTTTTCATAAATTAACGTAACCCTATTTTCTGCTGTGGCGACATTTTTATTCCAAGTCAATAAAAAACGGAGCGGGCAAATAATGCCAACACTCCGAAATTCATCCCAAACTTAACGGGCAGTAAGCCCCTCACTGCTGGAAGTTTCACTTTATTTTCTATTAATATCTAGAAGCCATTTTAGTTGCATGAAAATCTGATAAAATTCGTGCTCGTTTCACCTTCTTCAAACCAAACCACCATAAGTAAATCATAAACGGCATCATCCAGTACACCCACATTTTCTGGGTAATCAAAATATAATCATATACACCGTGAAGAAGAAACGGCACAACTAAAGCAGCCAATACATAATAGCGATTTTTTACGACTGCAAATTTGGCTTTTCCTAAATAATACCCCATAATCACACCGAACAGAGCATGACTCGATACAGGCAGCATCGCCCTTACGAAAGCATGCTCCACACCATTAGCTAATAGATACAAAATATTTTCCATCGTCGCAAACCCTAATGAAACAGCTGCTCCATAAACAATACCATCATATGGTTCATCGAAAGCAACATGTTGATAGATTACGAACATTAAAATAAACCATTTAAAAAACTCTTCTAAAAGGGATGCCCAGAAAAAAGCTGTACCAAAATCTGTCTTAAAAACACCTTCTGTTTCCAACACATATTGTAAAAACATAATTGGAAATACAAGAAAGACACCATATAAAAACGTCTTTAATACAACTGAAATAGGCTCCGTATCATACTGATCTTTTAAATAAAAATAACTGAGCAGAGCCAAGCCAGGGGCAATGGCAGCTGACAATATGATCAGCATTTACTGACCTCTCTTCTTTTTGGTTTGGCTATATTACAGGCAACCTGAAATATAAACATTATTTGTATACTATTTGTTTATTTTCAAAGTAACCTTTAAAATAGCTCCTTATCCTTTAATTTAATACCACTAGATAACGCAACAGCAAGTTTAATTCTCGCTTTCTTGCTATCATAATCCGCCCCAAGAATGACACCTCTTTGCTGTAAATCATAAGCGCTTCCTTCATAATCATAAGCAGGATACACCTGACCCTCTTCGGTACTTGTTGTTATAACAACCATAACACCTTGATTAAGAGCCTTTTGAATAGCTTCTACCATGCTTGGAGTGACTTGTCCTCTTCCAGCACCTTCTAATACAATCCCTTGTGCCCCCTGGGCTACTGCCGCTTCAATAAAGATTCCATCCGCTCCAGTATAACATTTTATAATGTCCACTCTCGGAATAGCTTCTTTTATTTGAAAATAGTCTCGATGTACCGGTTTTTGATATACACTAACGGTATCATTATCAATAATACCTAAATATCCATATCCAAACGTTGCAAATCCTTGTAAATTAGAGGCATGCACCTTCTTTACATACTTAGCCGAGTAAATTCGTTCATTAAAAACAACAGCAGCTCCGATGTTTTGTAATGAATGACTAGCCGCTGCTAGAATAGAATTCCTTAAATTAGAAGATACATCTGTACCTGCTTGTTGTAAGGAACGCTGTGAGCCTGTTACGATAATCGGCCGATTATCTGCAAGTGTAATATCTAAGAAATACGCTGTTTCTTCTAATGAATCCGTGCCATGCGTCACAACAATACCTGTCACAGTTGGATCTTTTAATTCTTCTTCTATTGCTTGTTTCAACTGTACCATTGTAGTAAAGTCCATAAACATACTTGGAATCTGTAAAAGGTTTACAATCTTCACATCAATTTCTTCTGGTAATTGACAAAATGAAGCGAGTTCCTCTCCGCTTAAAGCACCAGAGGCAAGCATCCCATTCTTCGTTTCTTGGCTAGCAATTGTACCGCCTGTTGTAATTAAAGAGATTTTTTGTTTCATTTCTTACATCCTCCAATATCATCATACCACACCATGAATTATTATAGTTGTCCTCACTTACTATCATCCATATGCGGATTTATAAGATGCGCTGTAATCAAAGCCCCATGGAAGCGGCCATTTTCAATAAAAATTTCATTAGCATTATTCCCGGCTGCAATAACACCTGCAATATAAATACCACTTACATTTGTCTCCATCGTCTCAGGGTGATGGAGCGGACGTCCTGTTTCTTGATCAATTTTAACACCCATTGTTTGTAAGAAATGATGATCAGGATGATATCCCGTCATAGCAAACACAAAATCATTGCGCATCGTTTTGACTTCATCCTTCACTCGATAAATAATTTGTTCCTCCTGTATTTCCAACAGCTCAGCATGAAACTCCATTTTAATCATACCATGGCGTACTAACGCTTCGAATTCTGGTAAAATCCAAGGTTTAATACTTGGAGAATAGGCTGCTCCCCGGTATAGCACGGTCACTCGAGCCCCTGCTTTCACAAGTTCAAGTGCTGCATCAATGCTCGAATTTTTACCTCCAATAACCGCTACATCACAATCAAAGTATTCATGACCTTCTTTAAAGTAATGAAACACTTTCGGAAGATCTTCGCCGGGAATATTCATATAATTTGGATTATCATAATAACCAGTTGCCACAACAACGAAGGATGCTTCGTATTCCGCTTTCGAAGTCACCACATGAAAAGTACCGTTTGCAAGTTTTTGAACTTGTTGCACTCGTTCAAATGCATTTACTCGAAGTTGTTTACGTTTCACCACTTCGCGATAATAAGATAATGCTTGATTTCGTACTGGCTTCCGATTTTCTGTGATAAATGCCACGTCACCAATTTCTAATTTCTCACTCGAACTGAAAAATGTTTGATGTGTTGGATAACGATAAATGGATTCTACTACATTTCCTTTTTCGATAATTAAAGCGCTTCTCCCCACATCTTTTAAAGCAATAGCCGCAGCAAGCCCACAAGGACCTCCGCCAATAATGATTACATCTTCCTTCTGCACGTTTACTCGCTCCTCTGCACTACATCCGTTCTACCTAAAACATATGTACATCCATTTACAATCAGGCTCTATATTGACATTGCCTCTATATAACCACCTTATCTCATATGACACGCGTTCTATGAATATTATATGAATCCTGAGTGATTCCACACCGTCTTAACACTAAAACGTTCCATACATTCACTTGCCATATATTTTAAGTGCATAAAAAAACTTCTATCAAGCTAATGATAGAAGTTTTTTCTCTTCTTTTCAATGTTAAATCCAGCCGCGGAAGCGAGATGCTTCTGCCATTTTCCTCACACCAATCATATACGCAGCTAAACGCATATCTACGCGACGAGATTGTGCTAAATTATAAATATTATCGAACGATTTCACAAGAATTTTTTCCAGCTTTTCATCGACTTCCTCTTCGCTCCAGTAGTAACCTTGATTATTTTGAACCCACTCAAAATAAGAAACGGTTACCCCACCAGCGGAAGCTAGTACATCTGGTACAAGAAGGATGTTACGATTTGTTAAAATTTGTGTAGCTTCAATCGTTGTCGGACCATTTGCTGCCTCTACAACAATTTTGGCTTTAATATTGTTTGCATTTTCTTCTGTGATTTGATTTTCAATCGCTGCTGGTACTAAAATATCACAATCCAATTCAAGCAGTTCTTGATTTGTAATTGTATTTTTAAACAGCTTTGTTACCGTTCCAAAGCTATCTCTACGATCTAATAAGTAATCGATATCTAAACCTTCCGGGTCGTACAAAGCACCGTAAGCATCTGAAATTCCAACTACTTTTGCCCCCGCATCGTGCATGAATTTGGCTAAAAAACTGCCCGCGTTTCCAAAACCTTGAATAACGACACGAGCCCCTTTGATATCGATATTACATTTTTTAGCCGCCTCGTTAATACAAATGGTCACACCTTTGGCTGTTGCCGATTCACGCCCGTGAGAACCACCAAGTACAAGCGGTTTCCCTGTAATAAAGCCCGGAGAATTAAACTCATCCATTCGACTATATTCATCCATCATCCATGCCATAATTTGCGAATTTGTAAACACATCTGGAGCTGGAATATCCTTTGTAGGACCAACGATTTGACTAATCGCCCGCACATATCCTCGACTCAATTTTTCTAACTCACGGAATGACATATTGCGCGGATCACACACAATTCCGCCTTTCCCGCCTCCGTAAGGAAGATCCACAATGCCACATTTCAAGCTCATCCAAATCGACAGCGCTTTTACTTCACGCTCTGTTACGTTTGGGTGAAAACGAATTCCACCTTTTGTTGGTCCAACAGCATCATTGTGTTGCGCACGATAACCTGTAAACACTTTTACAGAACCATCATCCATACGCACAGGTATTTTCACCGTTAATAAACGCAATGGTTCTTTTAATAACTCATACACCTCTTCAGGATATCCGAGCTTTTCTAACGCTTTATGTATAATGGTTTGAGTTGATCTTAACACGTCATTTTTTTCTTCATCATGTTGAGGGTCATTCCCTTTTGTAGACACCATTTATGTACCTCCTACTTCATCATATAATACGGCACTCATGTGATAGTATACACCTTCCATATATTTATGCAAAGGTTAAAAAACAGAATCAAAATGTTTCATAATTTAAAAAAAATAACGAAAACTTTCCAACTAAAATTCCTTCTAACCGCAAAAGACTCACAGATGGGTAACTCTATTCTACAATCACTAAAAGAGTGATAAAATAAAACGTCACTCAGTGAGGATTTCCCCTTATTTCCTGCACTGAGTGTTCATCCCATTCTACAAGTCGCGGCTCACTAATCCTTCGTTTGTTTTTTCGATTCTGAAGCCGAAGACTTAACTTGCCGTTACTTTGTGATGAAATTGTAATCTTATACTATATAGTAATTAGATTACACAAATTTATGCAAGGGAACTCTTTTTTCTATAAGTGAAAATAAGAAGTGAGCACTTCAATCGCTTCTTTTTCCAGAATACACGCTCCATATTCCCCTATTCTATATAGTGTCAATGTAGACGCATATCCGTACTCTGCAGCCAATGAAATCACTTTATGATAGATTTCCTCTGACACATTTTCGATTAGTAAATAATAACGTTCATTATAAACATATAGCGTACTCAAGAATACACCTTGATTTAGCAGTTGATGGCTTAACTGGATAACGTCTTCAAACTCATCAAAAGCATATAAAATATGGGGAGACTCATCGAACTTCACTTGTAGGTTGACAAAGTCTTCTTCCTCTGCAAAGTCTTCTTCCTCCTCTTTTGTTACAATAATAATTAATCCTTGTGCAGGCAGTGAAAATATTTCAATAGCAATCGATCCGCTCATTATAAAATTTAAACTTTCACACGCTTCTTCTACCATAGCTTGAAAAAGCTTATGCACCTTAAGGGAATTTCCTACAATTTCTTCTTTTGTTATGCCCCGATCCATTAAATCATCGAGAGTTAAAAAGATTTTAATTTTATTATTTGTAAGCCTCTCCGACTTCATAAAAAATGCCCCCTGGTTACCATCTTCATACATCATATGAAGATCGATAATCAAGGTGCATAAACAGCGTTTTATAACAAAACCTTATCAAAAACGATTCTTCATGCCTGAATCGTTAAAACATCGCTCTAAAATTGCACTTCCTTCTTTTCACCAATGCTCGTATGATTTCCCCTTTTTAACGTAAACAAATGAGTTTCAGGCTTTGCCGTAAGTCGCATCGGAATAGTGCTTGTCCCATACCCATTGCTCGTTACATATACACAGTTATTAAACATTTCCGTATCGCCTAGCTTATAAGGTCCATATCCAAAGAAACGAACTTGCCCCCCATGCGTATGACCAGAAAGAACAAGACTAATCCTATGTTCCTCCTGCACCTGAACTTTCACTTTCGGATTATGGCTCACTAAAATTCGAAAGGCGTCTTTGACATTGCATGCATCTGCTAACGCCATATCTAAACGATCTCGTTCCACCGTTATATCCTCAATGCCGAGCAACGTCATTTTCTCTCCTTGTTTTGCTTCCAAATGTACAGCCGTATTCGCCAAAATTGTAACTCCGTATTGTAATAGTCGCGCATCCAGTTCATGAACATCGACTTCATAATCATTATTTCCCCATACAAAATAAAGAGGGGCCCCTATATTTTTTAATTTCGCTAAGTTTTGTTCAACATGAGCAAAAGGTACAGTACGCTCTGTTAAGTCTCCTCCAATAATCACAAGATCCACCTGCTGTTGCACTTTAGCAATAATTTGATCTGAAATAATTCGTTTATGTACATCTGAAATAAAAAAAATCCGTACATCTCCAAAATGTTTAGGCAAGTTAGAGAAATATAAATCTTGATATACAATCCGCTCTAACTGAGCTGTTCGGTACATATAAAACGAAAGCACTGTTAGCGCAATTATAAGCACAATCAAAACAATGATGATAAACACCACAATATACTGCATGTTTTACCCTTCTTTCTTCTACAAAAACTGCCTGTATCTATCTAACCATATTTGTAAGCAGAATGCGAAATGTTCAGACTTATTTATTCTCATGATAAAGATTAATATCATAATTTTTCTTCATCATTTCAAATACCTTATGACGATTTTTCCATTCAGATTCTTTTTCCCATAACATTTTACTTTTATTAATAATTTCACAACGTAATAGTTGATATTCTTTCTCTGCTTTCTCCATTTTATTTTTTACCATCGTTAAATATCCGAATAACCCCATTGTAACTAGGAGAAAGAAAACGTGATTAGATTGATTAACAAAAGCTGAGAACATGTCGAAAAAAGAATAAGAGTAAGGTGCCATTACATAGACATACAAATATAAGATAAAAACAACGGTGACACTAATCGTGATCCATAAAATCATTTGATGTTTTTGTTGTAACGCTTCAAACTTCTTCTTTCGCTCAACTACATGTTGCAGCATTTGTTTCGTCGCTTGATCTGTATGTTCATCTAACATAATAATAGCTGGCTCCATTCATAAGCGCCTCCTTGTTCAATAAAGTGAAACTTCCATCAGTAGGGGTTTTTCTTCATCCCCCACTGATGGTTAGCCACGTTCTACGATCACTAAGATTTTCGTTTCGCTTCAATCAAGTGACCGTACGAACCTGATTGGTGAAACTTACCAATCGGACCTTTACGGGCAGTTATCCCCCCATCTATCTTCTTTGACTCCTCATAAGCTTGAGGTGGGGGTCTTACTGCCCGTTAAGTGTGGGATGAATTTAGAACGGCATAAAAAACACTCACCCCATTATATGTACAAGTACGACATCCTATGATACCAACGCAAAAAACATCCTGAAATAACTTTCAGAATGTTTACTGCTTATTTCTTTAGCGGAATTTTTAATTTTTGTCCAACCCATATATTATTTCCGTTTAAGTTGTTCCATTTTTGAATTAACGGAATCCCTTCTTTCGATTTATAATAGGTCATTGAAATACTGAATACCGTTTCCTGCGGTTGAACTGTATGATACACAACATTATACGATTCTTCTTTTTTCGGCTGTTCTTCTTTAGCATTTGTTGACTTTTCTTTTGCTCCCTGCTCTTTCTCTTTTACAGTTGTTGATTTTTTTTCTTCTTTTTCTGTGTCTGTTCCCGCTTGTTTGTCATTCTCTTTTTTTACCGAAGCCTGTTTCTCTACTTCATCATTACTTTTGTTCTCTTGTTTTTTCGATTCTTGCGTTTTCTCCTCTTGATCCTCTTTTGTTTCAGCCGTTGCCATCGTCGGAATATTTTGTTTCAGCTCATCATCATCCGCCTGTTCCACAACCTCGGTAGTACTTGTTGGTTCCTTCGGTTCATTTTGAGCCGCCTTTTGGTCCGAGTTTTGAAGATAATAGTATGCAGTAAGAAATCCAATTGGAAGTAAAATAAAAAATAAAGCTAATAGCTGAATAACAGGGATTTTAACTTTCATTTTACTTCTTTTCTTTTTCTTCTGGTGTACCGATTTTCGAGTCGGAAGAGGTGTCAATCTCTGAGCAGGTTCAGTATGTATATCTAGTTCCTTTGGTTTTCTTTCTGCACTCATGTAAGGCACCCCTTTCTATTCTTTTTTCTAATAATTAAGCCGAGAAGCATATCAATAACAAAATGAGCCACAATAACTATCCACAAATTCCTGGTCTCCTCATATAACCAACCGAGACCAAAGCTCAGCATCATAACATTCACAAATAGATACCAATTAAATAAATATCGATAATGGACAACAGCAAAAATGATACTTGTCCAAACTAGCCCAATATGTGTTTGTAAAACTCCGCGAAACAGCACTTCTTCACAAAAAGCGATTAGAAACGTGACCACAATAATCATTGGTGAGGAGAGACTAGAAAAGATTCTTTCATTAATCCCCCCATCATCATGAAAGCGAGCTGGTGTGACTTTCATCATAAACAAATCATACAGGACGACGAGAATTCCTATAGGTAGACCAATGGTTATAATACGAATATCACCGAGATGAAACAAGTCGAAAAAAGCAGAATAATCTCTAAATAAAATAATACCTAAAAAAAACGAAATCGTTAAGAGAATAATTTGCGTCAAAAGCAAATTATAAAGTAATTCCTTATCAGAAAGTTGGTTAATAAGTTCAGCTTGTTTATTTTTCATTCCTTTGTTCCTTTAATGGATAAAATAGAAGCTAACTCCCTTTTCCAATAAAAAGAGTTCGCTTGTTGTCGTTCAACAATAGGAGGCCATCGTTCCATGACTTGCTCAATCGACATGCCGCAGCAATCGCAGCAAACCGGATTGTCAACAGCCTGATTCTCTTTGAAATACTGCACAATCCCTAGGCGTCGACAAGTT
Source organism: Peribacillus sp. Hz7 (assembly GCF_042136355.1). Lineage (NCBI taxonomy): Bacteria > Bacillati > Bacillota > Bacilli > Caryophanales > Bacillaceae > Peribacillus > Peribacillus sp. Hz7. Next base: position 306,297 of record NZ_JBHHJV010000002.1, read on the forward strand.
GAGTCTTTAACCCATTGCAATAACTGCTCCAGCTTCTGCGCATGCCTGCTTTTTCGCGTATAACAATACTGTTTAAACAACTCAATCGGCTTCGCTACATCCTGCTTTGTTGCCAAAAACTGAGCAATCATTCGAAACTGAACTTCATTTAAAGAAAATTGGTGACACAGTTGCTCCTGCATAGGCTTTAATATGTCCATCATGCCCTCGCCACTCTTCAAAAGCTCTGCATGTACACCTTCTATTTGAGAATCTGTTGGCAGCTGTTGCTCCATCAAATGTAATGGCAGTCCCTCATCTCCATCACTATATAATAAAACAGCAGCACTTTGTTCTCCATCACGACCTGCCCTTCCAATTTCTTGTACATACGATTCCATTGTCGCCGGCAAATGAAAATGGATGACAAACCGTATATCTGGTTTATTAACTCCCATTCCAAAAGCACTTGTTGCACAAATTATCTGCAATTGACCCGTAATAAATTGTTGCTGTATGAGCATTCTTTGATCTGGTTCCATTCCTCCGTGATAATAAGCAATTCGATTGACTCCTTGATTGTGCAAATATTCACTTACGGACTCCGCTGCCTTCTTAGAAGAAAAATAAATAATGCCACTGCCTGAAAACTGTTGAACAAGCTGTACCAACCGTTCTAACTTCTCCTCATAACGAGACAACTTCTCCACAAACAGTGCAATATTATGTCGATCAACAGTCGAAACGATTTGTTTCATATCCTTTATCTCAAGCTTTTCAATAATATCCTTTCGAACTTCTTCTGTTGCTGTAGCTGTCAAAGCGAGCGTTAACGGTTCCCCCAGCTTTTGTCGAGCTTCTCCTAAGTTTAAATAATCCGGTCTAAAATCATAGCCCCATTGCGAAATACAATGTGCCTCATCAATAACAAATAACCCGATTTCAATTTGTTGAATCGCCCCGATTACATAATCTAACGCCAGCATTTCAGGTGATATAAAAATAAATCGAAACGAAGATAATTGACTAAGTGCCTCCTTCTTTTGCTGAAGGGTTAAAAAAGAGTTAAATGTTAATACCCTTTTCTCGCCTCTCACTTTGAGCTGTTCCGCTTGATCTTGCATTAAAGATAATAATGGCGAGACAATTAATGTCGGTTTCTTTAAGGCATAAGTAGGCAATTGATAGCATAAAGATTTACCTGTACCCGTTGGCAGCATGGCCAATAGATGTTGTCCTGCTAATAAGGAAGAAATCACTTCCTTCTGCCCTGGCCGAAATTCAGTAAATCCAAAGTAGTGTTCCAGCATTTCTTCCAAAGAATTCACGATTCGTCACCCGCTTTCGCTAATACAAGCCGAATTTGAAAAAAGCTAATAGCTTCATCTGCTAACGATTGCCTAATAGTCTTTAGCTGTTTTGTTTGAAGCTTCTTCATTACCTGCAGTATTTTCTCTTCCACAGCACTCGTCACATATTCATGAATCGGAAATTGTTTATCCACTAATACAATTTCAACGAGATGGTCTTCAATTGTATTAACCTTCAAGCGACGAATGTTCGCAATTTCAGTTAGGGTTCGACCTGCTTGAATAAACTGTAGCGTCGTTTGTGTAGACTGCGTTAAACGGGACTGCTGTAAATCCCCTATAAGAGAAGATAAAAAGCGATATTGCGTAAATGTTTTTTCTATTTCATAAAGCATCCAGTGCAGCGATTCTAGAAATACATAACGCACATACCACTCATCAAGCTGCATCGTTTTTGAAATTTGGTCAAAAGTCTGTCCTACCCGATTTATACCTGTTAATTTTCTAACAAAGATTGTTTGATGCCTATCACTTTGTCTCTCCAATAAATCGGTTAACTCTTCATACAAATGCTGAGCCATCAACTCTCGATTTTGACGATTCTTTTGTAAAAATTGTTTTACGGATTGTTGAATTTTAGTATGCCGTTGAATCGGATAAAACTTGGTTTCATTGTGAACAATATGGGAGAGCGTTTGAATTAACAAATTCAATCTGCCCCAAAAAACAGGAGCCACATTTTGATATTTCCATCCATTTAATCGAGTTGGGATTGGTTCACATTGAGCAAGCTCTTCCTCTCCACTTTGTGTAATAATAAAAACATCTGAGTTTTCCTTAGCTGTGATCCAACCATGTTCAACAAGATTTTGGATGGTATCAACCAGCTGTTTTCGAGTGAAGTGAGGAATTGTTCCAAAAACATTAGTCAAACGAAATAAATGAGCATCTTGAATAGTTTGTGAAGATTTTTTTCCTTGCAACATATGATAAATGGCATAAATGGATCGCTCACCTTGAAATTTTTTGATTGTATGGAGGATGATAACTTGCAAATAATTTGCCAAATGTACACTCACACCCTTTGTTTTCCCTAATGATGCTTTCATTGTAACAAAGATGGAGATAAAGTGTATTTCTAATCCTCAAAATAAGACAAATTTTGTTCTTTTTTAGCAAATAAAAAATACATGATATTTCATTTGTTGGTTATTCGTATACCATGAGGAATTTTTTAGCTAGATTTCCTATTGAAAAATACGGAATTCAGCCGTACAATAGGAATAAGGTGAAACTATGTGAATAAATAACTCATGTTATTATCCAATTAGGAGGAGTTTTATATATGGCAAAATTTACAATCGTCGATAAAGATACATGCATCGCATGTGGCGCATGCGGCGCAGCTGCCCCAGATATTTATGATTACGATGATGAAGGCATTGCTTTCGTAACTTTAGATGATAACCAAGGAACAGTTGAAGTTCCAGATGTTTTACTAGATGATATGATGGATGCATTTGAAGGCTGCCCAACAGATTCTATTAAAGTGGCCGATGAAGCATTTGACGGCGATGCACTAAAATTCGAATAAAAGAACAGGCCATTTCCCTACACAGAAATGGCTTTTTTTTAACTTTGCTAATCGAACGATTCGAGATTCACTTCATGCAAAACTATCGTTCCCATCCATCTTTTAGCATATCCTTACCCCATACTATTTAGTCAAATTAGGCAAAAAAAATCGAACGGTAAACGTTCGATTTTTTTCTTCATATATTTTTATATAAGGCTTGTTTATTAAGCCACGTTTGCATTTTAGCAAAAATCAACATAAACACAACTGTAATCAATATACCTTTTATAAGGTTAAATGGCAAAATAGCAGTCGTGACAAATGTTCGAGCCTCTGGATCAGACATCGCCTCTGCTCCTAAGAAAAATGTATAGGCAGGTAAGAAGATATAATAATTTAAAACACTCATCAACACAGCCATTGAAATCGTTCCAGCAAATAACCCAAAAGTCATTCCTCTTACAGAACGAATTTTTTTATATACATAGTAGGTTGGTAAAACAAACAAAATCCCTGCTGTAAAGTTCGCAATATGTCCGACTGGAATCGCTGTTAAACTTCCTGTCATAATCGCATCTAACAAGTTTTTAACAAATTCTACTAGTATTCCTGCTCCAGGACCAAAGATTATCGCAGCAATTAAAGCGGGAATATCACTAAAATCCACATTCAAAAAAACTGGAAACCCCGGAAACGGAAAGTTCAGGAGCATCAAAACATAAGAGACGCTCGTAAGCATTGCTAAAGTCACTAACTTTTGTACCTTCATCATTCTCTCTCCTTCTTTTTCTAATCTACTCCGAAAAAGAGGACAAGTTCTGTTAAACGGTTTGTGTCCAATAAAAAACCCTTTAATTCCGATGAAATTAAAGGGAGAAATTAAAGGATTCGACAAACACACGCTCAATATATCATCTTTTTGAACGTCTACAAGAACCTCCATCTTCTCCCATCCAGACTATACTGTCGGCTTTGGAATCTCACCAAATCCTGCCTTAACCAAGGCTCGCGGGCTGAGAAGGAATCTCCTTCATCACCGCCGGTGGGGAATCACACCCCGCCCCGAAGATAGACCTATAAAATTATTATACTACTATGCATTTATTATATCTGCTTTTTCTTTATTTGAATAGCTTTTTTTCTAAAATTAACCAGGTTTAAAAATTCCCCTTACATAATCAAAAAAGAATGAGCCTTCTCTCTTCATTATAATAAAAATACAATATTTAACAATCGCACATTATTCGTTTATGGGAAATGATAACGCAAACAAAAAATGTTTTTTGAATAAAAACGTCAGGAAATACGTATAATTATATATCTCATATTATATTTATTCGCTTTTTATACTCCCTGCCTAATCTCCATAACATTGACAGTTATCCGTTCCGATTGTAAAATTAACTGAAATTTAAGATAATTTTTTCTAGGAAGGTGTTCATGACGTGTATCGCATTTTAGTAGCAGATGCCATCAAACCTGAAGGATTAGGCCCCCTATTAGAAGCAACCCACATTGAACTTATTCAAAAAAACGTCGGCGAAGCAGAGAAGCAGCTTGACCAAATTGATGCAATTCTAGTTCGAAGTGCAACAAAAGTAACCGAAGAATTAATGGAACGCATGCCGCAATTAAAGATTATTGCACGTGCAGGGGTTGGTGTCGATAACATTGACATTCCAGCCGCAACCAAACGTGGAATTGTTGTTGTAAATGCTCCTGATGGAAATACCATTTCTACATGTGAGCATACATTTGCAATGATGTCTTCTCTTGTCCGTCACATCCCACAAGCATTTACTTCTTTAAAGGCTGGAGAATGGAAACGTTCTTCTTTCACAGGTATTGAACTCCGCGGAAAAACACTGGGTATTGTTGGATTCGGTCGTATCGGTGGAGAACTCGCAAAGCGTGCAAAAGCATTCGGAATGGAAGTTGTTGTATTTGATCCATTCTTAACAACTGACCGTGCTAAGAAGATGGCCGTTACAGTCCTACCGTTAGCAGAACTATTACCCAAAGCCGATATTATTACGGTGCATACCCCCTTAACAAATGAAACAAGAGGTTTAATCAATAAGGAAAACTTAAAAACTTGTAAAAAAGGCGTATATTTCTTAAATTGTGCTCGTGGTGGAATCATCGATGAAGATGATTTATATGAAGCAATTATCGAAGGACAAGTAGCCGGAGCAGCACTTGACGTCTTCGTTGAAGAGCCGCCGCATGGCCACAAATTATTAGAGCTTGATCAAGTGATTGCAACACCTCATTTAGGTGCTTCAACAAAAGAAGCTCAATTAAATGTAGCTGTTCAAGTCGCTCAAGAAGTTCTGACTTATCTGAATGGAAATCCTGTTTCTAATTCTATTAACTTGCCCGCTATTTCAAAAGAAGTATTTGATAAAGTTCAACCGTTCTATCAACTTGTACAACATATAGGTATGATTGCTTCTCAACTCATCAAAGAAGGCATTCAGGAAATTTCAGTAACATATGCTGGTGAATCTTTAGATTTCGATACCTCTATCTTAACTAAGAGCTTACTTTCTGGATTCTTCAAAACAAGAATTGATTTACCCGTCAACGAAGTAAATGCACTATTAGTTGCAAAAGAACGCGGTATCACAATAGGTGAAAAAATCGCTGCAGATACGTTAGGCTACGCAAACCTAATTAGCCTCAAAGTAAAAAGCGAAAAACGCGAATTAACAATTAGCGGAACCTATATTGAAAATTACGGCTCTCGTATCGTCAGCCTAAACGGCTTTAAAATTGACTTTGAACCTGAAGGGAATATGCTTTATATTCAACACACAGATAAACCAGGTGTTATCGGGAATGTCGGAAAAGTTCTCGGAGATCAAGGTGTCAATATCGCAACGATGCAAGTCGGTCGTAAACAAGCCGGCGGCGATGCAATTATGGTTCTTACATTCGACAAATCATTAGATTCAGAAACAAAAAAAGTGGTAGAAAAGATTGCAGGTATTACACTTGTAGAAAATATGTCTCTATTTTAATGAATTGGTTAATCAATATTGTTACCATACGATTTTTGGCTCATTTAGAGAGAGCGCAGCCTCACACAAATGAGCCAAAAACGTATGACTTAATACTATGATTCACATAGCCTTTCCACTAAAAACTTATCCTATATGCTTTTCGATATCGTATGTACAATCAATATATACAATCGTCGTTCCACCCTCCTTCTCCCACAACCGATTCAATTCATTACTTGATGCCTGTCCTAATTTGCCTGTAATAAATAGCAGCATTACACAAGCCCCAATAATCATAACAATTAAAAAACGTATACTATACTCCCGCAGCATCCATCATTCCTCCTAAGCATTCTACTTGCTTAAAGTATGACAATAATCGCCCCTTTAGAACATTTTCTTATGATTAAATGAATACTATTTAGCAAACGTACCTTGTAGCAGAGGTTCTGTTACATAACGTTTTTGATTTTGAGCCCATGTAAGCCAAAAATCATATAAAGTAAAACTCCCGTTGACGGGTCCCTACTGCCCTTTAAGTGTGGGATAAAGTAACAAGATTCTTGAACATAGCCTTAACGAAAAAATAGCTCTCCTACCCTCTCTATCATAAACTGCTACAAAAAAAGACAAGGAGTGCACGAAACCAGCTTGCACTCCTTGTCTTTCTATTACTTACTTTTTTTACGCATTGGTAACACAAAACTAAACATCGTTCCTTCATTTAACCGACTATTAACCGACATATACCCTTCATGTGCATCAATAATATTTTTAGCAATTGAAAGGCCTAGTCCTGTTCCAGAACGTCCTCTTGTTCGTGCTTTATCGGCTTTATAAAAGCGTTCAAACACAAATGGCAAATCCTCTTCAGGAATACCAGAACCTGTGTCCTTTACATAAATAATCAAACCGCCTCGATCACTCTTTCTTTGACCGACTTCAACGCTTCCGCCTTTCGAAGTATGACGAATCGCATTATCGATTAAATTCGTTAAAACTTGCTCGATGCGATCTGGATCGAAATCCCATTCTATTTTAGTATCTTCTAAATCAACTGATAGCTTAATGTCTTTTTCTTTAGCAATAACTTGAAACTTGCTTGTAATTCTCGTTAAATACGACATTAATTCCACTTGCTCATATGTTAAGCGCATATTTCCCGATTCTAACCTTGCTAGGTCTAGTAAATCATTCACTAGCCGTCCCATTCTTAACGATTCATCATAAATAATACGGGACATTTCTTTTTTATCCTCTTCATTTCCAGCAATATCATCTACAAGCGCTTCACTATAGCCTTGCAGCATCGAAATCGGAGTTCTTAATTCATGAGATACGTTCGCAATGAAATCTGTACGCAGTTTATCCATACGTCTCTCATTGGTTATATCCCGAATCACAGCAACAGCCCCTCGAATCGTTCCATCATTACTATATAAAGGGCTCACAATCAGCCCCCAATGATGCCCCTGTAGTGTAATTTCACCAATCTGCTCTTTTCCTTGACGCTCTGATTCATCAAATAAATTCATCAAAACTTGCGGTACGTTCTTGCTTCCTTCAGAAGAAAAACCTTTTTCAAAATATACTCCTTGTAAAAAACGTTCAGCCGGAGGATTCACCTCTAAAATGGTACCATCTTTACTAAAGGTGATGACTCCATCCGCCATACTGCTTAAAATGCTCGCTAAATGCTCCTTTTCTTCGCTCAGAGCAGTCATATTGTACTTCAGCTGCTTTGCCATTTGGCTAAAAGCAATCGCTAGTTCGCCAATTTCATCTTGTGTAAGAACAGGTATCTTTGTATCAAACTTTCCGCGAGCAACAGCAAGTGCTGCTTCTCTCATTTTTCTAAGTGGAGCATTGATTCTTGTAGATAAAAAGAAAGCAAAAATCGTTGTCAAAATAATGGCAACACCAGCTGCTAATAAAATAAAACGAGTCGTTGACTGAATCGCCTCTTCCATCGACTCAAGAGATTGAACTAAAAAGACTTCATCTCTTTCACCATTTAACTCAAGAGGAATTCCAACGACAATGGCCGAAACTTTTTCTTCATCCTTACTACTAGCAGGCAGCATCATTTCCTTTTTGACAATCTTTTCATCGGTAAAAACTTTTAATAAATCCTTATCTTCTTTAAGAAACTGAGGTGTAATTTGATTATTCACATCACTTAATGATGAAAAAACAATTTCCTCATCATGTAAAACAAGCATTTTTGTTTCATCACCTATTAATTCTGAGGAAATTTGTAATACATCAATAGTATTAGAATGATCATTCGTAACAGAGACAATTTGTTTTGCTACCTTTGTTAAATCATTCTCTACGGTTTCAATTTGGAAGTTCTCAAAAAATTCTACCAATAAAACCGTTAACACCAATAAAACAAAACATACTAATAATAAAATCGTTCCCCATAGTTTCCCGACTACACTACGCCATAACATTAATCATTAATAACTTCAAACTTGTAGCCGACACCCCAAACGGTAACAATCATTTTGGCGGCATTTTCGGAAATACGGTTTAATTTTTCACGCAACCGTTTTACATGTGTATCCACAGTTCGAAGATCTCCAAAAAATTCATAATGCCAAACTTCTTTTAGCAATTGTTCGCGATCAAACACTTTATCAGGGGATTTCGCTAGAAAATACAGCAATTCATATTCCTTCGGTGTTAACGAAACTTCTTTTTCATCAGCTAACACACGATGTGCATCATTGTCGATTGTTAAATGAGAAAAAACAATCACGTCCTTTGCTGTCGTTTCTGCCTGAATATAATTCGTACTTGCTGAACGACGTAACAGCGCTTTCACACGAAGAACAACCTCACGAGGGCTAAATGGCTTCACGATATAATCATCCGTCCCCACCTCAAAGCCTTGTACTCGGTTAACCTCTTCTCCTTTAGCGGTCAACATAATAATAGGCGTTGCCTTCTTCTCCCTTAATTCACGACAAACCTCTATTCCATCTTTCCCAGGCATCATTATATCTAATAAGATTAAATTATAGTCATTTTCTAGTGCTTTTGTTAAGGCAGTATCGCCATTCTCAGCTTCATCAATTATGTATTCTTCTCTTTCTAAATACATTTTCAATAAGCGGCGGATTCTTTCTTCATCATCCACCACAAGAATTTTAACAGAATTATCCATTTATTAACCAACCTCCTTACTCTTTATTCTACAAAATCAATACTATTATTTCTAATTTTTTTTCAAAAGAAACCACCTAAAAACAGGTAAATCATAAGATTCCGGTAAATATTTCACCATTTTGCCACAACTGCTAAGAAAATAGCTTTGTTAAATAATCTTGTTAGTTTTGTCTTACATAAATGAAACAAAATCAACAGCATCGTATAACAGAGCCAAGAAAATAAAAAAGGCTTTCATAGAAATTTCCTTTTCTATCGAAAGCCCTCTATTTTTAATAATCTATCTTTCTTCATTTAAGCATAAGAATGTAAGCCTGCAAGTACAAGATTAACAGCGATTAAATTAAACATAATAATTCCAAAGCCAATCAAAGCTAACCAAGCAGATCTCTCTCCTTGCCACCCTCGTGATAAACGCAAATGCAAGAACGCTGCATAAAATAGCCAAGTAATGAGTGCCCATACTTCTTTTGGATCCCATCCCCAAAAACGTGTCCAGGCTATTTGCGCCCAAATCATCGCAAAGATTAAGGCGCCAAGCGTAAAGATTGGAAATCCAATAAGAACGGAGCGATAACTAATTTCATCAATTAAATCTAAATTTACATTTTTCACAATGGGCTGAATAAAAGCCGCCACCCGTTTTCGTACAATTAATCGGAATAGACCATATAAAATAAAACCTGCTCCAACAGACCAAACAACCGTGTTAAGCTTTTTAGCATTAATAATGGCAGGTACTTCAATAAGTGGTTTCATCTGATTTTCATCAGCTAGTGTCCATTCATTCGGCCCGATTAGCGATGGAATATGATACTCTAACTCCGCTTCAGCTCCTTTTTTATCGACCCAAGTTATACTTTCCTTATAACCCGTCATCGCAAAGGTAGAGCTCACAATAACAAAGCCAATGGTACACATTAAAGCAAACATCACAACTTCTAACCAAAACGTACGCTTATTAGAGCGTGTTTGGTCGACAGCCTTTACTAAATAGATAATAGCCGCTACAAAACTAATGGCTAGTACAGCTTGTCCTAATGCGGCTGTTGTGACATGAATATGCAGCCAGTCGCTTTGAAGTGCTGGAATCAATGGCGAAATCTCTCTTGGAAACATACTTGCATAAGCAATAATAACAATAGCAACTGGTAAAGCAAACAAACCGAGTGCAGGCGTTTTATAAATGAAATAAATCCATATAAACGCTCCTACCAACATCATTCCAAAAAAGGTCGTAAATTCGAATAAGTTACTAACTGGAGCGTGCCCAGCTGCCACCCATCTCATAATAAAGTAGCCAATTTGAGCAACAAATCCTATAATCGTGATCATAATGCCTAGTTTCGCCCATTTATTTTGTTTCTTCTCTTCTGCCCCTTTTTTATCTTGAATAGATCCTCCGAACAGAAAAGTAGCAATTAAATATAAAAAGAACGAGGCATATAGAAGATTTCCACTTAACTCAGCCACTTATTTCCTCCCCCTTATTAGAGGATTTCTCCTCATTCAGTTGATCTGTCGGTTCAAAAAGAGGTGTTGTCTGCACGACTAGTGCAATATCCCGCTTCAAACCGTGCCAGTTTTTATTTGTATGACCGGCTATCCAAATTTCTTCCCCTTTTCGTTTCACCCAAATTCGGCGATGATTCCAATAAGCCCCTTGAACGACACCAATCATAAAGATGATTCCACCCGCAAACAAAATACCTAATGTTAAATCTTTACGAACTGTAAGTGCTGTTGCATTTCTCGTTTCAACGCCGGCAAATGCCATTTTGTATACGTTTTCTCCTGCCGGCTCGATATTTTCTCTAATAGCGACAAAGCTCACTTCACCTTCAGGCTTATCCGGTGTAATCATTTTAAAAATAAAAGCAGGATTATTCGGTAGTCTTGTTTTCGTTGTTGGTTCGCCATTTTCCTTAAACTCAAAATCTGGGAAATAACTCATTAATTCCACAGCGTACCCCTTTTTGAGCTGATAAGAAGGTTGCGGATCATTTAAATCAATCGTTAATGTACCAAACTTCTCTTCGGTCTTCTTATTCATTAAGTGAAAAGACATTTTACTAAACTCGCTAAGCTTGTAATCTACTTGATATAAGGCATAATGATCATGTTTTAACGGCTCATTCACCTTAATTTCAAAGTCGTTTACTTTTTGGAGCTGCGGCTTTTCACCAGGAAGTACTTCTCCTTCCTGCTTATACAAAGTCACATTCGATTGATAGTTTTTAGCAATCGCCGTTCCTGTTTTCTCAATTGCTTTCACAAATGCTTCGTCTTCTTTATTCTCTTTATCGTATACTTCAAAAATAAAAGCGTTGTTTTTCAAGTAATATTCTCCGTCTGTTCCCGGAATTTCTTTCATTTCCCCCTCGCGCAGCCATACTACTTTATCCACGTACATGCCTGGAACTGATCGAAGCAGGCCACCTATTAAGAAGATAATTAATCCAATATGATTTACATAAGGACCCCACCGGGAAAAGCGACCTTTTTCAGCTAATATATTCCCATTTTCCTCACGAATCCGATAACGCTGCTTCTTTAAACGTTCTGTAATTTGTTCAAGATTCACTTCTTGATCCGATACATTCGTTATCCCGAATATACGCTGTCGTTGCATAAAACTATCATGACGAACTACTTTTTGATTTTTTAATGAACGATAAAGGGGAAAAAAGCGGTCAATACTAGCGATTAGGATTGACATCCCCAGCATCCCAATAATCACCAAATACCACCAAGAGCTATATAAATTATGAAAACCTAAAAGATAATACAATTTCCCGAAAAAGCCGTATTCTTGTTCATAGTATTCTGAAGCTGGGATGGTACTTGGTATGTAGGTTTCTTGCGGAAAAATAGTACCAATTGACGATGCGACGAGCGCAATGACAATAAGTGATACACCAACCTTTACGGAGGAAAAAAAGTTCCAAATCTTATCAATGATTGATTTATTATACGTTTGTGATCGCCTTGCACTGCCTTCATACCGCATATCCAAAAGCTTATTTTCATTTTGACGATTCCCCAATGATTTACCGCATGCCTCACATAAAATTGTGCCAACCGGGTTCGCATGACCGCATTCACATTTCAATTCATCCATACCAAAAACTCCCCATTATTATGGTTTAATTCTCTCCATATGCTGTTGAATTTTTGCTTCTGTTAAACTTCCGGTAATCCTATCAATCACTTTCCCTTCTTTATCTATTAAAAATGTGACAGGAAGTGGATCGACACGATAAGCTACTTGAACTTCTTGCCCTTTATCAATCATAACCGGAAAAGAGAGATTATGTCTTGAGACAAAATTATTTACAGCATAGTTTGATTCGCCAACATTAACGGCCAGTATTTGCACCCCTTGATCTTTATAAGCGTGATATTGATTTTCCATATAAGGCATCTCATATTCGCATGGCTTACACCACGTACCCCAAAAATTCAACAACACGCCTTGACCTCTATAATCAGATAATTTATGTTCGTTGCCATCCATATCCGTTAACACAAAGTTAGGGGCTTCTGAGCCCATTTGTATTTGATTAGCTGTATCTTTTGTAAAATTCGTATAAAGCGCATACACTAAAGCTGCACCTAAAAGTACAAGAATGACTGTTCTCATCATTAGGCGTCGCTTCTTTTTATCCATACAAATCCCCCTAAAGCCACGCAAAATTCTTTCTTAACATTACATCATCGACCAATACGACAATAACGTTTTTTATGTTTAAAGGGTAGATGACAAACATGTCCTATTTAACTAAAGCTCTTCATTATCTTTTCTTTCCTTCATTTAAAGCAAGAGCTCTCATTTGTTTCACTTCATGCGGCGTTAATTCTCTCGCATCGCCCGCAGATAAGCCATGTAGTGTCAAAAAGCCATAGCGCTCTCGCTTTAGTTTCAGCACAGGGTGACCAATAGCATCAAACATTCGACGAACTTGACGATTTCGACCTTCATGAATCGTAATTTCTATAATCGCCGTCTGTTTTCGCTTATCAGCCGAAAGCACTTTTGTTTTTGCCGGAGCTGTTTTTCCGTCTTCAAGCATAATTCCTTTTTCTAATTTTCTTAACTGTTCTCGAAGTGGAATGCCCTTTACTTTTGCTACATATACTTTGTCTACCTCGTGCTTTGGATGCATGAGTACATTTGCAAATTCTCCATCGTTCGTTACTAGCAATAAACCAGATGTATCATAATCAAGACGACCAACTGGATAAATTCTTTCCTCAACATGCGGGAAGTAATCCGTCACTACTTTGCGATTTTTATCATCTGCTACTGCCGAAATAACACCGCGCGGCTTGTAAAATAAGAAATAAACAGGTACTTCCTTTTGCAGGGGTACTTCATTTACCTCTATTCGATCATTCGGCCCTACTTTAACCCCAAGCTCTTTCACAACCGTTCCATTCACCTTTACTCTTCCTTCTTTAATTAACTCTTCTGCTTTACGACGTGAAGCTAATCCAGCATGAGCAATCACCTTTTGCAGTCTTTCCATCTATTCTCACCTCATAATAATTCTGTTTTCATTGTATATTTCAACACAATCATACAATTATTACATAGTGTGATGCAAAAACAAAAGGTTTTTTATAATCGTGATTACTCTGAGTGTAGCATAGCTCTACTTTTTATTCCAAAATTATGTATTTTATGTAAAATGTTATAAAAACAAAATAAAACAGAGCGTAAGAGTCGCTCTGTTTGTCACTTACTGCATTCCAAATACAAAACTAACAACTAGAATAGCAGCTATAATTCCTATCAAGTCCGCTAGCAGCCCAACTTTTAAAGCATCCCCCATTTTCTTAATCCCAACAGCACCAAAATAAACGGTTAGCACATAAAACGTTGTATCTGTACTTCCTTGAATCGTCGCTGCAAGTCGTCCAATAAAAGAATCAGGTCCATATACGGAAATCAAGTCACTCGTCATCCCAAGGGCAGCTGTTCCGGAAATCGGTCGAATAATAGCAAGCGGTACAATTTCTGCCGGAACATGCAATAAAGCAAGTACAGGCTTCACAAAGCCTATCATATAATCTAATGCCCCGGAAGCGCGGAAGACGGAGATAGCAACAAGCATCCCTACTAAAAAGGGGATAATGGAAAAAGCCATTGTAATACCTTCTTTTCCGCCTTCAACAAATGTTTCATACGTCGGAACCTTCTTAAACGTTCCGTACAGTAAAATTGTACAAATCAGAAGTGGAATGAGCCAAACTGAAATCGTTGTGATCCAAGCCATGCTACTCCCTCCCGTTCCGCTTTCTCCTATAATAAAAATATCGGTCAATCATAATCGCACCTACCGCGGATATCGCCGTCGCCAAAATAGTTGGGAACACAATATCAGTTGGATTACTTGAGTCATAATTCATTCGAATCGCAATGACGGTCGTCGGAATAAGCGTAATACTTGACGTATTAATCGCTAAAAAAGTAACCATCGAACGACTTACTTTAGCTTTGCCGCCATTTAACTCTTTCATTTGTTCCATGGCTTTAATTCCAAGCGGTGTCGCTGCATTGCCTAAACCAAATGTATTCGCCATCATATTCGATAAGATATAGCCCATTGCTGGATGATTTATCGGTATATCAGGAAACAGCCATCTCATCAGCGGACGAAATAAGAAAGATAATTTTTCAAGCAATCCTGCACTCTCGGCAATTTTCATTAAACCGAGCCAAAAAACAAGAATGCTCATAAGTCCTATACTTAGGGTAACTGCTTCCTTTGCACTAACAAATAACGCTTTATTTACCTCATCCATCGTCCCATTAACGATAGCAAATAAAACACCAATCACCGTCATACCAACCCAAATATAATTAACCATAACGCTTCATTCCTAACACGGTTTGAAACAAATTCAACCAGGATGACCCGAATGATTCCTGCTTAAATGTCTCCTGTGATTGTCCATAAAAAATCGTACGTGTACCGATTTTTTCGCCATTTAAGTAAATATGAGCTTTCCCCACAATTTCAGGAATCCTCTCTCGCTCATCCCATTCTTTTTTCGGCTTTAATAATTTAATTTTGACTTCAACTTGTTCTTGCTCCTTTTTTGTTAATGGGTACGTGAATTCATTTTGAATATATACATGTTTGTTATAGAACTTTACATTAAGATCAGATAAAACCCCTTCCTCTAACACCGTAGTCGGTTTATACGCTTTAAAAGCAGACTCATACATATGGATATGGTCATTCCAATCATCTGGGGCATTGATTGTAACAGCAATCAAGTCATGTTCTTTTTTTGTTGCTGTCGTTACAAGCGTTCTTTTCGCAAGCTTTGTGTACCCTGTTTTCCCCCCCGTAGTATATTCATATAATTGTGTAAGCAATCGATTTTTATTTTTCCAGACATAGTCCCAGCCTTCTGTAGAGTTTGGAGCACGATGCTCTTTTGTTCCCGCGATTTTTGCATATATTTCATTTTGCATGGCATAACGGGTAAGCAACGCCATATCATAGGCTGTGGAATAATGATTTTCTGTCGTATCTAGTCCATGCGGATTGGAAAAATTGGTGTTCTTCATCCCAATCTCCTCTGCCTTTTGATTCATCATCCAAACAAATCCATCAAAGCTCCCTCCAACTTTCTCTGCGATTGCTATAGCTGCATCATTACCCGATCGAAGCATTAACCCATATACAAGGTCTTCCAGTTTAATCTTTTCTCCTTCTTTTAAATATAAAGACGACCCTTCTGTACCCGCTGCATTCCCACTTACCGTTACAATTTCATCTAACTCTCCTGATTCAATCGCAAGAATTGCCGTCATAATTTTTGTAATACTCGCAATCCGGCTTTTTTTATGTGCATTCACTTCATAGATGACTCGACCGCTCGTTTCATCCATCAAAATCGCACTGCGAGCACTAACATCTATCCCTTGAGTCGTTGCTTTTGTTGGAAAGTAAGCTATCAATAATAGGATTACGATACAAATGATCGCTAAACCTCTCACTTTAGCCTGCATGAATTCCCCTCGTTCCTTCTCATGTCTTTGTACAAGTCTATGCAGAAGGACAAGGGTTATGATTAGAAAACGCACCTCTTTTCTTCTTTTTCGTCAGGCTTTAGTGAATATTATTGTTGCTCATACAATTTTTGAGCCTGCTGTATAAAAACTCGATTCCATACATCTTTCACCATAGCCTTTTCTTTAAGCTATGTTATGGAATTAAACCGTTAATACGGTTTCCAAACTAATTTCTTTGCCTCCATAAAGCGATTTTCTGTTTGCGGCCAATTTACGATATTCCACCATTGATCCACATAAGCTGCCCGGTTATTTTTATATTGTAAATAGTACGCATGCTCCCATACATCTAGGACAAGAATCGGAATGGTATCCCATTGCGTTAAATTCATATGCCGTTCCGACTGAAGAACCTCAAGTCTCCGAGTACGCGGCACCCACACTAATAATGCCCACCCCACACCTTCCACTTGCTTAGCAGCCTCGCTAAATTGCTTCTTAAAGCTTGCGAAGTTACTAAAATCCTTCTCTATTTGTTTCAGTAACGCTCCCTTTGGCTGGCCGCCTCCCTTCGGACTCATCCCCTCCCAAAATAACGTATGTAAATAATGTCCTGACCCATGAAAAGCAGCTTCCCTTTCCCAATGCTTTAATAGTGAATAATCATTTGTCTCTCTTGCACGCTTCATCATCAGTTCCGCTTTATTTAGTCCGTCTACATAGGATTGATGATGCTTGTCGTGATGCAGGCGCATAATTTCCTCGGAGATAGCAGGCTCTAAAGCATTATAAGGATAAGGAAGCGGCGGCAGTGTATGTTTCCCTATCGGAACAGATTGATCGATACGGCTTCTAGTATTTCTGTTCATTAAATCATTGATTTCCCGAAAAGCGAGGGTTACTTCCTTCTCCACCTTTGTCATCTCTTCCTTTGTGGCATCATCCTTTTGTAATTGATGTGATAACTGAGACAATCTGTTAAGCTGCTCCAAAACATGTTGTTCTGTCAGACGATTTTTTTCTAAAAAACCTGTCATTTCCGTAACCCAAGCTTGTACCTCTTTCGCATAGTCCTGAATTTGTGACATCTCAATCGCTCCTTTTCTAATCAAATTCTCTCTCATTTGTAGATATGAAAAAAACAGTAACTTATGCAAAGATTTTTGAATGCCTCTAACTTCTCTTTTAGCTAGAGGCTTAAGCTGCACCTATACAACTTCGTACAAAAAAACAGCGAGGGCTACGCTCCTCGCTGTTTTTTTGCCTTATTTGGATTGCATCATTTTCGTTCGATAATCCGTTTCATAAAACTCTAATTCCTCACGCATCGCCTGAAATCCACTCTCTAACTCTTTTAAAATCGCTGGAATGGAATCAGGTACAGCTTCATGAAACTTAATCGAATTTCTTCCTGTGTAAGCAGCACGACTATCTTCATACCAACAGTCAGATTTAGGGGAAAAATACTCTTCAATACATTGATGATAAATTTTATATAGTGTTTTTTCGGCTGCTGCTTTATTAAAGATTTCGTTATGAAGAATAATTTGACACACTTCTAAACCTTCTTCACAACCAACAAGCAATCTACGAAGAGTTGAAAGAATTCCTTTATAATAACTTTCTCCACCGCTTCGTTCTTCTTGAAGCTTAGAATACGTTATTTCATTTAAAAAATCTTCGAGCTTGGCTACCGTTGTTTCTAAAAAAATTTGTACATCTTTAAGCTGAGATTTTACAATAGTATTCCCCATTCGAGAACCCTCCTCAAATCGCTTCAGTATTTATTCGTTTTTTCCATATTATCACAATTACATATAAAAAGGTTATTCAATTGTTTGCTGAAATTTTTCAAAAAATAAATCCGCTTCTTCATTTTCATAGCCTTCATCTATCGGGTCAGCGATTGGCGGTAATTCTTCTAAAGAATTTAAACCAAAATAATCTAAAAATTCCTTCGTTGTTCCATATAAATAGGCTCTGCCTGTTCCTTCTACTCGCCCAACCTCTTTAATCAGTACTTTCGAAACAAGTGTCTGAATGGGTCTCTCCGTCTTCACTCCGCGAATATCTTCAATCTCCGTTCTTGTAATGGGCTGCTTATAAGCAATAATGGCTAATGTTTCTAACGCTGCTTGTGATAAGCTATGTGAACTAGTAGATTCCACGAGCTTTTTTAAATACTCAGAATGCTCTTGTTTGGTAACGAACTGAAACACACCGGCCATTTCGACAAGCTGAATGCCTCGTTCTGTTTTTTCATAATCCTCTTTTAAACTTTCAATAAGATCCGTTGCTTGATACTCCGTGATTTCGAGGACAGAAGCCAGTTGTGCAATCGACAATCCAACGTCTCCTGAGGCAAAAAGCAAAGCTTCTACAATTCCCTTCCATTTACTACTCTCCAACTTACTCTACACCTTCCTTAGCTGTAATTACTATATCCGAAAAGTTGTCATCTTGTTTGACGACAATGTCATTTTGTTTCATCAATTCAAGCAAGGCAAGAAACGTAATGACAATATGTTCTTTCACAGGCTCTGAAAACAAATCATAAAAACGCTTGCTGCCCTTTATCGTTCTTAAGTCAGATAAAATTTCAGCCATTCTTTTGTCAATAGAAAGCTCTTGTTTGGTTACTTTTGTGTATATAGGCTTTTGTAGCTTTTGTCTTCGAAGTAGCTTTTGCAGCGCCCCAAGCATGTCATAAAGACTAATATTTAAATCTTGCGGTCCACTTAATGCATCCTTTGCATACTGCGACAGGTCGCTTGGCGGCCGTGTAAACATTAAACTTCGCTCTTCTTCCAATGTTTTAAATTCAAGAGCAGCCTGTTTATACTTCTTATACTCTAACAGCTTTTCAACAAGTTCATCACGTGGATCAGCTTCAAATCCTTCATCCTCATCATCAAAAATAGGCTCTTCTTCGTGCTTTGGCAGCAGCATTTTGCTTTTAATCGCAAGAAGCGTAGCCGCCATTACTAAGTACTCACTAGCAATATCCAGTTCAAGATGCTGCATCGTATGAATGTAACCAAGATATTGATCCGTAATTTCAGCCATTGGAATATCATAAATATCTATTTCAAGGCGATTGATTAAATGAAGGAGTAAATCCATCGGACCTTCAAAAGCATCAATTTTTATATTATAACTCATTTTCAAACCCCGCATTTAAATCAATTTAGCCCATTATTGTGCTATTGTTATTAGTCTCAGTATAGAGGATTCCAGAAGTTTGTCCAAGTCCCATCCTAACTATGAAACTGAAATCTTTCTTTCGTAGTTTTTATAATACTAGGCCCTTGCCCAATCATATTCTTCAAATTTACATAACCTAGAAATGTAATAACAAGTAAGCATTCAAAGGAGGTACTTATATGGGTAATGTAGGATTTCACGGTGGCGGTTTCGCGTTAATCGTAGTATTGTTCATTTTATTAATAATCGTTGGTGCATCTTGGTTTTAATCAACCGTCGTAAACTTGGCTGATTGTTATGCAATCAGCCTTTACTATTTTGAATGATGGTACATAAAGTGAAACTTCCATCAGTGGGGGTTTTTCTTGATCCCCCACTGATGGTTACCAATCGGACCTTTACGGGCAGTTGTCCCCCACCTATCTTCCTTGTTCACTTTGAATCTTGAGGTGGGGGTCTTACTGCCCGTTAAGAGTGGGATAAACTCAATAAGAACACACGCTGATAAAAAATCGCCACATTATATGACTCTGTCAATCAATAATATTGTTTACCATAATCTAAGAAATCGCTTATGATAAAATGAAATATTATACCTACAAAGGAGGATTATATTGAACTATCCTAATGAATATATATTGTTCTTAGTTCACTTCCATGGTGATCGAGATTACTTCGAGTGTCATGAAATCCTTGAAGAATACTGGAAAAAAGTAGCTCCAAGAGAAAAAGACTCGCATTGGGTCGGGCTAATCCAGATCGCTGTCGCCTTGTATCATCAACGAAGAGGCAATATGCCTGGTGCAATTCGAACAATCTCAAAAGCCATTAACAATTTAGCTTCTCATACGATAGAATTACAGCAACTCGGCTTAGAGGTAGACGAGCTTTTACGCTTGCTTGAATATACTCGCAAGCGAATGATGAATCACCAGCCGTATGAAAGCATCCATCTCCCATTACGCGATAAACAACTCATTCAACAATGTATCAAAGAATGCCGCAAAGCAGGGTTCACTTGGTGTAATGACAGTGACCCTCATAATCCTCACATTATCCATAAGCATCTTATGCGTGATCGTTCAGAAGTTATCCAAGAGCGGGAACGACAGCGAATCATTCGTATACGTGAAAACAGAGGCTGACGAAATCGTCACCCTCTGTTTTCACACTTCCCTAGAAAAGCACCCGTATACTCATTTGCTTTTAATTCTTTATCAGAATAAACCTCTTTTAAAGCTTGAATCATTGATTTTCCGACACCTTGTTGACGAAATGCAGGGTTAACAGATATATGATGAATCTCAATTGAATTCGTAAAAATTTCAGCTCCTACTAAACCGATAATGTCTTCATCTTTCCAAAGAAATAATTGAAAGTTTTCGTTCGTTTCATAATTCTTCATTGTTTGCTGAAGCTGTTTAATATCTCTTTCATCCGGCATAAAAGACAATAAACCCATAGCAAACTTCTCATACATCTTTTTATACTTAATTAACATATTATCCCTCGTTACTAAATAACGTTTTGTTATTCACTTAATGATTTCAGCGATTCCGTTTCACATTCAAGAGCTCATCTATGACATTACTATCATACATAAAAACTCAATCCGTTTCAATATCCCCAAAATGTCCTTTATCTACTGCTCAAACAGGTTTATCTAAATAGTAATTCTTTCCTTACTCATCTTTAGCTAATTACATATAAAACGAGGGGTTCATCCTCTAAAAATCATTTGATCAATACTATTATCGATAAATTTCACTTGCAATTCTCCTTGTCTTTTACTACATTTGAGGAGTGAATTTAAATGATACACAGAATGTTGCTTTTGTATAATTACATTCGTCTATATAGACGAAGGAGGAAAAACAATGAATCGAAAACTAATGAAAAAATGGTTCATTTTAACGATTATGCTTTGTATGCTTGTTCCATATAAAGCGTTCGCTGATGTAGCCGTTGGAGAAATGATTGTAACGCTTGGTGAAAATCTAACACCTGAACAAAAAAATACATTATTAGCAGAAATGAAAGCTCCACAAGATGTACAAACGATTACAGTTAGCAATGCCGAAGAACATGAATATTTAGGAAGCTATATTTCAAAAGCCTTAATCGGTACAAAGGCTATCTCATCTTCTGCTGTAACATTCGAACAAGCCGGGACAGGATTAAAGGTCGAATCGAAGAATATTAACTGGGTAACCGAGGAAATGTATATTAATGCTTTAGCGACAGCTGGGGTAAAAGACGCTACAATTTATGTTACAGCCCCGATTCCGGTATCTGGAACCGCTGCTTTAACAGGAATTATTAAAGCATATGAAGTTTCTTCTGATAAAGTGATTCCTGAAGATGTCAAACAGGCCGCAAATGAGGAAATGGTTACAACAGCAAAACTTGGCGATGAGATTGGTACAGAACAAGCCGCTGCTTTAATGACAAAAATCAAAGAAGAAATGGCAGCCAATAAACCGGAAACACCAGAGGAGCTTCGGACAATTATTGATTCCGCTGCTCAGGACCTTAATATCACCTTAACAGAAGAACAAATTCAAAATTTACAAGATTTATTTAATAAATTAAAAGAATTAAATATTGATTGGAACGCTGTAGGCGATCAATTAACAAAAGCAAAAGAAAAACTAGATGCCTTCCTTGAATCGGAAGAAGGCCAATCTTTTATTGACAAAATTAAAGAAGGCTTTGCCAACTTAATCGAAGCAATTAAAGCGCTATTCCAATAAGTTTATCTCCTACACTTAACGGGCAGGAAGACTCCTGCCTAAAGCTTAGGAGAATACAAAGAAGATAGGTGTGGGATGAAGCCCCCCACTGATAGAAGTTTCACTTTATCGAAAAAGCGAAAAATTTTTAGTAAAAGTCTATATATTTTAACAATCACTTACTTAAATAACAGTGAAATTGTATAAAATATTGCACATAAGGATAGATAAGGAAAGCACTTGCCTTATCTATCCTTTTTTATACTACTTTTGTTCAATTTGTTGAATAAAAAGAGCGATGCCTATATGTAAGCATCACTCCAGTTTCCTCTTAATATTTTAGAATTCAAGCTTGATCTTTTCAGCGTCACTTAGTTTTTCTTCTTTTTCATTAAAAACATCACTCGTCGTAATCTCAATGAAGTCAATTTTAGACTTTTTAATGATAAAGCCTACATTACCCTTTTTTGTTTCATTTGCTTCAATTTCTCCATTTAACTCTTCAAGGTAAATATCATCTTCCCATGTCTTTTTTTCACCTGCACTTGTACTAATGATTGCTGCCGGTGCAAATTTAAGAGGTTTATCTGATGTATTCTTTATTTCTACGAACATTTTCACAAAATCAAACTCTTCATCGTGTGTGTAAGAATGAAAGAAATCAATCAAACTGTAATCTGGTTTAAAATGAAGAATTTTCGCTTCTCTTATTGTCAATTCAATTGAATCTATTTTGTATGTTTGGCTGTCATTTTTTATTGCCTGTAATGTTAATTCACCTCTTTTATCTCGAGAGGATTCCCCTACATCTTGTATGGATCTGTCATCCGATACTTGAGGATTAAGAATATAATCATTATAGTAGCTAGGAATTGTATTGGAGGAATTTGTTGTATCGGATTGATTTTCTGCAGCGACAGATTGTTCAGTATTGTTATTTGAACAACCTATTAGTAGAAGAGATAATGATATAAATAGAAAAATTGCTTTTTTCATAATAGAACTCCCATCCGTTTTTTACTAAAAGTTCCCATTGTTCAAAATGTAACAATGGGAACTTTTTTAGTGCAGAGTCTAGCCCCTCCAAAATTAAAAGTAACAATTTGAAGAGTTTTATAACCCAAGGCTGATTAAGACATTTGTACGGTTGTTATTATTTATCATTAATAACAACTTTAGATTTAAGCAAGTCAAAGATAATTTTGGCATGATCCGTATTATCGACTTGTCCTGCAAATCTTTCACTTGATGGTCCGAAAGCATAGACTGGTACGTCCTCACCGGTATGTCCACCTGTTGTCCACCCAGTGTGCGAACGCTCATTAAAAATGTTTTCAATGGCATTGTCGATGTTTGTATAGTTTTTAGTTTCAGCTGCAGTTTTAACAGATTGAATTTCTTTGTCCGTTAAATCAAGATCAATATATTGTTTTAATGTCTCCTCAACGCTTGCCCCATCTACAATTTGTTGAGCCATGAAATCAGGGGTGCGTTTTGCTGCTTTGATTGGTTCGCCAAACCAGTTATAGATTCCGTCAGCACCAATTGAATATCCGCCTGTAGAGTGGTCGGCAGTTGCAACAACTAGTGTATGCTTATCCTTTTTAGCAAATTCGATAGCTGCTTTAAATGCTTTTTCGAAATCTTCCATCTCACTCATTGCGCCAACGATATCGTTGTCATGTCCAGCCCAGTCAATTTGGCTGCCCTCAACCATTAAGAAGAAACCGTCTTTATCTTGCTTTAAACGATCAATTGCTGATTGTGTCATGTCCTCTAATGATGGTGTATCTTTTTCACGGTCAATCATTTTAGGCAGACCGGTTGGAGCGAATAAACCAAGAACTTGTTCATCCTTATTCTTTAATAAATCGTCACGATTTGTCACATAGCTATATCCGTCTTTTTTAAACTCATTTACAAGATTTCGATCTTGACGTATAAAAAGGTCTGTTCCTCCACCTAAAAGAACATCTACTTTATGTTTTCCGTTGATTAGCTCGTCATAATAATCATCAGCAATTGCATTCATATTTTTACGGCTAATATCATGTGAACCAAATGAAGCAGGCGTAGCATGAGTAATTTCTGATGTTGCAACAAGTCCCGTTGCTTTTCCTTTTTCTTTTGCTGCTTCTAAAACCGTTTTCACTTCCGTTTTGTCATTATCAACCGCAATTGCATTGTTGTACGTTTTAATACCAGCCGACATAGCAGTTGCTGCCGAAGCTGAATCTGTTACATTTTGAGCTGGATCTTCTGGGTATGTCATTTGCTGACCTACTAAATACTGATCAAAAGTCGTTTTTTCTGCAAATTTTGTAGCAGGATCATCTTTAAGGTAACGATGTGCCGATGTATAAGATACACCCATTCCATCCCCAATAAGGAAAATGACGTTTTTCACTTTAGCATTATTTTGATTTTCCCCTTTTGCTTCAGCAGTTGAGACAGATCCCGTAAAACTTGTAAGAGCTAATGATGAAACGACTGCAAAAGGTAATAGTTTCTTTTTGAAATTTTTATTAAACATTTTTTCCCCTCCCCATATTGTCTACAATTTTTATCATATTTTAATAGTATTAAGGGCTTGTTAAGGAAAGGTTCATATATTGTAAAATACATAAATCAAGCCGGACAATGGTTATTTTCCAGATTTAGATTTAATATTAAATTTATACATAAAAAAAGCACACCACTATTAGTGATGTACTAAATTATTATTGAAATGTAGGTGTTCGAGTACGTTCCTTTTTTTGATAGACTATATTATTTACAATCGACCACTTCATGAAGAGCCAAATCAAGACGAACAAGATCTTCATATGTTTCACGTTTAATAACTAAACGGGCTTCCCCATTCTCTACAAACACAACAGCTGGTCTTGGAATCCGATTATAGTTATTCGCCATACTATAGCCATAAGCTCCTGTACAGAAAACAGCTAACACATCACCGCGGCCTGATTTCGGTAAAGGTAAATCCCAAATTAGCATATCGCCGCTTTCACAGCATTTCCCCGCAATGGCTACCGTTTCCTCCACAGGGTCAAGTGGACGATTGGCTAAAACTGCATCGTATTTTGCTTCGTATAGAGCTGGTCGAATATTATCGCTCATTCCTCCATCGACGGCTAAATACTTTCTCACTTCTGGCACTTCTTTTTCTGAACCGACTTGATATAAGGTTACACCAGCATCACCGACTAATGAGCGGCCTGGCTCAATCCAGATTTCCGGCATTGTTAAGTCTGAATCTGCAATTTGCGCTTGCACTTCACGCACAATTTCTTCTACATATTGTGAAGCTGGTAGTGGCTCATCTTCCGCAGTATAACGAATACCAAAACCACCGCCTAAGTTTAACACCGTTGGCTGATAGTCAAAAGCGGCTTGCCAATTTCTTAATTGCCCAATAATTTTTTGGGCAGCTAATAAAAAGCCTGTTGTTTGAAAAATTTGCGAACCGATATGACAATGTAAGCCTAACACTTCAATCCAATCGCTTTTTAATGCTTGTCGTAACGCCATTTCCGCCTGTCCATTCATTAAATCAAAACCAAACTTAGAGTCTTCCTGACCTGTTAAAATGTAATCATGCGTATGTGCTTCAATCCCTGGAGTTACACGAAGTAAGATACTCATCTTTTGTTCGCGCTTTGCACAAATTTCTTCTAGCAACTCTAGTTCTGAAAGATTATCTACGACGATACAACCAATTTGATAATCTAACGCCATATGCAGCTCTTCTTCACTCTTGTTATTCCCATGGAAATGAATGCGATTTGTTGGAAAATTCGCTTTAATCGCTGTATATAGCTCTCCTCCAGATACAACATCTAACGATAACCCTTCTTGCTCTGCCACTTGAATCATAGCAATTGAGGAGAACGCTTTACTTGCATAGGCAACTTGTGCTGCAATTCCTAATTCCTCAAACGTCTTTTTAAACCCTCTTGCTCGTTCGCGAACTAGCGCTATATCATACACGTATAACGGTGTTCCATATTGTTTCGTAAGTTCAATCGTATCGAGCCCGCCAATTTCAAGATGTCCTAAGTCATTGACGCGCCCAGTTCCGTACAAATGCATCTTTGTTCCACCTTTCTCCCTTTAAAAAGCGATATCGTATATAAATGAGGCAGACTTATAAGATGGTCAAATCGGAGTTTAGCTCGCATCCTATAGTCAGCCTCATGTTATTTCAGCTTTCGCGCTTTTCGAATAAAATTAAATTACCATAACTTTTCGACAACATCAACCATTAGATTCAGGTGGCTGGCGATACTTATCACGCGGATGAACAACGCTCGGTCTTAGGATGGAGCCCGGAACTGGTCTTCTAAGTAAAATATGAGAAAAAGCTTTTGGATTAAAAGGTAACAATGGCCATAAATATGGTGTATTAAATGCCTTTATACCCGCTAACAAAATAAAGTACAAAGTGAAACCTATCATTAAACCCGGCACCTCAAATATGGCGACTAGAGCAAGTATGGCCAATCGGGCTATTTTATTGGCGATCCCTAGTTCATAACTTGGTGTCACAAATGTACCTATCGTTGCTACAGCGGCATATAGAATCACTTCAGGAACAAATAATCCAACGTCTATCGCAATTTGCCCGATTAATACAGCCGCAATTAAGCCCATTGCGGTTGCAAGCGAGGTCGGAGTATGTATGGCGGCCAATCGTAAAAATTCAATCCCTACTTCAGCTATAAAGATTTGTACAACAATCGGAATTTTCGTTTTATCATTCGGTCCGATAAATTCCAGTTTCTCTGGTAATAGTCCTGGGTCAAGAATGAATAAAAACCAAACCGGCAGTAAAAATAATGAGGCTGCAATTCCTATGAAACGCATCCATCGAACGAATGTCCCTACCGCTGGGGACTGCCTAAATTCTTCAACATGTTGCATATGATGAAAAATCGTTGTCGGTACTAAGATAACACTCGGTGAAGTATCAACATAGACTATAACATGACCTTCTAGAAGATGGGCAGCTGCTATATCTGCTCGTTCTGTATAGCGAATAAGCGGATAAGGATTGTAGCCCTGCCTCACGATAAATTCCTCTACGGTTTTATCAGCCATTGGCAAACCATCCAGTTTAATTCTATTCAATTCCTTACGAATGACATCTATTAAATCAGCATCTGCAAGGCCATCTATATAAGCAAGTGCGACATCTGTTTTAGAACGTTCGCCTACTTTTAACATTTCAAAACGCAGTCTTTCATCTCGAATTCTTCTTCTTGTTAGTGCGGTATTAATCACAATATTTTCAATAAAGCCATCACGCGATCCACGAACTACTTTTTCTGTATCTGGCTCATCCGGCTGACGTCCCGGATAAGTTCTGACATCTACCACATATCCTATTGGTGTCCCGTCAACCACGATGACAATTAAACCTGAGAGAACTTGATCAACAAGTTCATCCATCGTCTCAATCGGTGTAACCTGTTGGTGAGTAATTCTGTTTTCTACGATTTCTGCTACTTTCGATGTTGCACGTTCTGTATCATTACAATCAACCAGTTCTTCTAGAATCTCAACAATCAAAGCCGAATCGACGAGACCCGTTACATAATACATATGAACATCTTTCTTTAAAATCTTTATCTTTCTTACGCCTATATCATAACTTTTACCCAGCCCTACTCTTTCTTTCATATAGGCTTCTACTTCTGATACTTTACTAGAGATCGGTGTCATGTTCTTTTTGCTTTCTGAACTCATAGTTACCGCTCCTTTCTAATATGATTTCCACGGCCATTCTCGTAATCGGTGCACCCTTTTTATAATCATCTCGATGTGACATTTTCCCAATATCCCCAATCCCAACGACAATAGGTGCTTTCAATTCATCTATTATATAAACAGTGTCCCCTGTAATTTTCCCTAATTCAAATTCCTCTACTCCATACTTATCGACTCCATTCGGTGTTAAGTTGCCATCACGGTCAATACATACATCTACCTTCGTCCATTCTTCCCTTCTCGTTTTTGAAGCAACAGCAATAATGCCAAGCACTTCAATCGTGGGATCATTAGCCACATAACGCATGGCTCGTTCACCAGCGCCTTCTCCTACATAGCCGCTGTCATCAAACATCACTAATACAGGATCATTCTTTGCTTGGTGAATAAGGCGAACAAGTTCTGCTCCAGAACAAGCAGTTGGATTTCCTTGTGACATCGAAATACAGCGACCTCCAATTTCATGAGCAACAAATTCTACAGCCCTTTTTGCATAAATATCGCCGTCCGTTATCAAAATCACTTTTCTCTTCTGTCCCATCCAGGTCTTCCTTTCGCTACCAAGTTCCTTTATAAATCTACATAATAAATCCACTGAAATAAGGAGCCAATGATTTTCCCCAACACAAGCGCCATCATTAAATAAATGACTTTTTCTTGAATGCCCATTCGTTTAGCAAGAACCGGAAACACATTTAACACTTCTGTTAATGCAGCCGCCAGCATACCGTTAAAAATGCCATCTGCAAGACCAATCGGCACCAACAGCCACTTCGTCCAAAAAAGCTTAATTTCTTGTAACCCAAGCCAACCTCCAATCACAACGCCTGCAATAATAGCCGCTTCATAATAATGAATAAACTGCATCGTTTTTGTAAGCTGAGTTAGTCTCGGAATAACTCCTAACACGGTTACAAATGCTACAAAGCCCGCTCCAACCGCAAAACCGCTCGCAAGACCAATAAAGAGACCGAGTACAACTTTACCGGTTATCAAGATGACGATTACTTTCCTTATTTTCATTCATGATGACGTATTGATCTAAATCTTGTTGATAGTTAAACATCTCCACTTCGAGCGGACTCGGCTCTTCATTAAAGCGCTTTTTAAAGAAGTGATTAAAAAAGAGAATCATCCCAATTCCAAGACCGAAACTGTACGGAATTTGAATAAGCAACGGCTTTCTATCCTCTCTTCCAGTAATTAGCGTGAAGAGCTTTTGATGCACTTCCCCCATACTGACATCTACATGAAAGTTCATAATCGTCATGCCAGCCCCAAGGAATAACAACAACCAAACAGCGGTAAAAGCTAAAAAAGAAACTTTTTGTTTTTCATAGATTACTTCAATAATTGTCTGAGATGGACCAAATGTTTGAATTTCTATAGACTGATCAATCGCTTGAATAGCTTCAATAACCTGAACCAAATCGATAATAATAATATTTTTATCTTCGTGTGTTACAGTAAGTAGAACCTCTTCTTCAATTTTTTTTACCTGCTTATCATCTCCAATAAATTTCGCAACATCTTTCAACCTCACTTGTTGATTTTTCTGTACGTGTACTCGATTTCGCATTCTAAGATAAATCAAATCCATTGCTTTCACATCCAGACCGTTAATTTTCTCCTATATGTAGTATGGATTGGAAACTAAATGAAAATACAGAAAGAAAAAGATAACCAATAATTAACAAACAAATTCCACTTCTTAATTGTGTTAAATAGTATTGAATAAACACAACAAATGAAAGACCACATGAATCAATGATTCATGTGGTCTTTCATTTGTTGTAAAATTTTCTTTTCCAGCCTAGATACTTGAACTTGAGAAATCCCAAGTCTCGAGGCTACTTCAGACTGTGTTTGATCTTTATAGTATCTTAGAAATACAATTAACCGCTCTCGTTCATCCAATTCATGAATCGCTTCTTTTAAAGCAATCTGATCAAACCATTTTGTATCGCTTTGGTCCGCAATTTGATCCAGCAGCGTAATGGGGTCACCGTCATTTTCATATACGGTTTCATGGATAGAGGACGGATTACGATTAGCTTCTTGCGCTAAAATAATGTCTTCTGGAGAAAGCTCCAAATGTTCAGCTATCTCGTTCACAGTCGGAACACGTCCATACGTCTTTGAAAGCTCTTCTTTAGCACGGCGAATTTTATTAGCCATTTCCTTTAAAGAGCGACTTACTTTAACTGTACCATCATCTCGAATGAAACGTTGAATTTCACCAATAATCATTGGTACAGCATATGTTGAAAACTTGACTTCAAACGATAAATCGAATTTGTCAACAGACTTTAATAGACCGATACAACCAATTTGATATAAATCATCCGGCTCGTACCCTCTATTTAAGAAACGTTGAACAACGGACCATACTAGCCTTAAATTACTTTGAACGATTAAATCGCGCGCTTCTTGGTCCCCGCTCTGGCTGCTTCGGATTAGTCTCCGCAATTCTTCGTCTTTTAAATGGACCTGGTCTTTTTTTGTTTTCCCGTTCTTAACCTCCACATCCATAGGCAAGTCTCCTTAATTGCACAACGCTTTATTTCTCGCTAAGTGCTTTTTTAATCGTATAATGGTGCCTTCGCCTTGATGAGAAATCACATGAATTTCATCCATAAAGTTTTCCATAATCGTAAAGCCCATGCCGGAACGTTCAAGCTCGGGTTTTGTCGTAAAAAGCGGTTGCTTCGCTTCCTCTACATCATCAATACCGATACCCTCATCACGAATTGTCAGTTCAATAGTGTCTCCATCTAAGATGACTGCAATATAAATCACACCATTTGGGTCATTTTCATACCCATGAATAATCGAATTCGTAACGGCTTCCGATACAACCGTTTTAATCTCTGTTAACTCATCCATTGTTGGATCCAGCTGGGCAATAAATGCTGCAACGGTAATTCTGGCAAAGGATTCATTTTGACTTAATGCCGAAAATTGAATTTCCATTTTATTTTTCATCATTTACGCTACCCCCAGTCTTTGCAAAGCGTTCTTTTCTGATCGTTCTACTTTCACAATTTTAAACAACCCGGACATTTCAAATAACCGCTTTACAGCTGGAGAAATTGCACAAATAACCATTTCCCCTTTATTCTTCTGAATTTGCTTATAGCGTCCTAATATCACACCAAGTCCTGAGCTATCCATAAAATGAAGCTCTTCCAAATTCAATACAATATGCTTTATCTGATGTTTTTGAATTGCATTTTCTACTTGTGTACGTAACTCCTCCGCTGTATGATGATCTAATTCTCCATTGAGGCGAATTAATAATACGCCATTCTTTGCTTCCAGTTGAATAGCAAGACTCACACGAAACAGCTCCCTTCTCTCGTTTCTATATGAGTCAAATTCTCGTTTTCTTTACTATTTTCCTTCTTATAGGCAAAAGTAGTGTTCATTCGCCTAAACTAGTACATTTATGTGTGGATATGACATTTTATGCTATTTTGTTTGTGAAAACATGCCGAATGCACGCTTATATAACTGCCACCAGCTAGCTTCCTCCACTGATTCTTTAGCAATAATTGGTGATTCTACATATACTTTTCCGTCTTTCTTCAATTGAAGTGTACCAATTTGATCTCCTTTTTTAATCGGTGCCTTTAAGTCTTGATTCATCGTAATTTTCTTTGTAAAGTCTTTAGCTGTACTTCCTTTTTTCGTCAAAATCGAAATAGGTTCACTTGTTACGCCTGTAACCAGCTTCGACTCTCCTTTGCTCACTTTAGCCTCAGCTAGTTTTTCATCCTTTTTGTAAATCGGATGAGTTGTATATTGTGCAAAAGCATAATCTAACATTTTAGTCACTTGAGCATTACGTTCTTTTGGAGTAGAGGCCCCAAATACAACGGCAATTACACGCATATCTCCTTTTTTAGCAGTAGCTGTTAAACAATACTTTGCTTCTGCTGTATATCCTGTTTTTAATCCATCTACACCTGGATAAAACTTTACTAGTCGATTGGTGTTGACCAGCCAAAACTTCTTATCTGTATCTTCACGAAGATAATCTTCATACGTACTCGTAAACTTCGTAATTAATGAATATTTCAATAATTCTTTTGCCATAACAGACATATCGTGGGCTGAGCTATAGTGATCAGCTACTGGAAGACCTGTTGCATTTTGAAATTTTGTGTTTTTCAAGCCTAGCTGTGCGGCCTTTTCATTCATCTTCTTCACAAACGCTTCTTCTGATCCTGCTAATCTCTCTGCCATCGCTACCGATGCATCATTAGCTGAACCAATCGTAATCCCTTTGAGCATTTCTTCGGTTGTCATTTCTTCTCCTGGCTCAAGGAAAATTTGTGAACCACCCATGGAAGCCGCATATTCACTCGTTCGGACTTTTTCTTTTAAAGAAAGCTCTCCTTTTTCAATCGCTTCCATAATTAATAACAACGTCATAATTTTTGTCATGCTAGCAGGGGAAAGCTTTTCATTCGAATTTTTATCGTATAAAACCGTTCCCGTATCTCGTTCAATCAATATGGCTGATTTTGCATTTTCGGCTAGCTCTACTTCTTTTTTTTCTACGGCTTGTGCATAAGGAATTGTCAAGCCTGTTGTTAATAACATCGTTAAACATAGAGAAAGAATCCGCTTCATCTCCATACCCTCCATTCTGTATAGCATTTATTTTTACCACTAAATCCAAATTTATACAGAAGCTATTTTAAAAGTTACGCTATATTAAACAATATTGTTGATTGAACGATTTGGGTATTATTGGATTCAGCCAAGCCAAAGTTATGAAGAAATGAATAAAAAGGACACCTCAACTATTGAGATGTCCTTTTGTCACTATATTTACAGATTTCTGCGAAAAGAAATCCCATTACGGTGCGCTCGCACCCTCTTTAGGGATGGGGTGAATGTGCGCTCAAATGCGGTGTGCAGATAAATTATCGAAAATATGTTCTGTACACCGTGTATTTGAAATGGTATTATTTGGTGCATAGGATGTTCTTTGAAAACTGAACATAGGTGGTTGTGACAGGAAAAACGTCTGTCACGTAAAATGTTCAACGTTCTGCCGACCAACACTCTTCATAGAAAGAGTGCGGTATCATCATCCTAGACAAGTATCGCCGGTTGAACGGCGTAGTTGGCACCGACCTTGCCCTCTTGAAAGACCGTTTTTCTTTCAAGTGTTGCTCACCCAAGTCTCGCCTCTGCCTCTTCTTATGGAAGATGATAAGCGGGATATTTGTGAGAAAGAACCCCAGCGGCTTTAGCCATGGGAGTGGTCAATATAAAATCTCTTTATAAATAAGTGTCGGTTGCGATACTTGTTCTTTAGAAATAGAGATGTGATTATATAACTTTTCCTTAACAGCGTTTACATCTTCAACATTGCTGTAAATGGTAACGAGTGATTCGCCTTGCTCAACATAATCACCAATTTTCTTACGAAGCACTAAACCAACCGCTAAGTCAATTTCGGACTCTTTTGTCGCCCTTCCTGCACCTAGCAGCATAGCCGCTGTACCTATCTCATCCGCTACAATTTCAGAAACATAACCGGACTCTTTTGCTTGAAGTTCATAAACAAAGGATGCTTGTGGAAGCTTTTCAGGACGATCAACGACAGAACCATCGCCACCTTGAGCAATTAAAAATTTTCTAAACGTTTCAAGTGCAGAACCGTCTTGAATAGCTTGTGTCAATCGCGCTCTTGCTTCATCTAAAGAGCTTGCTTTTTTCGCTAAATAAACCATATAACTTCCAAGTGTTAAAGAAAGCTCTGTTAAATCCTCAGGGCCTTCACCTTTCAGTGTATCGATGGCTTCTTTCACCTCAAGTGCATTCCCAATCGCAAAACCAAGCGGCTGGCTCATATCAGAAATAACAGCCATTGTCTGGCGACCGACATTATTCCCAATCTGAACCATCGCATGAGCCAATGCCTCCGAGTCTTCGAGGGTTTTCATAAAAGCCCCTGCACCTGTTTTCACATCGAGAACAATGGCATCGGCACCCGCTGCAATTTTCTTACTCATAATCGAGCTCGCAATCAACCCCATACTATTAACCGTTGCAGTGACATCACGAAGCGCATAAAGCTTTTTATCAGCTGGTGTTAAATTTCCACTTTGACCGATGACAGCCAATTTATTTTTGTTTACAAGTTCAATAAATTGTTCATTTTCTATTTCAACATGAAAACCAGCAACTGCTTCTAACTTATCTACAGTTCCACCTGTATGACCTAAACCACGTCCTGACATTTTCGCTACAGGCACTCCGACAGAAGCAACCAATGGTCCTAATACAAGCGTTGTCGTATCGCCCACCCCGCCTGTAGAGTGTTTATCAACCTTAACCCCTTCAATCTTAGATAAGTCAATTTGATCACCTGATTGAACCATTGCCATCGTTAAATCCGCACATTCTCTTTCCGTTAGTCCTTGAAAATATACAGCCATCGCCCAGGCGCTCATTTGATAATCAGGCAGCGAACCATCGGTAAAACCTTGAATAATAAACGTCATTTCTTCCGTTGTTAACTCGTGTCCATCCCGCTTTTTTTCAATCAAATCTACCATTCTCATCTGAAGTTCCTCACTTTCGTAAATGGCTTACAACTCTTTTACAATTTCTTTAACAAAGCGTAAAAAACGACTTTTCACCTTTTCTGTCGTTTCAATAACCTCTTCATGAGATAGTGGCTGATCCAAAATACCGGCAGCCATATTAGTCATGCAAGAAATACCAAGTACTTTTAAGCCGCAATGTCTTGCCACTATCACTTCAGGAACAGTCGACATTCCAACTGCATCCCCGCCGATTATCCTTGCCATTCTTACTTCTGCTGGTGTTTCATAAGCGGGA
This sequence comes from Peribacillus sp. Hz7, assembly GCF_042136355.1. Lineage (NCBI taxonomy): Bacteria > Bacillati > Bacillota > Bacilli > Caryophanales > Bacillaceae > Peribacillus > Peribacillus sp. Hz7. The sequence goes on from NZ_JBHHJV010000002.1 coordinate 340,940, forward strand.
CCAGTATTACCGACATACACACCTTCTTTAAGATCTAACCCTTGCGTTGCAGCAATTTGTTTAGCTAAACTTCGCAGTTCTTTATTATATGCTTCTGACATATCTGGAAAACGCGGGCCAAAACGTGCATCATTGGAACCGATTAAAGGATTGGTTCCCATACAATTAATGTGATCAGTAATGAGCATTAAATCTCCAGGAGTAAAGCTTTCATTTACACTTCCCGCAGCATTGGTCACAATTATTGTTTCCACACCTAATAATTTCATAACCCGGACCGGAAATGTCACTTGACTCATAGAATATCCTTCATAAAAGTGGAAACGCCCCTGCATAGCCACTACTGTTTTACCACTCAGCTTTCCAATTACCAATTGCCCTGCATGTCCTTCCACAGTAGACACAGGAAAATTAGGAATTTCTTGATAAGGTAATACGATAGGCTGTTCAATTTCAGTTGCTAAAACACCTAAGCCTGAACCAAGAATTAAACCAACTGAAGGAACGTCTGTTATCTTGCTTTTAATAAAAGCAGCTGCCTTTTCTAATTGCTCGTACATCATCAAGCCCCTCCTTCATTTAATTCAGCTAACATACTTTTTCCATACGAAGGCATCTTCACCTTAAAATTATCTGCTACCGTCGCACCGATATCTGCAAATGTTGGACGAATAGGCAGTTGTCGACCGCCGGATTGAAAACGTTTTGAATAAATCAATAAAGGCACATATTCACGTGTATGGTCTGTTCCATGATGAATAGGATCATTTCCGTGGTCAGCCGTAATCATTAATAAATCATTCTCCGTTAGTTTATCTAATACTTCTGGCAATCGTGCATCAAATTCCTCTAATGCTTTCCCATAGCCTAATGGATCGCGGCGATGTCCAAACAAGGCATCAAAATCAACAAGATTCAAGAAGCTTAAACCCGTAAAATCTTTTTCAACGGTATACACAAGTTTATCCATACCATCCATATTGGACACAGTTCGCAAAGATTCCGTTACTCCTTCTCCGTCGAAGATATCGGAAATTTTCCCGATAGCTAGTACATCTAAGCCTGCATCTTTCAATTCATCCATCACTGTTCGATCAAAAGGTTTTAGCGCATAATCATGACGGTTGGACGTTCTTTTGAAGTGACCTGGCTCTCCTATAAACGGACGAGCAATGACACGGCCGACTTTGTATTCATCCGCTAACGTCATTTCCCGGGCTATTCTACAAATATTATACAGTTCGTCAAGTGGAACAATCTCTTCATGTGCAGCAATTTGGAGTACAGAATCAGCAGATGTATAAACAATAAGAGCTCCTGTCTTCATATGTTCTTCCCCAAGCTCTTCAAGAATAGCAGTGCCGCTCGCTGGCTTATTCGCAATTATTTTGCGCCCTGTTTTCTCTTCCAAAGCTTTGATTAAAGAGTCGGGAAAACCATTTGGAAACACCTGAAAAGGCTGTGTAATATTGAGACCCATAATTTCCCAATGCCCTGTCATCGTATCCTTTCCTGTTGATGCTTCCTGCATTTTCGTATAGTAAGCAAGCGGATGTTCCGCTTTTTCCACACCTTTTATCTCCCGAATATTACTTAATCCTAACTTAGCCAAATTTGGCATATGTAAGCCATTCATCCGCTCTGCAATATGGCCTAACGTATCGGCCCCCTTATCCCCAAACTTCTCGGCATCGGGTGCCTCACCAATCCCAACAGAGTCCATTACAATGACAAATATACGTTTAAATTTTCCCATTACGATTCCTCCTACAAAAGTAAATCAATCGGATATATCCTAACTGCTAACCTGTACCCATCATAGTATCATTCATAAGGACCAATAAGCAATTTACGACCACATCATATAGTGAAGCTTCATAGCAAAGTCCGTTAAATACAGGATAAAAACAAACTAGGCCTCTCAACCGCAGCTAAGAGACCTTTCTCTATTAATCTATGTACCTACTAAGCACGTGGATGAAACTTTGAATACACATCTTTAATACGGACATTCGTAATATGCGTATAAATTTGAGTGGTAGAAATATCAGCATGCCCAAGCATTTCTTGAACAGCACGCAAATCTGCTCCATTCATTAATAAATGCGTTGCAAACGAATGGCGTAGTGTATGCGGTGTAATCTCTTTTTCAATATTCGCTTCCTTCGTCAACTTTTTAAGGATTTTCCAAAAACCTTGGCGCGTCAGTCGATTGCCATGATGATTTAAAAAGAGCGAATTGGTGCGATTATGAGAAGCTAGTTTTCCTCTCCCTTTTTGCAAATAGGCTTCAATCGCGGTTAATGCCGTCTGGCCAATCGGGATAATTCGTTCCTTGTTCCCTTTCCCGACACAGCGAACAAACCCCATCGCCGCATGGACATCACTTATATCTAGTTGAATGATTTCACTCACCCTCATCCCAGTTGCATATAAAAGCTCAAGCATCGCTTTATCGCGAAGTCCGAAATGATCCATCACTTTCGGTGCCTCTAACAAGGCCTCTACTTCTTCCATACTCAGTACCTTTGGCAAACTTCTCTCAGGCTGCGGTGTTTCAATATGTACGGTTGGATCTTGATTCGTTACTTTTTCACGAAGTAGAAACTGATGAAACGAGCGAATGGAAGCAATATGACGCGCTACTGTTTTCGACGATTTTCCCTGATCCTTTAACTGAGCTAAAAAATGCATAATATTGACTCGCCTAGAATCATTCCACTCATTAATTTGTTCTATATTTTTAAGATAATGCCAATACGATTTCAAATCACGTTCATAAGAGACAATCGTATTTTTAGCTAGTCCTTTTTCAATTGTTAAAAAATGAATAAAATCTCGTATTTGATCTTCCATTTGCATTACTCCCCATCTAAATAAAACAACAATAAACGGTCAAGCCATGTATTGCTATCAGAGTCAACAGCTTTTGTTACTTTAATGGCTGCTCCTTCTGGTTCATCGTAACGATGATAACTTTGATATTCTTGATTTAACCATACCATTCCAATATAAAAAAGAACAGTGAAGCCCACAAAAAGAATTAAAACTTTACAAGTATGCAGTATAAGGGCTAATGAAGCTTTCATTCACTCTCTCCTCTCAACCAATCTCTATATGTCCAATCTATGCCCAGTAAGACAAGTTTTATACATATAGATGAAAGATAGATTGAAACTTCATTTTCATTCCCTACAGTACTCCTTTCTCATAGAGCCTTGAAGCAGGTTACCATTGTTAGATGTAAAAAAATAGAAAACCTTTTCCGGGTACAGGAAAAGGTTTTCTATTATTCATCTTTATCGTCATTTTCTTTATCATGGCAGCGATGACAAATACCATGAAAGGTTAGTCTATGATCTTTTATTTTGAAATTCCAGTTACGCTCTACAATCGCTTCGACGTCTTCAAGCAAATCTTCTTGAATTTCATCCACTGCACCACATTCAACACAAACAAGATGATGATGAAAATGTGCAGCGCCTTCTTGTCTTAAATCATAACGGGATACTCCATCTCCGAAATTGATTTTATCTACGATTTTTAATTCCGTTAATAACTCCAATGTACGGTAAACGGTTGCTAAGCCAATTTCCGGCGACTTTTCTTTGACAAGGAGGTAAACATCTTCAGCACTTAAATGATCCTCTTCATGTTCAAGTAAAACGCGGACGGTCGCTTCTCGTTGAGGTGTCAATTTGTAGCTGGACGAGTGCAACTGTTTTTTGATTCTATCTATTCTTTCTTCCATACGTAATTCCCTCCCGCGCCGCTATATCTGTTCCATTATATCAAATGAGGGAAAACTGTCAAAATACATTTCCTCTGAAATAAAAAGAAATTTTCCAAATAACTTTTTAAACGATAGTACGGATAAGCTTTTATAGTAGAAATACGTCAATTTCTACATTACTCAGCAAGTAAGCTTACGACACTTTTCATAATAGAGGGTGATATATATGCTTCAATTCCTCCTGCCACTACTATAAATACTAGTGAAAAAACAAGAGAAAATATGTAACGCATAATCACCGGCTTTAACGGTGTGCGAATTTGTTTTAAAAAAATACGACTAATCATTTTCATCGATAACGACACAGCTAACACACTAATAATAATAAAAACAGGTACAAGAAAAATATTTTGCGGCAAAATGGAAACAAAGGATAATAAAAATCCACTCCATCCCATTTGATTGACTAGAAAACCAACTGTAAAGCCCACGACCATGCCTTTTAAAAATAATAAAATTAAAATGACTGGTAAACCAATAATCGAAATACCTAAAATCCAAATGAAACTAATATATCTCAAGTTATGAAGCACACTTTGTTGAAACATTTCATGTGTAGCTGCGATTTGCCCATCTGAAACTTGTCCAAAAAATTGCGATAAATAATAGAACAAATCTTCTTTTTGTGTAAAGCTTAAACTATTCACAAGCACGGCTCCAAAAATAACCCCCATTAAAAAGAGGACAGTAATAAATACGTATAGTGAGGAATGTTCAGTAATATGATGGATTACGGCATTTTGTACGGCAGATCGTTTTTTCATTTTTCATCCTCCCAACTCCACTTACTAGAATCTATGTGAGTTGTTTGGATTTATGCGTTACATTTTAACTTTCCCGTATTTGCCGCCTCCACCTACTTCAAAAGACAAATTCCCATTTCTAGCTAAATCAATATAATGAGCTAGCTTGTCGGGAACAACCTCGGCTAATTCCTCTATCGCTACTCGGTGTAAAATATTCATTTCTGTCCCAAACGCCTGAAGCAACCGCTCCAATGATTTCGGTCCCAGGCCTGGGATAAAATCGAGTGGTACTTGATGAATATAAGGCGGGCGTGGTCGGTGATGTTCGATTTTACTAGATAGCTCTTTAATTCTCGTTGAAACTCCCTTGATAATCTGTTTACTGTGACATGCTGGGCAAGATGTTTCTCCGGCATTTACCTTTTGATGGCATTCTCCACAAACCGTTTCATGATATTTGCCAAGCAGCGGATTCAAGCCATAATTCGCAACAATAGCTCGCTCCTCTACTTCTTGCAACGCTTTTTTCAATTCTGAAAAGCTCGCTTCTTCTAATCGAAGCTTTTGATATTCACGAGCAATTTTCCCTAATGAATGCGCATCAGAATTTGTAAGGAATACGTATTGCTGCAACTCTTGTATATCCTGTACCATCGGTGTGTCCGAGCTAAGGCCTAGTTCAATCCCATCAATCTTTGCTGGATCGAACACTTCACTTAAGCTTGTCTTGACCCCTTTTCCATAAAGACTTTTAAAGGGAGTAAACACATGCGCTGGAATAAACAATCCCGCTAATGAACGAACCTTATTTTGCAGAGTCACTCCATCACAATAGATACGCTGTGAGCTTAAATGAATGTTTTTCATGTACCCACTCATCCAATTTGAAAAAACTTTCATCGTTTCAATACTTGGAAAGAAGCCAAGCACATGAATCGGTCCATAACAATGTTCGTCATAAATTTCAATTTCCGCTCCCGGAATAATCGTCATCTGTTGAAACCGCAGGCCTCCTCCTGGCAGTTCAAATAGTTCGCCAATTTGAATAAGTTCTTCTATTTCTTCAATTACTTCCGGTGAATGGCAATCAATAATGCCAATTAAATCTAGACCTTTACGATGACTAGCTACTTCAAGAATATGCTGAAGTGTTAATGATTTACTTCCGGTAATTTTAACGGCCTTGCCGCTCTTCGTTCTGCCGATATGAATATGTAAATCAGCATATACGTCTTTCATCTATTTTTGTAGTGCCTCCCTTAGTTGCAAATACTGCACAGCATACGCTGTTTTTGCATCATAAATTTTTTCTTCCTCTATATATTGTTGCGCTTCCTCTAGTGTTAGCTCAATCACTTCAACAAATTCATCTTCATCTAATGACGCAGCATCTTCTTTTTTCGATAACTGATGAGCGACATATACATGCACTAATTCATCAGCGAACCCTGGGGATGTATAAAAAGAAATGACATGCTCCATCCGCTCGCATACATAGCCTGTTTCTTCTTCTAATTCACGTTCTGCCGTCTTTAATGGCTCTTCCCCTGGTTCAAGCTTTCCTGCAGGAATTTCCACTAAGCTTCTTTCCATTGCTTTTCGATACTGTTCAACCATCACAATTTTCCCATCGTCTGTAATAGCAATGACCGCAACCGCACCTGGATGCTTAATAATTTCCCGCTTACTTGTCTTTCCATTCGGTAATTCAACGTCATCTACCTGTAAGCTAATCACTTTTCCCGTAAATATTTTTTGTGACGACAATGTTTTTTCTTCAAATTTTTTCAACTTGTCCACTTCCTTTGTTCTATTTAGCATGAAACTTCATATATTTTACCATAATAACAGTGGAGGTCGATTTGATGAAAATATACGTGTTAGAAAAAGGTATTGTATTCTCGGGTAAAGCGTGGGAAATTAAACAAAAGCTCCAAGAATCGCAACATCACTATCGATATGTGAACGAATGGATTACTGATGTTCATCAACAAACTGTTGCTCCACAACGAAAAACTATTTAATCTATCGAGGCTAGCAAATAGCCTCTTTTTCATGAAATGATGAAAAAACAAATCATTTCACGCTTCACTAAAAATTAAGGTAAACTGAGGAAGAAAATGAGAAATAGGAGTACATACAATGAAAACAAGAAAACTAGGAAGCTCTATAATGAAGGTTTCAGAAATCGGATTAGGCTGTATGTCACTTGGAACCGATGAAAAAAAAGCGGCAGACATTATTCATGCTGCTTTAGAGGAAGGAATTACGTATTTTGATACAGCTGATTTATATGATTACGGCATGAATGAAGCCATTGTCGGTCAAACTTTAAAAAACTGCCGAGATCAAGTCATCCTCGCAACGAAAGTCGGAAATCGTTGGAATGAAGCCCAAGATGGCTGGAGTTGGGATGCTTCAAGTGCTTACATCAAAACAGCCGTTAAAGATAGCTTAACACGCCTAAGAACAGATTATATCGATTTGTATCAACTTCATGGAGGAACAATGGAAGACAATATAGACGAAGTAATTGATACATTTGAGGACTTAAAAAAAGCAGGTTATATTCGCGCTTACGGGATTTCTTCTATTCGACCAAATGTCATTAAACAATATGCAGCGAAATCTCATATCGATTCAGTTATGATGCAATATAGCTTGCTTGACCGTCGTCCTGAAGAATGGCTTCCCTTATTACAAGAACAAAACATTAGCATCATCGCCCGAGGGCCTGTGGCAAAAGGATTATTAAGTGAACGCATGTTAAGTAAATTAAACGCGGACGGATATTTAGACTACAGTTATAATGAATTAAAAGAACTGCTTCCATTATTAAAGGACAAGTTGTCTCCTCAAAAAATGAATAAAACAGCTCTTCAATATGTTCTCGCTGAACCGACTGTCGCCGCTGTAATTCCTGGCGCAAGTTCTGTCGCTCAATTGCGTGAAAATTGTGAAGCTGTTCGAAGTAAAGCCCTATCTTCTGAAGAACTGCAATTATTACGCCAGCTTACAAAAGCGAATGTGTACCATATCCATCGGGATTAATCCTTTATCTGCGATTATTCTATATTTATCAACGGAGATTATGATTTATCCCACACTTAACGGGCAGTAAGACCCCCACCTCAAGCTTAGGAGGAGTCAAAGAAGATAGGTGGGGGATAAAGGACCCCTCCACTGATGGAAGTTTCACTTTATCTAACAAAACCTCCTTTTTATCTACGAAAAAGTCCCATATATCTGTTTCATGACATATGGGACTTTTCTTTATTTATAATTTTTCCAATCTAAATTACTTTCCTCTAACAGCTCTTCAAACGATTTATTTTTCTCGCGTCGTTTTCGTTCTTCGCGCTTTCTCGCTTCTTCTGCTTCTTTTTTTACCTGTGCAGCTTCTGTTAATTCTTTTTGTGTTTGGCGAAGCTTAGACATGATATCTCCATTAATGAGATCCCCTAATTTTAAGGAATCATCTTGAGTTTGTTTTTTTGACGTATGAGTACGCGATTGTTTTTTGCTCATTAGTAAACCCCTCCCTTACGTTGCCACTATTATATCATGGGATACAGCTTCTGTTTTGATTTCTTGCTTAGAATGATACAATAATAGCAAGAGGAGGGAATTTCATGAAAAAATGGTGGGTTATTATCGCAGGCATTCTAAGTTATGTAATAGGCATCGGAATGTATATGTCCAATCGCATTATGTTTATGAAGAAAAAAGAAGATGTCTTTATACAAAATCGCGAAATTGAGGCAAAACGGTTTAGCATAAAAGAGTTCGAAGCATTACCAAGAACAGAACTCCTCATTCCCTCTCCAGAAGGCTATTCGTTAAAATGTGTATTAATCGAACCCTATGATACAAAGAAATGGATCATTATTTGTCACGGTGTTACCGAAAATAAAATCAATTCTTTTAAGTATGCCGATATGTTTATGAAACTTGGATTTAATGCCGTTATCTACGATCATCGCCGTCATGGTGAATCCGGCGGTAAAACGAGCAGTTACGGTCACTATGAGAAGTTTGATTTACAAGCCGTTATAGCTGAGGTAAAGAAACGCAAAGGAAACGACATTATGCTTGGTATTCACGGTGAATCGATGGGAGCCGTAACGACACTTTTATACGCTGGGATGCTTGAAGATGCGGCTGATTTTTATATCGTTGATTGTCCCTTCTCAAACTTCGAGGAACAAATTGAACATCAAATGAGCCAGGAAGTTCCTGTACCATCATGGGCTGTTTTCCCAATCGGTCGTGCTTTCATTAAACTGCGCGATGGCTACTGGACAAGTGAAGTCTCTCCAATTGACTATGTAAACAATATTCAAAAACCGGTTTTATTTATCCATAGTGAACCCGACCGTTTCATTCCTGCCTCCATGACACAAGCCTTATATGAGCAAAAACAAGGACCAAAACAGCTTTACTTAGCGAAAAAAGGGGCTCATGCCCAGTCCTATAACGAAAATCCTGAAGAATATAAAGCTAAAATTAAACTATTTTTAGAAACATATGTTTATGATAAAGAGGAGGGTGCTTAATTATGCCGACCTGTCAGCATTGTTATGCTAAATGGCGTTGGAGAGAAACATTTTGCAAAATGTTTACATTTAAAAATAAGCTCAAATGCTCCTCCTGCGAAACATTTCAATATATATCAAAAAAGTCAAGAAACCAAATAAGCCTATTGTCCGTTATGCCTTGCTTAAGTTCCATACCGTTATTATCATTCAACTTACCTATTAAAATCATTGTATCTTTACAATTCATAACAATTGTTTTAGCACTGATTGGGATGCCCTTTCTATATAAGCTAAACAATAAAGATGAGCCAATGTGGTAGTTGTACATACACAAGGCTGTCTTAAGAACTAATCAACTTTAAGACAGCCTTATTCGTGTGAACTATTTCCGATAAAAACTAAGCCGCGGGTTTAAAATTTCATTTGGACTTTTGAGCATAAAACAATTCGCTGATTCTACAAAATCAATTTTCATCATTTCATCTAAATAAATCATTTTCGACTTCTCTACATAGATAGTTGGACCATTCGTATCAATCTTCTCAAAATCTGCATCCAACTCCTGAACGAGCCACAGCGCGGTTACTCCATTAACTGCGCAGCCGCAATCATCTGTATCGTATTTTAATAGTAGATACCCGCTATCTCCATTCATCTTTTCCGTTACTTTCGTTAAAGCTTTCTCTGTCCATTCGATATACATATAAGCCCCTCCTTAACTTATTCATTATACATAATCCATCGTTTTCTGTTGAATCATTCCCCTACTGAATATTTTTCACTTTTCCGCTTAAGCTATTAAAAAAATAGCCGGAGTCTTTATTATGAAAAAAATTGATTCGACGCAGATGTTTTTTGTACTCTCCCTATCCATCGGCCTCTTTAATCATGTGATGATTATACCTATTCTTTTTGATACAGCTGGTCGGGATGCCTGGTTTTGGACGTTAGTTACATGCGGAATTGCTTGTTTCTTTGTTGTTTTTTTATTATTTATTTTACGACGAAAGCAACAGGAACCCTTCCATATATGGCTTGAAAATAGAATAGGAAAACGATTCGCTAAAGTAACGATTTGGCTGATCATTCTTTATCTACTATCAATTATACTCGTCACCATTAAAGATACGGTAGATTGGGTTATATCGAGCTTTCTTTTTGAAACGCCATTACTTGCAATTGTCCTTCCCTTTGCTATTGTTTGTTTTTTTCTTGCACAGGCAGGGCTTCGTGCTATATCGATTAATTCAGCCCTATTGCTGCCTATTGTCGTTGTACTAGGCATCCTCGTTTCTACTGGGAATATGCCAAAGAAAAATTTTCATTTTTTATTTCCATTGTTTGAACAAGGCTATTTTCATGGAGCAAAAGCGATTATTTATGCCTCCAACGGCTTTTTAGAGCTTCTTTTTCTTGTTATTTTGCAACATCACTTTACAGATGCCAAACGGTTTAAAGCGAAAACACTCGTCTCTTTAACGATTATGTTAATCATCCTTATGGTTGGGCCGATTACTGGCGCACTTGCTGAATTTGGCCCTATTTTATCTAGCGAATTACGCCATCCTTCTTATGAACAATGGCGCTTATTAAAAATTGGCAAATACATTTCACATACAGATTTTTTCTCTATTTATCAATGGCTGGCAGGTGCCTTTATTCGTGTTGTTTTACCTATGTTTATGATTGTCGATTTATTAAATCTTCAAAAACCAGCTGTCAAAAAAATCGTTCTTATGTTTCTTTCTTTATTAGTCGTAATCATGCCGCTTATCCCATGGAGCAATATTACGTTTTACACCTTTATGAAAAACTATTATTTTACAAATACGTCTTATTTTCTACACTCACTCGGACTTCTGTTTTTCATTTGTGCCCTATTGAAACCAAGAAAAAAGGTGAAGAAAAATGAAGCTGTTTAAAAACGAAACTAAAAAATATACAGATGATACCTTTCGTAATCAATTTTCCAATAGCCCTGATGTTCACTTTAAAACAATTTTTTCAAGTACGACCAATCGTCCAGTCAAAATGCTCGTTTTTTTTGCTCCTAGTCTCGTCAATATGGCAGAATTGAATGACCATATTTTAGAAGATCTCGAAAAAATTATTTATATTGAAGAAGATAAAAATAAACAACGAGATGACTCCTTTACAAATACCTTAATGGATTTTCGTTCAATACCCTTTGATGGTAACTCCGAATCTTTATACCAATTCATTTTTGGTGGAGAAGTACTTATTTTTATTGAAGAAAAACAACAACTATATTCAATTGCCGTCCCCGAAGTCCCAAATCGTCAGCCAGAAGAATCTGCTTTTGAAGTGTCTATTCGTGGACCACGCGATGGCTTTATTGAAGATGTATCCGTCAATGTCGCCTTAATCAGAAAAAGATTACGAACTTCCACCCTCACAGTAAAAGAATTCATTGTTGGTAAACGTAGTCAAACAAAAGTTGTCCTGTTATATATGGATGATATTATTGAACCTTCTTTAGTGACCACCGTTACAGCAAAAATAAATGAGCTAAATATTGATATTCTAACAAGTAGTCAACAACTACAAGAGTTAATCTCAGAACATACACTCAACCTTTTTCCGCTGACAGATTATACAAGTCGTCCTGATTATTGTGTCGAGTGTTTAAATCAAGGGCGATTCATACTAATTATTGATGGGCAGCCAACAGTTATCGTCGCTCCCACGACATTACTTCTACAAGTAAAAACAGCGGAAGACTCTAACCTTCCTTTTTTTTACGTTTCATTTGAGCGAATTTTGCGTATTGGAGGTTTTTTTCTCTCAATATTAATACCTGGATTTTGGGTCGCGCTTTCTACCGTTAATATCGAACAAATCCCGTTTACCTTACTTGCCACAATCAGTGTCTCACGTCTTGGTTTACCGCTGTCTGCAACTATGGAAATGTTCCTTATGCTTGCATTATTTGAACTTTTTCGCGAATCAGGCGTCCGTCTTCCAAAAGCTGTTGGACAAACGGTTGCTGTTGTTGGAGGATTAATCGTAGGAGATGCAGCCATTCGTGCAGGCTTAACATCCCCAACAATGCTTGTAGTCGCAGCCATCACTTCTGTTGCTTCATTTACACTTGTTAACCAAGCTTTAACAGGTGCTGTCACAGTACTTCGATTTGCGATTCTGTTTCTTAGCTCTATTCTTGGCATATATGGCTTAATTATCGGTTTTATTATAACAACCGCTCTCCTATCAAGCTTAGAATCATTTGGCATTCCATACATGAATGATTTCTCACCTGCTACTCTACACAAAATGGTTGTTTCCTTCTTAAAAAAGCCGTGGAAATGGGCGAGCAAAAGGAACGAATCAACAATCGATCAAACAAGAAAAGGAGGGCAAACATGAAAAGGATTATAAAAAAAGGCTTGGTACTCATGATTTGTCTGCTATTCTTATCTGGTTGCTGGGATCAAAAAAACATACAGGACATACACTATGTCACAACTTTCGGGGTTGATTATAAAGACGGAAAGTATATTGTATATGTCCAACTAATTGATTTCGCTGGAGTAGCCAAACAAGAAGTAAAGCCAACTACTCCTTCAAGATCCTATATAGGTCATAATAGTGGAAAAACGATTACAGAAGCGATTAATAACTTATACAAAACAGCACAGCAACGTTTATTTCTTGGACACGTTCATACGTTTATCCTGACAGAAAATGCCTTAAAGCAGGATATTAATGACATTATTGACTCTGCTTTTCGTAATAACTTTATCCGTTATTCAAGTAATTTTTTTGTTACGAAAAAGCCTATAGATGAGCTTCTTAAGATTACTGGCTTTTTCAATTTATCTCCTATGTATTCTGAGCTTCATTTTCCTGATGAAGTATATAGAAACCGCTCTTTCATCAGGCCCATTACGATTCAAGAATTTATTGCCAAATATCGAGAAGCAGCAGTAACAGCCATAGTCCCATCCATTACATGGAATGCAAAAGATTGGAAGGATAATAGTAAGAAGAAACTAAAAACATTCACCATTGATGGTGCCTATACCTTATTCTACAATAAATCCAAACCATGGTATTCAGAAGAAGAATTGGCAGGTGTTCGGTGGATGACAAAAGATACAACGAGAACGCCTGTTGACATCCAAACAAAAGATGGATTTGCCTATTTTTCCATGGCACATCCAAAGACGAAGATTAAACCAATCATAGAAGGAAATCAAGCAAAATTTATCATTCATTGTTCTGTATCAGGACGTATTCTAGGACTTACGTCTCATAAGAGTATAAAGGCTCTAGAGAAATCACTAAAATCTTCAATCGCCCAAGACATCCGAAAAACATTTGAAGCAGGCTTAAGAAACAACGCTGACCCGCTTAATTTAGGTGGAACGCTCTATCGAAAAGAGCTCAGATTTTGGCAAGCTCATCACTTTAATGAGCCAAATGATTATTTACACAGAGATGCCCTTCAAGCCATTCATATAGATGTTAAGCTTGCCAACACAGGCATATTAAAAGCAAAACCATTTAAAGATAAAGAGATTCTCGGAAAATAATTATACTTCTGCAAATAGAAAAAGAAGCTGGCTCGAAAATGCAAATTTTCAAGCCAGCTTCTTTTACTTGATTGTCACTATATTCTGTCGCATTTTTTCTAATTGCTTCACCGTTGGAGTTAAGTTTGCAAAGAAATAGGTTTCACGTAATCTTCGTGACGGATTACTTTTTCCAAATAACCTTCCATTATGCAGCATATCAGCTTGCACAGCTTTTAATGTTAATTATACAGATTAATACAGAACTTCATTCTTACGCTCATCTACCATAACCGTAAAGCTTGTGTCTGTATTAGAACGATTCATCATCTCAATGTTATAAGCTTTTTCCTTCACCTCATAGAGTACCTGAAGCACCATAAATCGTTGACTCGCAGCTTCTGTTACATAATCAATCGCTTTCTTGACGGCCTCTTGTTCAGCTATGCTTTGGGCATCGGTCAGCACAAGAAGGAACTTTGCCTTCGTTTTCGCCGGAAACGATTCTTTAATCTCTCCTATATACCACGGCTTCACTTTCATTCCGATTTCTAAATCCTCATAGGAGAGCTCTCTGCCCTTCAAATCTTGAATAAGAGTCTCCTTCGTCATCTTATAATAGGTACTTTTAATTAAAACCCGTTTGTCATCAAGGTCGGTAATAAACCCTGTGTCCCCTTTTTCAATCCGCTCTTTCTGAGTATCAGAAGGGTGACAACCGACTAACCCAATCATCACAAACAAACATAATAAATTTATCAGCTTTCGCTTCAAAATGTTGCCTCCTTATGTTTTTTAAATATATGTACCCATTCATCTTCCAAAAGGCAGGATCAAGAAACAAACGCTATTAAAAATAAAGTGAAACTTCCATAACATAGCCTTGAACAAAAAAGCTGTACCAAAGTATATCTTTTTAGTACAGCTTGCTAGTATTTTATTTCTTGAAAAAAGCTCGTTTCCCAACTAGTTCAGCTGTTGCGGGAAATAAATAATACAACTTACTCGCCACATTCATCCAACCCGGTAAGTTGATTTCCCGTTTCTTGGTCAACATGGATTCAACAATTTTTTGAGCAACCGCTTCCGGCTTTAACATAAATTTTTGAATGCTTTTGACATAGTTACCCGATTCATCAGCCGTTTCAAAAAAGTTTGTCGCAATAGGTCCAGGATTCACGGTTGTAACAGAAATCCCCTCTTCTTTTACTTCCATTCGCAGCGCATTTGAGTAACCTAGTACAGCAAATTTAGTTGCAGAATAGAGCGATGATTTAGGTGTAGCCATTTTACCGGCCTGGGACGCAATATTAATAATATGCCCTGCTTTCCGACGTTTCATCGAAGAAAGTACGTTATTTGTACAAGCCATTAGACCAAGTACATTGACATCAAACATTGCTCTAGCTTCATCTATATTGGTTTCAGCAGCTTCTTTAAAAATACCGTACCCTGCATTATTCACTAAAATATCAACTTCCCCAACCTCATTCGCAATTCGCTCAAAAACGGCTCGTACCTCGTTTGAATTCGCAACATCCAGTTGAAAAGCAAATACATGAACACCAAACATCTCTATAAGCATCGTACGTAACGCTGTTAATTTATCCATGCTTCTTGCAAGTAACACAACGCTTGCCCCTTGCTTGGCTGTTTGAATTGCAATTTCTTTTCCTAATCCACCAGAAGCTCCTGTAATGGCAACAATTTTCCCTCGTAATGTCGTCATCGTATTACGCAATGGAAAACAGCGTTAAACCCAATTGAGTTTCACTCTGAATCTCGCCCAAATCTTCTAAATAGTCTAACTGCCCAACCGTTTCCCACATCGTCAAGTCGACCTCTTTGCTGTATATTTTCGGGAATAACTGCTTACAAACTTCAAAAACGGTTAATGGCTTTTCTTCGAGCATTTTTTTCACATGCATCGCGCGGTCATGCTGGCGCGTCAACCTAAAGTGAATCAACTCTTTCACTTCTTCTACTTCCTCACCATGACCAGAGTACACTTTAGAAATAGGAAGATGGAGTAGTTTTCTAAGCGACTCATTATGTTGAAGCAATGGCTTCGGACGCTCTCCATTAGGAAGAAGTGGTGGCTCCATAATCGGATTCGGTGATACTTTAGCAATCAAGTGATCGCCACCAATTAATACAGCATCACTTTCGCGGTAAAACGATAAATGGCTTTGTGCATGCCCTAACGTCTCAATCGCCTTCCACCCAGGTAATCCAGGTAGTTCATCTCCTTCTGCCAAAAATCCAGCCAGCTTTCTATTACTTAAAAACCGTTTCTCTTCACGAGTGCGTATTAATTTATCTTTTAATTCTTCAGTCAACCCACACTTACCGCCGTATTCAAGGAAAAATTGATTATGCATGTGTATGAACTCATCGCTCAACTCAAGCCAGCGCTGATTATTTTTGTGACCATATACCGGCACACCTCGGTCAAAAAAATCAAGCCCACCAGCATGATCTGGATGATG
Source organism: Peribacillus sp. Hz7 (assembly GCF_042136355.1). Taxonomy (NCBI): domain Bacteria; kingdom Bacillati; phylum Bacillota; class Bacilli; order Caryophanales; family Bacillaceae; genus Peribacillus; species Peribacillus sp. Hz7. The sequence continues at coordinate 357,041 of NZ_JBHHJV010000002.1, forward strand.
ATGGGTTAAAATGATTTGTTCAATATCTCCTATTTTCAAGCCCAATTCGCCTAATTTATCAGCGAGTACTTCTTTTGACTCCTTCGTTTTGACACCCGTATCAATTAAAGTGAGGGCATCTCCTTTTACAACATATACATTTACATCACCAACCGCAAACGGTGTCGGCAATGCAATCTTTGCGATCTTATTCTCCCATTTCACCATTATTTTATCCACCTTAAACATTATATTTGACTTTGTTATACGATGCTGTTAATTAACAAAAGCGTTTAACAAAGCAGGATATTGAAAATCTGTTACACAACAGCTTTGCACTTATGTAATCCATATTTTACATTTTCTCTTCCGCATTGTCATTATTTTCGCATAATTATGGTTATTTTTTTGTATCGCGCATATATTATATATTGACAGTTTACTTGTTTATCCTGCATAATCACAAGTAATTAAATCGTTTGGCTATGAGTAAGACCAAGTAAATAGATGACGGTGAATAGAGAGTGAGGCTCCCTTTTGGCTGCAAGGCTTCACCACCCTCTCATGTATTGAACCTACCTTATGAGCCTTCAGGAAAACCTGACGTATATCCAACGTTAAAGGATCTTAAAGCGCAGCTTTCAGCGAACGTAAAAGAGAAAGCTGAACAAAGGTGGTACCACGGAAGCAAGATCTTTCGTCCTTTATGGATGAGAGATCTTTTTTATTTGGCTTTGTTACATAATGCGATTTAAACATGGCTACATTCGCTAACAAAGCCTTTGACTTTAACAAAGGAGCGAAAGAAAATGAAGAAAATAACCTTTATTGGGGCAGGTTCTATGGCTGAGGCCATTATTTCAGGATTGGTAGCCCAACAAGTGGTAGATCCTAAAAATATTAACGTGACAAACAAATCAAATGAAGCTAGATTAGCATCCTTAAACGAAAAATATGGTGTAACAGGGACACGAAATATACAAGAAGCTATGAAAGAAGCCGACGTTGTTTTACTAGCTGTAAAACCAAAAGATATGTTAGCTACCATGCAATCCATTCAACCATATATTACAACTGAGATGATGCTCGTCTCTGTTGCAGCAGGTGTTCATACCGCAAGCCTTGAGGGAATTGCGGCAAAAGAGGTAGCCGTTATTCGCGCGATGCCTAATACGTCCGCAACGGTCGGGCAATCAGCCACAGCGATTAGTACAAATGCGTACACATCGGCGGAACAACGTCAAACAGCGATTACGCTTTTTGAAACGATCGGCTCTGTCGTCGTTGTTGAAGAAGAGCAGCTAGACGCTGTAACAGGTCTATCCGGCAGCGGCCCTGCTTACCTATATTATCTTGTTGAAGCAATGGAAAAGTCAGCACAAGATCTCGGCCTCGATGCTGGTACTGCTAAACAATTAATCATTCAAACAATGCTAGGTGCTGCCGAAATGCTTAAGCATTCTACAAAATCACCAGCTACTTTAAGAAAAGAAGTGACGTCTCCTGGCGGAACGACTGAAGCAGGATTAAAAGTACTACAAAATTATGAAGTCGATCGAGCTTTTATCGCGTGCATTGAGGAAGCAACTGTACAATCCAAACGAATGGGGAAACAAATTAGCGACCAGCTTGCACAATATGCTGTTCCCCGCTAAATTGGCATGACTTTATGCCAATTTAGCTAGATTCTTAAGTATAAAAAGAGCATGATTAAAAGGGACAGGATATGCCTCTTTTGATTCATGCTCTTTTTACTCTTTAAGTATGGGATAAAGTGAAACTTCCATCAGTGGGGGGTTCCTTCATCCCCCACTGATGGTTAGTTGAACCAATCGGACCTTTACGGGCAGTTGTCCCCACCTATCTTCTTTGACTCCTCCTAAGCTTGAGGTGGGGGTCTTACTGCCCGTTAAGTGTGGGATAAATCGAATGTTTAGCTAATTATTTTTTAAATTGCTATACTAAATTTCATATTTAAGGAAATAAGGAGTGGGATTAACATGAATGCTAAGCTTTTTTCTACTTATACTATCAAAGGTGTAACTCTTAAAAATCGAATTGTTATGGCACCGATGTGTATGTATTCTAGTCAGGAAGATGGCCGCGTTAAAAACTGGCATTTAACGCATTATACAAGCCGAGCAGTTGGCGGTGCAGGTTTAATTATTCTAGAAGCAACAGCGGTTAATCCTCAAGGTCGGATTTCCGTTAATGACTTAGGCATTTGGAATGATGAACAACTCCCTGGACTGTCACAGCTCGTATCGATGATGAAAGAGCAAAGAGCAAAAACAGGCATTCAACTCGCTCACGCAGGTCGAAAAGCAACAGTACCAGGCAACATCTACGCACCGTCACCCATTGCTTTTAATGAGACTTATAAACAGCCCCAAGAAATGACACAAGCTGATATTGAAAAAACAATCCTCTCCTTTCAACAAGCAGCAGCACGAGCAAAAAAAGCAGGATTTGATGTCATTGAACTACATGCCGCTCATGGTTACTTACTAAACGAATTTCTCTCACCGCTAAGCAACAAACGAAATGATGAATACGGCGGCTCTAGCGAAAATCGTTATAAAATCGTTAAAGAAGTCATCGCTGCAGTAAAACAAGTATGGGAAGGTCCACTATTTGTACGTATTTCTGCTCATGATTATCAAGAAGGCGGCATGACAGCAGAGCAGTATATCGAAATAAGTAAATGGATGAAGGAAGATGGAGTCGACTTAATTGATGTAAGTTCTGGAGCTGTTGTGCCCGCGTCTATTCCTGTCTATCCAGGCTACCAAGTACCGTTCAGTGAAACGATTAAATACGGAGCCTCTATTGCTGCAGGAGCAGTTGGTTTAATTACAACTGGCATCCAAGCGGAAGAAATTTTACAAAACGAGCGCGCCGATCTTATTTTTATCGGTCGTGAACTGTTACGCGACCCTTATTGGCCAAGAAACGCGGCAAAAGAACTTCGCTATGAAATAGAAGCACCTACGCCATACAAGCGCGGCTGGTAAAGAAGATTATTTACGACGAATTCATAGTGAAACAACTACTCAAAAGCAAAATCCCATCATACAGCGGGATTTTGCTCTGTCTCAATAAAACTCCTCGAAAAACCACTTTCTTTAGCGAAAGAATACTAGTTTTGTCACCCTGAAAGGAATTAACTATCAAAGCTAGAATTCTTCTTATTAACTATAGCGGCCTGTAAATATTAATGAGGAGGAGAATACTATGAATACAAATGAAGTGTCCAAATTATTAGGTGTTTCTCCTAAAACCGTTCTTCGTTGGATCACACAATTAAGCCTAGAGATTGAACGAACTCCCCTTAAGCATTATCGATTTTCAGAAGAAGATGTAGCTTTACTCCAGCAGGTTCAGGAACAACTGAAAAATGGTACCCCTCTGCAAAACATCAAAATCCATGAAAAAAAAGTACGAAAGGCAAAAGCAGCAAACAAACCACCTAAAGATGAAAGTAAAATGTATGACAAGCTAGTAGAGAGAATTGAACATCTTGAACGGAAATTATCAACAAAAGCAGATGATGTCGTCTCCTATCAAATCTTACAACACCGAAACGAGATTGAAGAGTTACAAAGCGTTGTTTGCGAGCTAACTCAACAAATCGAAACGCTCCAAACCAAACTAGAAGTAGCCTCACAAGCCGACTGCTTCCTTGCCTTCGACGAAGCAGCTTCAACAGAAAAATCAAAGAAAAAGCCATTTTTCAGCACTCTTTTTCGCTCCTCCAAAAAAGAAGCACAAACAAACTAATTATATACAGTGAAACTTGCATCAGCGGGGATTTTCTTCATCTCCCACCTATCTTCTTTGCTTCCTCATAAGCTTTAGGTGGGAGTCTTACTGCCCGTTAAGTGTGAAACAAAAAGTGCCTACTCTCAAGGAATAGGCACTTTTTTATATGATTAGGCTAAAACTGCTCGGTCATTATTCATTTTTTCACCTTTAATACGTTGGAATTCATTCAATAATTTTTCAACAGTTAACGCCTGTTTTTCTTCTCCTCTTGCTTCAAAAATAATTTGTCCTTTGTCCATCATAATTAAGGAGTCACCCAAATCAATCGCTTGCTGCATATTGTGTGTGACCATTAATGTCGTCAATTTGCTTTGATCGACAATTTCCTTCGTTAATTGTGTCACAAGCTCTGCACGTGAAGGATCAAGTGCTGCTGTATGTTCATCAAGAAGCAAGATTTTCGGTCCAGTAAAGGTGGCCATAAGCAGGGATAGCGCTTGACGCTCCCCTCCGGATAGTAAACCAACCTTCGCTGTCATTCGATTTTCTAACCCTAAATGAAGCGTTTCTAAACTTTCTTTAAAAAATGCTTTTCGTTGATTCGTTACGCCAAAGCGGAAACCACGGCGATTGGTTCGACCGTACGCAATGGCCATATTCTCTTCAATCGTCATATGCGGGGCTGTCCCAGCCATCGGATCTTGGAACACACGACCAATCATTTTAGCGCGGTTATGTTCTTCAATCCCGGACACATTTTGACCATCAATAAGAACTTCTCCCGCATCGGGAAGAATTTTTCCAGATACCATATTCATTAACGTCGATTTCCCCGCACCGTTACTCCCAATCACCGTAACAAATTCACCTTTTTTTAATTGAAGTTGAAGGTTTTGCAGAGCGAGCTTCTCATCTGGTGTTCCTTCATTAAATACCTTATAAATTCCATTCAGATGAAGCATCTTATTTCCCCTCCTTCAATGATTGATGACGAAGTTGCAATTCCATCAGACGTTTCTTCTTACGCGCTTTCACTTTCCGTTTTTCCGTAATAAGCGGTAGAACGAGCGCAATAATTACAATAAGAGCGGTAATTAATTTCACATCACCTGTTTGCAAGAAGTCTACACGCAAAGCTAACGTGACAACAAGGTTATAAATAAGCGAACCACCAATTACAGCAAGCGTTGCTCTAACAATCGTTTTCGCACCAAAAATAGCTTCACCAATAATAACAGAAGCAAGACCGATAACGATCATCCCAATTCCCATTCCGATATCACTAAAACCGTTATATTGAGCAACAAGAGCACCTGAAAACGCTACAAGCGCATTACTAACGGCCAAACCAAGCACCTTCATATTCCCAGTGTGAGCAGAGAAGCTTTTTACCATCGCTTCATTGTCACCGGTTGCACGAATCGCTAAACCAATTTCTGTTTTCAAGAATAAAGACATTCCTATTTGAATAAGAATCGTAAATAATAACATCATCAGTAAAATAGACCATGTTTTTGGTAAACTGTCTCCTAAACCAACTGCCGTTAATAAACCATTTAATACATCATCTATGCCTGTTTTTGCCCATGCATCTTGAATATTCGTTAATAGAGTCGTTTGTGAAAGTAACGAGATATTCGAAGTACCCATAATTCGCAGGTTAATCGAATAAAGAGCAATCATAACCAAAATCCCTGCTAAAAGCGGATTTACTTTCCCTTTTGTGTGCAGCAAACCAGTTATTATACCGGCGATAAAACCAGCTCCTAATGCTGCTAATGTGGAAACAATTGGCGAATAGCCATTTACAATCATAATCGCTGCTACAGAAGCGCCCGTAACGAAGCTTCCTTCTACTGTCAAATCAGGAAAATCAAGAATCCTGAACGTTAAGTAAACACCGAGTGCCATAATGGCGTAAATCATTCCAGATTCAAATGAATTGAATAGGGCTGTAAACATATTTTTCTTCCTTCCTAAAATGAAAATAAAAGGGTCCCAAGATCAAAATGTAAGGGACCCTAGACTAGAAATAGATAAGAAACAAGAACGAACTTACTTCACAAACTCCGCTTCTTTCTTCCATTCTTCTTTAATTTCAACGCCCATTTCTTTGGCAGCTGTTTCATTGATTACAAGTTTTAGATTTTGTGGATAGCTAACTGGAATGTCTCCTGGATTTTTACCATCTTTCAGAATTTCCACAGCTTTTTCTCCAGCTTCAAAACCGATATCATAATAGCTGAAACCGTAAGCAGCAAACCCGCCGCGTTCTACCGAATCTAACTCTCCTACGAATAATGGAATATCTTTATCATGCGCTACACCTACAACTGATTCTAATGCTGAAACAACCGTGTTATCTGTCACAATATAGAATGCATCTGCTTTGCCAATTAAAGATTCCGTTGCTCGTTTTACATCTGCAGACGTAGAAACAGAAGCTTCAGCCACCTTCACTCCTAATTTTTCCGCTTCAGCCTTCATATTTTCTACTTGTAGGACTGAGTTTTTCTCACCAGAGTTATAGACTGTTCCAATCGTTTTAGCTCCAAGTTCTTCTGCAATAAATTTCACCGTATTCGCAATCGCATCAGGATGAGAATCTGTTGTTCCTGTCACATTTTCACCTGGCTTTTCCAAAGAGGTCACAAGTTTCGTTTCAATTGGATCTGTTACAGATGTAAACACAATTGGAATATCGCTTGTTGCATTTTTAGCACCTAATGCACTTGGAGTCGAGTTAGCAAAAATTAAATCAACTTTATCACCGACAAAGTTATTCGCAATTTTTTGATTATTATTTTGATCATTTTGTGCGTTTTGAACATCAAACTCTACATTCAGCTTGCTTTCTTTTAAAGCATCTTGGAACCCTTTCGTCGCTTCATCTAAAGAAGGATGCTGCACAATTTGTGTAACACCAACTTGATATGTTTTTTCGCCGCTGTCCCCTTTCTTTGTATCTTCACTGCTTGAATCGCTGCCACAGCCAGCTAATAACGCACTCGTTACAAGTGTAATTGCTGCAGCTGAATATAATTTCTTCTTCATGTTTCTCCCCCTCTTTTTCGATAATGAAAATTTCTTCAATTAAGTAATGTTATACGTTTTTGCTTTTATGTATTAAATTATAAGCGCTTCCACGCAATTATTTCAATATATTTTTCTTCTTTTTAAAATTTTCTATATATTAGGAAAGTTAAAATTCAGAAAAAATTCAGACTTTCATGACGAGTATTCGACAAATTTCCTATTTCTAGTATAAGATAAATTCAATGCTGCATATAAGGATGGATTGCCATGTTCAATTTAGTATCATTAATGTTAGAAAAAGTAGGAATTATTGTCATTGTGGCTTTTTTACTTTCACAGATGAAGTCCTTTCGCCATATTGTTCACGGTGAACACAACATAAAAGAACGAATATGGCTCATTGTCCTTTTTGGAACATTCGGAGTAATTAGTAATTATACAGGTATAGAGATTCACCACGATACAATCCATAGAGTAGATTGGATTACTGAGGTTAATCCCGATAATGCGATTGCCAATACGAGAGTAATGGGGGTAGTCATTGGCGGTCTAATAGGTGGTCCAGTAGTCGGAATTGGTGCCGGTTTGCTTGCAGGAGTTCACCGCCTAACATTAGGAGGTTTTACCGCTGTTGCCTGTGCAATCTCTACCCTTTTAGCCGGGGTTGTAGCTGGTTATTACGGAAAGAAACGACGGAAGGGTGGCAAAAAAATCACTCCCCTCTATGCCGTCAAAATTGGCATGATTTTAGAAGCTGTACAAATGCTCATTATTGTAATCGTCGCCAAACCATTTGAACAAGCAGCAAAACTAGTTGAAATAATTAGTATACCAATGATTCTTGTTAATGGTTTTGGAACATTGCTTTTTATGCTCATTATTCAATCAATGATGAGGGATGAAGAACGAGCACGCGCTAATCAAACAAATCAAGCCTTTCATATTGCCGATCAAACATTACCTTATTTTCGCCAAGGACTCAATCCAAGTTCCTGTCAACAAATTTCAGAGATTATGTTGCAACTGACTGATGCAGATGCTGTAGCGATTACAGATGACCGTCAAATTTTATCTCATGTTGGCGCAGGCGCTGATCATCATATTCTAAACATGGAGCTTGCTACAGGATTGACGAAAGAAGTATTGGAAAGCGGAAGGGTTGCTATTGCACAAGTAAAAGAAGAAATTTATTGTTTTCAAAAGGATTGCCCCTTGCAGGCAGCAATTGTTCTACCTTTAAAAGTACAAAATAAAACCGTAGGTACTTTAAAAATGTACTTTACCGACCCTGCTAAATTAGATAAAGTACACAAAGAATTAGCAGAAGGTCTTGCTAACTTATTTTCTACCCAACTAGAACTGGCAGAGGCCGAACAGCAAACAAAATTATTAAAAGACGCAGAAATTAAAGCATTGCAAGCGCAAATTCATCCACATTTTTTGTTTAATAGCATCAACACCATTTCAGTACTATGCCGAACAGATGTAGAAAAAGCAAGAAAGCTATTAATTGAGCTTAGTTCATTCTTTCGCAGTAATTTACAAGGAGCTAGGCAAATGATGATTCCATTAGAAAAGGAAATCGAACATGTAAAAGCCTATTTATCGTTAGAGCAAGCCAGATTTCCGGATGTTTATCACCTCTCTCTCCATATAGAGCCAGGGCTTAATCAAGTGTTAATTCCACCATTTACTTTACAGCCCTTAGTTGAAAATGCAATTAACCATGCTTTTATCCGAAAAGATCATAATAAAGGAACTATCTTAATAGATATTTCTTCACAAAACGAAATGATACACATTATCGTCCAAGATAATGGAAAAGGAATCGAAGAAGAAAGAAGAAGAGAACTTGGTCACCGAACCGTCAGCTCTAAAAAGGGAACGGGTACAGCTTTATTTAATATTTACGAACGTTTAATGGGTATTTATAACGGGCAAGCACAATTAACTATTCAGAGTGAACTAAATGTAGGTACGAAAATTATCATTTCTATTCCTCTTCATAGTAAAGGAGTTTTTGAACAACATGTTACGAGCATACATAGTAGATGATGAACCGTTAGCACGAGATGAATTAAAGTACTTGCTCATTTGCAGCAAACAAGTAGAAATTGTAGGAGAAGCAGATTGTTTAGAGAAAGCGATGGCAGACATCCCTGTCCAAGAACCCGATCTTGTTTTTCTCGATATTGAATTAGCTGAAGATAATGGATTGCAGTTAGCAAAACAGCTTCATGCTTTGAAAAAGACTCCTGCTATCGTATTTGCAACAGCGTATGACGAATATGCGCTCGAAGCTTTTGAACTAAACGCACTCGATTATTTATTAAAACCGTTCGATGAACAGCGTATGTATCAAATGTTAGACAAAATTACAAAACTGCAGAAAATAGGTGAACAAGACGTCCAGCCTTCTTCTAACGTTCCAATCAATAAAACAGGCAAAATAGCTATCCTTGTAGAAGAGCGAATCATATTACTTGATGCTGCATCTATTCTATTTGTTGAATCAAGTGAAGGAAAATGTATGATTAAAACAAAGGATAACATATTTAAAGTAAGCGAAGCGCTTGTTGCGTTAGAGAAAAAACTACAGGATAGTTCATTTATGCGCGTACATCGCAGCTATATCGTCAACATCCATTACATTTCTGAAATACAACCTTGGTTTAACTCAACCTACAACCTCATTATGAATGACGGTTCTAACGTTCCTGTTAGTCGAACCTACATAAAGGAACTAAAGCAGCTATTACAATTCTGAACTGGTATTCTTTTGTTGTTCAAAAGCGTTATATAACAATATAGCTAAAATGTTAAAACTAGAAGAACACTAAATTTTCAGTTTATTTAATTGTATCTCACTCCGCATTTTCTGTAATTAAACACTGTTTTTTGGTATTTCAACTGAAAAAGCCACCTGCTTACACTTTCATTTAGTATGATTACTGTACTACAACAGAAATGTGGAGGTCATAAAAATGAATGCGGTTTCTATAGTCATTGGTTCCATTTGTATATTATTAATTGTCTACCGCTTATACGGTACATTTATGGCAGCTAAAGTATTAAAGCTAGATGATTCTAAACCTACTCCTTCTCATAAACTAGAAGATGGTAAAGATTATGTACCAACTAATAAATGGGTAACGTTTGGTCATCATTTCGCGGCAATTGCAGCTGCAGGTCCATTGGTTGGACCGATTTTAGCAGCACAGTTCGGGTATTTACCCGGTTTGCTTTGGTTGCTAATTGGGGCAGTCATTGGTGGGGCAGTTCACGATATGGTTGTTCTATTTGCTTCTATGCGTCGAGACGGAAAGTCACTATCTGAAGTAGCTAAAGAAGAACTTGGTCCTGTAGCAGGATTTTGTACAGGCCTTGCGATGTTGTTTATTATTACCATTACAATGGCGGGACTGTCTTTAGTTATATTACATGCACTAGAAAACAACCCATGGGGTACATTTGTTGTCGGTATTACAATTCCAATCGCAATGGGTGTTGGTCTCTATCATAAAAAGACTGGCAATCTAAAAGCCGCGACAATCGTTGGGTTTGGTCTAATTATCGCAGCAATTCTTTTCGGACCAAATCTTCAAGGCACAGCACTTGGTAATCTATTAACACTTGAAGCAAGTACAATTGCTATTCTTTTACCAATCTACGCATTTTTCGCAGCGGCCTTGCCTGTCTGGTTATTGCTTGCTCCACGTGACTATTTAAGTACATTTATGAAAATCGGGGTTTTCGTCGCTTTAATTATCGGGGTATTCTATGTAAACCCATCTGTTCAGTTTCCAGCGTTGACAGACTTTATTAACGGCGGCGGTCCAATCGTTGCTGGTCCGGTTTGGCCATTTATCTCCATTACCATTGCTTGTGGAGCAATCTCAGGATTCCATGCATTCGTTGGTTCTGGAACAACTCCTAAAATGATTAATCGCTGGAGTGATATTAAAGGCGTTGCGTTCGGTGCCATGCTTGTTGAATGTTTAGTAGCCATTATGGCTTTAATTGCTGCAGTATCATTACAGCCAGGAGACTATTTCGCTATCAACTCCGCTCCTGAAAAATTTGCAACACTCGGAATAGAAACGGTACATTTAGATGAGTTAAGCGATGAAATCGGCATGGATCTTGAAGGAAGAACAGGCGGTGCTGTAACACTTGCCGTTGGAATGACTTATATTTTTACCGAAATACCAATTTTCGAAAAATTAGCGTCATATTTCTTCCAATTCGTTATTTTATTTGAAGCAGTCTTTATCTTAACGGCCATTGATTCAGGAACTCGTGTAGCTCGTTATCTTATTCAAGATTTCTTCGGTGATTTTTATAAACCTTTAAAAAATACAGAGTCATTATTTTCGAATATATTCGCTAGTGCGCTAGCATGTTTCATTTGGGGATACCTCTTATATTCAGGTGACATCAGTTCTATCTGGGCACTATTTGGTGTATCCAACCAATTAATGGCTTCCATTGGCCTAATCGTTGGAGCAACCGTTATTTTAAAAATTGCAGACAAACGTTGGTATATGCTAACTTGTCTAGTCCCACTGGCTTACTTATATGTAACGGTCAATGTAGCAGGATATTGGATGATTAAAAATGTATACTGGAATGCAGAAAGTCCAGGTTTTAGTGTATTAAACGGTACATTATCCATCACGATGCTTGTTCTTGGAGTGATTATTCTCCTTACATCTATTAAAAAATGGATTGAGCTTTGTAAAATACCTCAGCATATTTTAGTAGAACAATCAAAAAAAGAAATAGCATAATAAAAACCCGGAAAGCTGCAACAGCTTTTCGGGTTTTTGATTTACTGATCGATAACATGCTTTACAATCTCCGTTACTTCCACTCGATTAATCTTCTCTTTTCCTTTTTTTAAAGCGACTAATGTGGCTTTCGCTAATTCTAAAGGAATTTTACAAAAATGTACAATATCCTTCGTTTGAATCGTTTGGCAATATTTTTCTGCCATTGCTAAATTTTTCTCTGTATGAGCAAGCATCTCAGCGAACCCCCATCCTTTTGGGAAAAACTGAACGCCACGCTCCGCATCTTCATCACGATTACGTAAAATATTAACCGTTTGCAATCCGCGGCCAAAAGCAATTGCTTGTTCACGATTCGTCTCTGTCCCATCATACCATTTCCAAATATCTGAGAGCATTACACCGACTAAACCAGCAACATAATACGTATAATCATCTAAATCGGATTCCGTTTCGATTGTCCAATTTTTCGCAACCCATTTCGCCATTCCTTCAGCCATTTCTATGGTAGACTCTAACACCTTATCTAACGCACCCGGTGGACAATATGCAATCCAATCCGACAAAAGCAATGTCACCTCAGGTAAATCTTTTTTAAATGGAGTAAAAAGGGATTCGATTCTTGCTGCGCTGTGACCTTCTTGTAGCAATTTAGCGACAGATTGTAATAGAAAAATTTTCGTATCAGCAGGAAGCTTCGAATCATCTTCAATTTCATCAATGGCACGCATGCACAAATAAGCTGAACCAATTGCTTCTTGTAATCCAGATGGTAAATGACTAATCGGAATAAAAAAAGTCCGACTCGTTGTTAATAAAAAATCCATCGCTTTTTTATGTAATAGGTTTTGTTCCATCATATCTCTTCACTCCTTTTATACTCTATTTCTCCATATATAGAGGGATCTTCACTTGTAAAAAATCCTCTGCGACAACTGTATTTGGGAAAATAGCTGCGCTTTCTTGACGGAGCTGTTCCACTTCATTTGCCGTGTAGCGCGAACTAATATGTGTCAAAATAAGATGTTTGGCTGCCGCTGTTTTCGCTACTTGAGCAGCTTGTACCGTCGTCGAATGAAAATAAGCTTTAGCCATCTCTTCTTCATCCGCTGCAAAGGTCGATTCATGAATAACGTAATCCGCATCAACGGCTAAACGAACTGCATTTTCACACATTCTCGTATCTCCAAGAATCGTAATAATTCTCCCTTTTTGTGCTTCTCCTAAATAATCGTTCCCGTCTAGTAAACGACCATCCTCTAATTGAACACGCTCTCCTTTTTTCAACGCTTTAAAAATCGGCCCAGGTTTCACGCCTTCTCTCTTTAATTTATCGACAAGTAAACTGCCTGGACGATCCTGTTCAACAATGCGGTAGCCTACACAATAAATACCATGATCAAGCGGTAGCGCATAAACGGTAAATTGCTCGTCCTTAAATATCATTCCTTCTTCAATTTCAATAATCTCCAGCGGATACTTTAAATGAGTCGTACTTACAGCAAGACTCGTTCGAACAAAATCAGCAATCCCCTTTGGTCCGTAAATCGTTAATTTTTCCGTTCCACCTTGAAATGAACGACTGCCAAGCAGCCCTGGCAAGCCAAAAATATGATCTCCATGTAAATGCGTAATAAAAATCTTTTCAATCTTACGAGGTTTTATGGCTGTTTTTAAAATTTGATGCTGAGTAGCTTCTCCACAATCAAACAACCATACAGTTCCTCGTTCTTCTAATAGTTGAAGAGCAATAGATGTTACATTACGCGCCTTTGCCGGAATACCAGCACCCGTTCCTAAAAACATAAAATCCACTTTTTTACCTCCGATTATCCTCATTATATTAACTATAGCATAATTGCAAGCAAACGTGCTGCATACAAAGGCTTGATAATTTTAACGAACGAAACGATTGCTTTTTAGGGAATGCTAAACGTAAAATGAAAAACATAATTCCAACATTCTAACAGGAAAAAGGTCTGTTAATCGAACGATTTTAAACTCATTATAGCCAACAATCAACCACGTTCTATCACATAGCCTAGTGAAAAAGGAAAGTTGAGGTATTGACCGTGTCAGAAAGTACGAAACCTACTGCATTAATCATGATTTTTGGAGCAACAGGCGATCTAGCAAAACGAAAACTATTTCCTTCTCTCTATCAATTATATACCAAAAATAAACTACAGAATTTCGCCGTTATTGGTGTCGCGCGGCGTCCATTAACAACCGAACAATTTCAAGAAAACGTCAAAGACTCTGTAATGACATTCGTAAACGTCAATCATCGTATGGAAGAATTTATCTCTCATTTTCACTACCATTGCCATGATGTTACAAGTTCGCAATCTTACATTGAATTAAAACAGCTTGCAGTCCAAGTCAACGATCAATATGAGCTGAAAGGAAATTGCATTTTCTACTTAGCTATGGCACCAGAGTTTTTCGGTACGATTACAAATCAACTCAAAACACAAGGTTTAACGAACATAGAAGGCTACAAACGCCTCGTAATAGAAAAACCATTTGGAACAAACTTTGAAACAGCGAAAGCACTAAATGAACAAATTAGTACGGTTTTTCGAGAAGAAGAAATTTATCGAATTGATCATTATCTAGGAAAAGAGATGGTTCAAAATATTGAAGTGATTCGCTTCTCTAATGCCTTATTTGAACCGCTATGGAATAACCGCTACATTTCTAATATTCAAATTACATCCAGCGAAACGCTAGGTGTGGAAGAACGAGGTCGCTATTACGAAAACAATGGAGCACTGCGCGACATGGTTCAGAACCATATGATGCAAATGGTCGCCCTGCTTGCTATGGAGCCGCCCATTTCCTTAACACCAGAAGAAATTCGCAGTGAAAAAGTTCGATTACTCCGTTCATTACGACCTATGAGTAAAGAAGAGGTGAACACCTATTTTGTTCGCGGCCAATATGCGCAAGGTATAATCCATGGCGAGACTGTATCTGCTTATCGAGAAGAAGCAAATGTGAGCATCGACTCCAATACTGAAACATATGTAGCAGGTAAGCTTATGATTGACAACTTCCGCTGGGTTGGGGTGCCATTCTACATTCAAACAGGAAAAAGGATGGATCGTAAATCAACGAAGATTGTTGTCCAATTTAAAGATATGCCAATGAATCTATACTATCAGGCAGAACAAAAGTTGACACCAAACTTACTAGTCATCCATATTCAACCGAAAGAAGGCATTACCCTATTACTAAATGTTAAAAAATCGGGCACGACAACAGAAACAAAATCCGTCAGATTACAAATAGCAAATGAAGGTACCAATCATATTAATACACCAGAAGCTTACGAGAAACTATTATTAGATAGCATGCGTGGAGATACAACAAACTTTACGCATTGGGATGAAGTCGCTTTATCATGGAAATTTATTGATACGATTTCTGAAGTCTGGAAAAAGACAAAGGATGAAAGCTTCCCGAATTATCCGGCTGGTTCCCCTGGTCCACCAACAGCTGATGCTTTATTAGCTCATGACGGACATATTTGGTGGCCTATAGAAAAAATCGAGCAAGAAGACCAAGAGCACTAAACAAGGATGCTAGACTGTAGCATCCTCGTTTTATTTATACAGCTTTCTTTTTTAAAAACTTCAATTGAATATTTTTGAAGAATAACTTGTTTTCTGCCTTCTCTTGCCTTGTACCTGAATTAATCCAGAGTGAAACAGATGTCTCTATTACGATCAAAGAGATAAATACGGATAGAACAAGCCAAACAATAAACATTATGCTATCCTCCCCCCCACTTCTTTTTATCTAATAATTCAGAATATTATTTTCATTAATTATACACTATTTTGGTAAAAAAAGTAATGAAACTAATTTCCTATAACTATATGCTTGCTTACTATAAAAAATGTCTTAAGAATTTACCAAAAACAGATTAATCCATATTTAACGAATAGTGAAATCCCGGTCTCAAACTTGTACGAAGACAAAAAAGCGAAGTGGAGGACGAATCTCCCCCACTTACAGAAGCCTCACTCTATTTCTCTATCCATTCCGTATGAAATAGTCCTTCTTGATCAACCCGTTGATACGTATGGGCACCAAAGTAATCGCGTTGCGCCTGAATTAAATTAGCTGGCAGTATTTTTGTACGATAACTATCATAATAAGCAAGTGCCGCTGAGAAACATGGAACTGGAATTCCTTTCATGACTGCTGTTGCAATCACTTCACGCAGAGCCATTTGATAGGTTGCTGCAATTCCTTGAAAATAAGAATCGAACAGCAAATTGTTCAAACTCGGATTTCGATCATACGCTTCCTTAATTTTTTGTAAAAATTGCGCACGAATAATGCAGCCGCCACGAAAAATCATCGCAATATCTCCATATTGCAGATTCCAGTCGTATTCCTCTGAAGCCGCCTTCATTTGAGCAAAGCCTTGAGCATATGAAATAATTTTACTCATATACAAGGCTTGACGAATCTTTTCAATAAATGCCTGTTTATCTTCAATATACGCTACGCATTCCGGTCCTTGTAATTGCTCACTTGCCACCATACGCTCATTCTTCAACGCTGACATATAGCGAGCAAAAACAGATTCTGTAATAATAGACAATGGTACACCTAAATCTAATGCATTTTGGCTTGTCCATTTGCCTGTTCCTTTTTGACCCGCTTGATCTAAAATAACATCAACAAGAGGTTTACCTGTCTCGCTGTCGTATTTTTTTAAAATATTAGCTGTTATTTCCATTAAATAACTATCAAGCTCCCCTTTATTCCAATCGAAAAATACTCTATGAAGTTCCTTAGTTGACAGATTGAGTACATGTTTTAATAAAAAATAAGACTCTGCAATTAACTGCATATCTCCGTATTCAATGCCGTTATGGACCATTTTCACATAATGTCCGGCTCCATCCGGACCAATATATGTACAGCAAGCCTCTCCTGCTACTTTGGCCGAAATGGCTTGAAAAATCGGTGCTACCAATTCATAAGCTTCCTGCTCTCCCCCCGGCATAATAGCTGGTCCTGTTAAGGCTCCTTCCTCCCCGCCAGAGACACCTGTCCCGATAAAATGAATGCCCGACTCCTTTAACTCTTGGTGGCGCCTCTGTGTGTCTTTAAAAAAAGTATTGCCACCGTCAATAATAAGATCTCCTTTTTCGAGCAAAGGTTTTAATGAAAAAATCGTATCATCTATCGCCTTTCCTGCCTTTACCATCAGTAAAATTTTCCGTGGTCTCTCTAAGGAAGAAACAAATTCTTCTAATGTATAGGCTGGAAAAATACTTTTTCCTTGTAACTCCTTCATCATTTCCTCTATTTTCGAACGGGAACGATTATATACAGCGACACTATAGCCTCGACTTTCTATATTAAAAACAAGATTTTTACCCATTACAGCAAGACCAATAACACCAATCTGTTTCTTTGCCATACAGCATTCACCTCTTTTTCGTTTCTCACCTATATAAAAGTTCTTTTCTGACCCTTGTTCCAGCCTTCATGTTTTAATTTCTGGTCAATAATCTTTTTAATAGCCATGTTATACAACAATGTTCATCCACAAAATTGTTTAAGGAAGCATTTTAATTATATTCTCCCCATTGCATTAAATTTCAGTTCAAAACAACTCCTTTTGAAGTTTACACAATCAATTTGGTTGTTTCTTATTATATTTTTCGTTCTACTTGTATAGCGAAAAAGGCGTCTGCAATTATAGTTACAGACGCCCCAGGCCAAAACTCTTCTAAATTTTTTGCAGATTATTCTCCCGTAACAACTTCGATAATTCCCAACACCATTTCAGCAAGCTTCGTTAATTCTTCCACTGGAATTTTTTCGTTTGTTGTATGAATTTCTTCATAACCGACAGCTAAGTTAACTGTTGGAATACCAAATCCAGCAATTACATTGGCATCGCTGCCACCGCCGCTTTGTTGTAATTCACATGGTCGATTAATCTTCTCTGCTGCTTGTCTGGCTACTTCTACAACATGATCACCTTCGCTATATTTAAAGCCAGGGTACATGACCGTTACATCGATCTCAGCACGCCCGCCCATTTCTGCAGCCGCTGTTTGGAAAGCCTCCTTCATTTTTTGAACTTGCGCTTCCATTTTTTCTGGTACAAGTGAGCGAGCTTCTGCTAATATCTCAACGTAATCACATACAATATTCGTTTGTTGTCCACCTTGGAAACGACCGATATTCGCTGTTGTTTCAGAATCGATTCGACCTAAAGGCGTTCTAGAAATGGCTTTAGCCGCAATTGTAATCGCTGAAACTCCTTTTTCAGGAGCAACACCTGCATGAGCCGTTTTTCCATATACTTTTGCTTCGAACTTTGCTTGTGTTGGCGCTGCGACAATAATATTCCCAACTTTTCCATCACTGTCTAGTGCATAACCATATTTCGCTGTCACTAATGAACGATCTAACGCTTTTGCACCGACTAAACCAGATTCCTCGCCCACTGTAATAACAAATTCTATTTTTCCGTGAGCAATCTTTTGCTCTTTAATAACTTTTAGCACCTCTAGCATCACTGCAAGTCCCGCTTTATCATCTGCTCCTAATATTGTCGTACCATCTGACACAATATATCCGTCTTGAATCGATGGTTTAATACCGTTCCCTGGTACAACCGTATCCATATGAGATGTAAAATAAATCGTATCTACACCTTCTTTTGTAGCTGGAAGGGTACAAATTAAATTACCTGCACCGTGACCTGTGATTGCTGTTGTATCATCCTCAAATACATCTAAACCAAGCTCTGTAAATTTTTCTTTTAATACTTTGGCAATCGCTGCTTCATTTTTTGTTTCCGAATCAATTTGAACCAATTCAAAAAATTCTTCTACTAAACGATTTTCATTAATCATCTTTATACCCTCCAAAAAAGTTATCCTACCTTAGTATACTTCTTAGAAAATAAACCGGCAAATATTGTGAAACAAAGCTAAACCAAAAAAGCCCAAGGTCATTATGCCTTGAGCTTCTATGAAGAAATCGTGTATTACAATGGAATGTTTCCGTGTTTCTTCCAAGGACGATCTTCTTTTTTATTGCGTAGCATTTCAAGAGATTGGATGATTTTGATTCGTGTTTCACGAGGATCAATAACGTCATCCACCATTCCTAAGCTTGCTGCAACGTATGGGTTCGCAAACTTCTCACGGTATTCTTCAACTTTTTCTGCACGTGTTGCTTCTGGATCTTCACTGTTTGCAATTTCACGAGCAAAAATAATGTTAGCCGCACCAGCAGATCCCATAACCGCAATCTCAGCATTTGGCCATGCAAATGTAAGGTCTGCACCGATTGACTTACTGTTAAGTGCAACATAAGCACCACCATATGCTTTACGAAGAATGATTGTAAGCTTTGGTACAGTTGCTTCAGAATATGCATACAGCATTTTCGCACCATGACGGATGATTCCACCATGCTCTTGCTTAACGCCTGGGAAGAAACCAGAAACGTCTTCGAATGTGATAATTGGAATATTAAATGAATCACAGAATCGAATGAAACGAGATGCTTTATCAGAAGAATCGATATCCAGTCCACCAGCTAATACTTTCGGTTGATTACATACAAGACCAACTGATTGACCTTTAATACGAGCTAAACCGATAACAATGTTTTTCGCAAATCCTTCTTGTACTTCCATGAATGACCCTTCATCCACAACTTGCTCAACAACTTTACGAATATCGTAAGGACGGATACCTTCAAATGGAACGATATCTGTTAAATCCGCACGGTAATCATCATTGTTGTCTGCTTCTAATACAGGTGGTTTCTCTGTATTATTTTGCGGTAAGTAGCTTAATAATTTACGTACATCTTTTAATACTTCTTCATCAGTTGGTGCTTTAAAGTGAGCGTTACCACTGATCGTATTATGTACAGTTGCGCCACCTAAGCCTTCAGACGTAATTTTTTCTCCTGTAACTGTTTCGATAACTTTTGGTCCAGTAATGAACATTTGGCTCGTCTTCTCAACCATGAAAATGAAGTCCGTAATCGCTGGAGAATAAACTGCTCCCCCTGCACAAGGCCCCATAATAACAGAGATTTGTGGAATTACACCAGAATAGATTGAGTTACGATAGAAAATTTGTCCGTATCCATCAAGAGATACAACCCCTTCTTGGATACGCGCGCCGCCTGAATCGTTTAACCCGATAAACGGTGCCCCATTTTTTGCAGCTAAATCCATAACATTGGCAATTTTCAGAGCATGCATTTCCCCAAGCGCCCCACCGAATACCGTGAAATCTTGTGAGAATAAGTACACATCGCGTCCATTTACTTTACCGTATCCTGTTACAACACCATCTCCAGGTCCTTTTGCTTTATCTAAACCGAAGTTTGTACTGCGGTGTTGAATAAATGGATTTAATTCAACAAATGTACCTTCATCAAGCAATAGCTCAATTCTTTCACGAGCTGTTAACTTTCCTTTAGCGTGCTGCTTTTCAATTCGTTCGTCACCGCCACCAAGCTCAACCTCACGGCGTCTGTCGTATAAATCATTAATTGTTTCGTAGATGTCTTTCATTATGGGCTCCTCCTCTTATTCAGGTCTTTCTGTTAATTCATATAAAATACTCGCTGTAGACTTCGGATGAATGAATGCTACCTTTGCATGATGGGCACCCAATCGAGATGTCTCGTCAATCATACGTAGACCAGCTTCTTTAATTTGTTGAATGCGGTCTTCGATGTTATCCACACCTAAAGCCACATGATGAACGCCTTCTCCACGTTTTTCGATGAATTTAGCAATTGGGCTTTCAGGTGACAACGCTTCCAATAACTCTAGGCGAGTATTTCCTGCAAGGATAAATGCTACTTTAACTCCTTGGCTTTCTACTGTTTCAATGCCTTCAAGCTCTAACTTTAATGTTTCTGTATAAAGTGGTAAAGCTTCTTCGAGTGAACGAACGGCAATACCAATATGATCGATATTCTTAATCATTACCTAACCCTCCATGATTGTACAATTAGTAAACGAAACATAACATAGTTCTACATTTTCCAACAAAACCCTCTAACTTTTCAAGATTGCTCAGACAAGTATTTAGCCTTGTTTCCGATTATTGTTCACGTTACAATAAAGCTAAACACATTCATTTGAAATTGAGGAGAGCACTATATGAAAAATAAAAAAATAAGAAAAATCATCGTATACTTAATGCTAATCTCGATGTTGTTAACAACATTACTATCAGGTATAGCCTTCTTAATGTAATGCTAACAAGAGTGAAGTCAAACGGCTTCGCTCTTTTCTATTTTCTTGTTTCATCGAATGGCTCTATATTTGTTTTGCTAATGTTTAAAAATCTTTAAAGAAGAATCCGGTCGGAGCGTTAAGCTAAGCAATAAAGGAAGAATCATGACCTTTCTCTTTTTGCTTAGTTTAAGCTAGCCGCCGTTTTTCATTCCAGCTTTTCTACCATTAAAGGAATGTTTGAGCAATAAATATCTCTCCATTTCCTTCATAAGCTGAAGTAATGCCGCCCTCGATTCAAATTCTTCACGTGTGACAGGAAGTTGCATCTCTTTAAACCCTTGTTCCATCCCATCCAGCTTCCGCAAATAAAAGCTAGCTGTGTTTTGCGGATGAACGTTTTCTGCTAACTCTTGAATAAAGTTGGCAAGGATATCACTTTGCTTCACAATACTTGGTATGTTCGTGACAAGAGGTAAAATTCGCTCGATAATTTCGAATTGCTTCTCGCGCATATCAAAATATCGATAGTAATAATCCTCTTCTCGTAAGAAATGATTTTCTACATCTCGAAAAGCTAAGCTTTTCGCTTCTGCTAACCATTTCGACGTTTCTGTCAGTTCTTTCCCATTCCAAGTGTAGTCATTATCACGCACATACTTCACAATTTCCATTAAAATCGCGCTAAAGTTCGCTTCAACTTTTCGCTGATAAGATTTCAAGTCTTTTTCGACACTAGGCATATATATATTCATGACTAGCGCAACTCCAATTCCTACAGCAATTAAAATGGTTTCATTGATGAGCAAGTCTAGCGTGATACCATTTGACGAATAGAGATGAAGAATGATTACACTGCTTGTGACAATGCCTTCATTCACCTTTAATGCCACCGTAGTCGGAATAAACATCAAAAGAATTAATCCTATTGTAAATGGGTTGTAGGCAACTAACTCAAACAATAAGGTTGAATAGCCCATTGCTAGTAAACAAGCGAGAAAACGTGATGCAGAGGCTTTTAAAGACTTCTTCTGTGTCACTTGAATACATAGTATCGTAATGATACCAGCAGAAGGAAAATGATCCAGATTTAATAATTGGGCAAGAACAATCGCTAAAGTAGCACCTAATGCCGTTTTAATCGTTCGATAACCGATTTTAAACATTGTTATGTATCACCTGGATTTCTTTACTTCTATTATAATACTATCAGCAAATTCGACAATTTTATAGTCCTTTATTTAGGAAAATACTAAATTTTTTATTAACTTACAACATATTTATCCTTTTTTTTACAAAAATAAAAAAAGGTGATACATTCATCACCTTTTTTTACAAAACTATAGAACTTTTTCCAGGAATTCTTGCGCACGTTTGCTTTTTGGCTGGGAGAAAAATTCAGTTGGTGCTGAATCTTCAACTAGCAACCCTCCATCTAAAAAGAGCACGCGATCTGCTACTTCACGGGCAAACCCCATCTCATGTGTCACAATCAGCATTGTCATTCCTGAGTCAGCAAGCGACTTCATAACAGCTAGTACTTCTTTGACCATCTCCGGGTCTAATGCTGACGTCGGTTCATCAAATAAAATCACTTCCGGGTTCATGGCTAACGCTCGTGCAATAGCGACACGCTGTTTTTGTCCGCCAGAAAGACGATTTGGATAAACTGCTTCCTTATCAGCCAAGCCAACCTTTTGTAACAGCTCACGTCCCTGCTTCTCCGCTGCTTCTTTTGACATTTTCTTTACCTTCATCGGAGCATACGTTAAATTTTGCAGCACCGTCTTATGAGGAAAGAGATAAAAATGCTGAAACACCATCCCAACGTTTTCACGGACCTTCATAATATTCGTCTTTTTATTCATAATGTCTTGATCTTTAAACCAAATATGTCCGCTTGTAGGCGCTTCAAGCATATTGATACAGCGTAAGAAAGTCGATTTCCCAGATCCAGACGGACCGATAATGGCTACGACCTCACCTTGCTTCACTTCTGTACTAATCCCTTTTAACACTTCAAGCTTGCCGTAACTTTTATGCAAATCTTCAATCTTAATCACTGCGTCTCATTCTCCTTTCGAGCAACTTACCAAGAAGCGTTAAAATCATAACCATGACATAATAAACTAATCCAGCTACAAGAATCGGCTCGAAAAATTTATACGTTTCTCCCCCAACAATATACGCGCGACGCATGATATCCGCAAGACCGATAATCGTTACAACAGCTGATTCTTTTGTTAATGAAATTAATTCATTCATAAGTGCTGGTAAAATATTTTTAATTGCTTGAGGTAAAATGATATTGAGCATCATTTGAGATTCAGGAACTCCAAGTGCAAGAGCAGCTTCTCTCTGCCCTTTATCAACTGCTTGAATTCCCCCACGAATAATCTCCGAAATGTAAGCAGCCGAGTTTAACCCAAATGCTAAAAAAGCTGCTTCATACGCTTCAATTTGGATACCTAATATTTGTGGCGATCCAAAATAAATTAACATCAATTGAAGAACGAGCGGTGTTCCCCGAAAAATCGATGTATAAAAATCAGCAAACCAATTTAATGGTTTGATTTTACTAATTTTCAAAATAGACAATACAATCCCTAATATAAATCCAATAACCGCTGCGACCGAGACGACTTGCAGTGTCGTCGGTATTCCTTCCAAAATGTAAGGAATCGACGGTATAATCCTTTCAAAATCTAGATTCAACCTATTCATCCTCTCCAAAACATATTAGCTCTTTTGATTCATTCATCATAGGCTATATGCTATAATCTGTTGATTTTTGGCTCATGACATGTAAAACCAACAATCTTTTTAACACGGCTTTATCATAAGCGCGGAAAAACGTTCAGAGGGTTATAATCCCATTCTGAACGTTTTTCTCTCTGTATATTATTTAGTTTCGCTCTTCATCCATTTAGCAATTAACTCATCGAGTTCGCCGCTTTCTTTCATTTTTTTCAATTCAGCATTAAACTTCTCTGTTAAATCACTGTTTTTTGGAAAAGCGATTGCATAACCTTCTGCTTCTTCATCTGTTTTAATCGTATGTGCTACTAATGTTTCATTATTAGCTAAGTGTCCTTTTGCTACTTCATCTTCAATAATAGCTGCATCGACACGACCTACCATTAATTCTTGTACAATTTCATTCACACGATTGCGTTTTTCAATCGTCATAGTAATGCCGTCTTTATTTAATTTAGTTGCAAGCTCTTCTTGTACAGATGCTAATTGAACACCCACTGTCTTACCTTTTAAATCTTCCACTGTTTTAATATTGCTATCTTTTGTTGTCACAATCATGTTAGCAGCTGAATAATAATTATCGCTGAAATCTAACGTTTTCTTACGTTCTTCCGTAGCATTCATCGCTGAAGCAACAAGATCAACCGTGCCATTTTCAAGTGCTGTAGGTAAACTATTGAAATCAATATCTTGAGCTTGAACCTCATAGCCAAGCTTGTCTGCAATTGCATTAACGATATCAATATCTAATCCAATAATTTCATCGCTCTTTGCTGTATCTACAAATTCAAATGGTGCATAATCTGCTGATGTTCCTAGCTTTAACACTTTTTTCTCTTCGCTCTCACCCGTTTTGGCTTCATCTTTTTCGGAATTCCCGCATGCTGCTAAAATACCTACCAATAAGATAGAAGTAACTAGTAACATAAAATGCTTTTTCCACTGCATAGTTATTTTCCTCCTATAACTTTTTTCTTATTATGTTAGTATGTGTCAAAGTGTAATTGTGCGCTGTTCAAATAATCATTCTGTTAATATTCATACACTCCCATGTATTTTAACACACTTTCATGATGATGCAATATATTGGTAAATTAATTTATAGTTAAAAATTTTCAGTTAATTGCTATAGGACAATATTGAAAGAGCTGATAATGTAGCTATAGTGTCCTTCATTTTAAAGAAAACTATACAAAACAAAAAGATCCGTAAAAACGGATCTTATACTTCCTCACAATATTCATCAAAATACGATTGAAGCTTTTCAACAACAGACATTGGATGATGTCCTTCAATTTCATGACGTTCTACCATCTTTAAAATTTTCCCGTCTTTCAATAGGGCAAATGATGGCGATGATGGCGGATATCCTTCAAAATATTCACGAGCGCGTGCCGTAGCCTCTTTATCTTGACCCGCAAAGACAGTGACAAATTGATCAGGGCGTTTATCATGGTGCATCGCATATGCCGCAGCAGGACGAGCAATTCCACCTGCACAGCCACAAACGGAGTTTACCATAACAAGTGTCGTTCCCTTTTGTGCTAACGCCTCGTTTACTTCTTCTGTTGTTTTTAATTCTGTATATCCAGCTTTCGCAATCTCATCACGTGCTGTTTTTACCACATCATTCATTAAAAAATTAAAATCCATTCCCATCTCCATACCCCTTCCATATTCGTTTCTCCTCTATCATAACAATTGATTTTCATCGATTCAATTAATTTACTTAAGAAAAGCAAAAGCGCCTTCGTTGCCCCCTGCACATGCTGGCAGTCAGTCCACTACAATATATTAAAATACTTTCTGATTTGACAAAGAAAAAGGGACTCCCATCAGCTGTAGAGTCCCCTTCCCTTATTTCTTTTCGAAAGTGTCTAAAAACGTTTGAAATACTTCTTGAACGGCTTTTGTAATCGTTTGATCCCCTGCCATGATTTGATTTTCAAGGACAGGCAACAATTGCTTAATCGTACTATTCTTATAAAACAGTTGATGAAGTTGACTATTAATTAAGGAATGGAACCACTCTCTCGATTGCATTCTTCTTCGATCTTCAAATACTCCTGATTGCTTCGTTGTTTCAGAAAACTCCTGCAACATATTCCAAACATCATCAATGCCTTTACCTGTAACGGCAGAGCATGTCAGAGCTTTAGACATCCAGCCTTTTGTTACAGGCTGTAAGAAATGAAGAATTCGGCTGTACTCCGATCGCGTTTTGATAGCACGTGGAAGATTATCTCCATCTGCTTTATTCACAACGATGCCATCAACCAATTCCATAATTCCCTTTTTCATCCCTTGCAGCTCATCACCTGCTCCAGTTAGTGCAAGCATCATGAAAAAGTCAACCATCCCACGAACAATCGCTTCACTTTGTCCAACCCCAACTGTTTCAATAAGGATAACATCGAAACCAGCTGCCTCACAAAGAAGCATTGTTTCACGCGTTTTCCGATGAACCCCACCTAAAGTTCCTTCAGATGGAGAAGGGCGAATGAAAGCGCGAGGATTTCTCGCCAGCTCTTCCATTCTTGTTTTATCTCCTAGAATACTGCCGCCATTTACAGATGAGCTTGGATCGACAGCAAGTACAGCTACTTTATGACCTAAGCTGCATAAATAAGTTCCAAAGGCTTCAATAAACGTACTTTTCCCAGCCCCCGGCACACCGGAAATCCCGATTCGTAAAGATTTCCCCGTGTGCGGCAAAATAGATTGCAATAGCTCTTGAGCCAGCTCAAAATGATGCGCTGCGTTACTTTCAATTAGAGTAATTCCTTTTGCAAGTTTCGCACGTTCTCCTTTGAGAATACCTGCTTTAATATCCGGTATCGAAATGGATTCCCTTTGTTTTTTAACAAAACGGTTTTTCGACGCTTGATTGTGGTCGGCAGCTAACTCGACCCCTTTCATGATTGAAGAATTAAAACCTTCGGGATTATTTGGGTCAACCCATTCCGGTTTTTTATCTTCGCTCATTAGTTTACTACTTCCTCGTATCCTAGACGTTTATATACTTCTTGGAGCACTTTTTTAGCTGCTTGCGGAATAACCGTACCCGGTCCGAAAATGGCAGAAGCTCCATTCGCTAACAAGTAATCATAGTCTTGAGCCGGGATAACACCACCAACGATAATGACGATATCTTCACGGCCTAATTTTTTCAATTCAGCTGCAAGCTGTGGCAATAACGTTTTATGACCGGCAGCAAGTGAACTCATACCAACAACGTGAACGTCATTTTCCACCGCTTGAAGCGCTGTTTCTTCCGGCGTTTGGAATAGAGGTCCGATATCAACGTCATATCCTAAATCGGCAAAGCCTGTGCTGACTACTTTCGCTCCACGATCGTGACCATCTTGCCCCATTTTCGCCATTAATAGACGAGGACGACGACCTTCTTGTTCAAGGAACTCTTCCGTCATTTGAATAACTTCTTGAATTTCATCTTCTTTAGAATATGCCTCGCTGTATACACCGCTGATAGAGCGAATTGTTGCTTTATGACGGCCTGCAACTTCTTCAATCGCATCTGAAATTTCACCAAGAGAAGCGCGAACGCGAGCTGCTTGAACAGCAAGCTCAAGTAAGTTTCCTTCACCTGTTTTAGCTGCTTCTGTTAAAGCTTTCAATGCCGCATCTACTTGTGCTTGGTCGCGGTTTGCACGCAATTCAGCTAAGCGGTTGAGTTGGCTTTCACGAACCGCTGTGTTATCAATATCCAAAATTTCAATTGGATCTTCTTTTTTCAAGCGGTATTTATTCACACCAACAATTGTTTCTTCTTGAGAATCGATTTTCGCTTGACGTTTTGCAGCAGCTTCTTCAATTCTCATTTTTGGAATGCCTGTTTCAATCGCTTTAGCCATTCCGCCTAAATCTTCAATTTCTTCAATTAAAGCCCACGCTCTATCAATTAGCTCGTTTGTTAATGCTTCTACATAGTAAGAACCAGCCCAAGGATCAATAACCTTTGTAATGTTTGTTTCTTCTTGTAGGTAAAGCTGCGTATTACGTGCAATACGAGCCGAGAAGTCTGTTGGTAGAGCGATGGCTTCATCCAATGCGTTGGTATGCAAGGATTGTGTATGACCAAGCGCTGAAGCATGCGCCTCGATTAATGTACGAACAACGTTGTTAAACGGATCTTGCTCTGTTAAGCTCCATCCAGATGTTTGTGAGTGAGTTCTTAACGCTAAAGCTTTATCGTTCTTTGGATCGAACTGTTTCATCAATTTAGCCCAAATGAAACGACCTGCTCTCATTTTCGCTACTTCCATGTAGTAGTTCATACCGATTGCCCAGAAGAAAGAAAGACGTGGAGCAAATTTATCAATATCAATGCCCGCTTTCATACCTGTACGCGCATATTCAAGACCATCTGCTAACGTGTAGGCAAGCTCGATATCAGCTGGTGCTCCCGCTTCTTGCAAGTGGTAACCTGAGATAGAGATACTGTTGAATTTAGGCATATATTTTGACGTATATTCAAAAATATCTGCAATGATCTTCATAGACATTTCTGGTGGATAAATATACGTATTACGTACCATATATTCTTTTAAAATATCATTTTGAATCGTACCAGACAGTTTATCTTGTGTAACCCCTTGTTCTTCGGCTGTTACAATATAAAAAGCAAGAATCGGCAACACGGCACCATTCATTGTCATCGATACAGACATTTTATCGAGTGGAATACCATCAAACAAGATTTTCATATCAAGAATCGAGTCAATCGCTACGCCAGCTTTCCCAACGTCACCGACTACTCGTGGATGATCTGAATCATAACCGCGGTGTGTCGCTAAGTCGAACGCAACAGAAAGACCTTTTTGTCCCATTGCTAAGTTACGACGATAAAACGCATTAGACTCTTCAGCTGTTGAGAATCCAGCATATTGACGAACTGTCCAAGGACGATTTACATACATCGAAGGATATGGTCCACGTGTAAATGGAGCGATTCCAGGTACGCTGTCCATATGCTCTAAGTTTTGATTATCCTCTTGAACGTAAAGTGATTTCACCTTAATTTGTTCATTTGTTTCAAATAAAAGGTTATCGATATTTTGACCAACTGCCGCTTCTGCTTGTTTCTTCCAAGTTTCTACTGACCCTTGTGCAGAAGCTTTTGCTGGATTGATTTTTGAAAAATTAGGTTTTGTCATTTTAGTTCACCCCCAGCGCTTGTAATAATTCTGTTAACATGTCAGCTGCATTTGTTTTTACATGAACAAACTCTTTCACACCAGCAGCTTGCAATGCTTTTTCTAATTCTTCTGCTTGTTTACCAGCTACATAAATCGTTGTTTCAGGGAAAGCCTCTTTCACATCAGCAACAACTTGCTCCGCTAGTTCACCATAAGCTTCGTCACTACCGCATACGCAATAGATTGGAAGTTGTGTTTCTTTCACATAAGCAACTGCTTCTTCACTTGTATGACAGCCTTCGCTTGCCACTGTTTCAATCCCGCCTGCAGCAACTAATCCTTTTACAAAATCTACACGAGGTTTATAAGACTTCAATTCTTGTAATGTAATTAAGCCTACTTTCGGAGCTTCGCCATTGTTTTCTTTAAAGGCTGCACTACGTAAACGTAGTTGCTCGAATTGTTCAGCAATACGCTTCAGCTTAATTGGTGTAATCGAAGTTGGATTATTTACAACAACATAAGATTCCACTTCTGCTGCTTTCGGTGCTTTCACTTCATCAGCAGGGTTAGGATATACGTTTGTACCAATGATGCTTTCTTTTCTTAATGCTGCATTTTGTGCTTTTTTATTGAACACTTCAGCGATTTCTGCTTGAACGATATTTTGTTTAAGTGCTTCGAGAATGCCGCCCGCTGCATCCACTTCTAAAAACTTCGCCCATGCTTGATCAGCAATCTCATCTGTTAATTGCTCCACATAGAATGAACCGCCTGCAGGGTCCACTACTTGTGTAATATGCGCTTCTTCTTTCAAAATTAAGTGCGTATTACGAGCAATCCTTTCTGAGAAATCATTTGTTTCACCAAATACATGATCGAAAGGATTGATTTGTAAATATTGAATACCGCCGATTGCAGCAGCGAAAGCTTGGTTAGCTGTACGTAAGATATTTACATGTTGATCGTATAATGTTTCCGTTACTTCCGATGTAAGTGCGTGAATATTCATTTTGAAATGTTCAGAATCTGCTTCAAATGCAGCTGAAAGTCCAGCCCAAAGTCGACGAGCAGCACGTAATTTAGCTATATTCATGAAATAATTTGAATCAACAGCAAATGAGAATACCATTTTATCTGCAATACTTTCTACAGATAAACCTTGCTTTTGTCCTTCAATCAAATATTGCACAGCTACAGCTAGTCCATATGCAAGTTCTTGAACCGCATTAGCTCCACCGTTATGGAAGACAGATGTTTTAATCAAAATTGTTTTTAAGTCTGCAGAAACTGCTTCATATCCTTGAATCGTTTTTGCCCACTCTGCAAAATAGCTATCTGTATCTTCCGGAATTTGTCCAGTCAATACCCATTCAGCAATCGCATCTTCAGCAAGAACGCCGCTCACGTTTCCTTCTACTGTTTGGAATTCAGGTAATAAATCTTTTTGCTTTCCTTTTAAATCAATGAAGAAGGGTAAAGATTCTAGCGGTAAATCTTTTAATAGTCTTGGCAATCTTGCACCATTCGCTAATAGCTCTACTGGGTACGTAATCGCATTTTGTCCACGATTCAATACAGCTTTTAAGTTTTCATTTGCTTCCTCTGCTGTCACACCGCTTACTGGCTGACAAGCAAGCCATGGTTGTGTGTGGTAACCTGTTGCAGAAATTCCTCGTGTATAAGGAAACGATCCTGGTAATTCAGCTTGTCCTTCACCAGCAGATTGCTGTGTATAAAGGGGCTGTAATACAACACCTTCATAAGTATTCGTTCGTAATTTATCAACTGTTTTACCTTTTAAACTCGTTTCAACGG
The DNA here is from genome assembly GCF_042136355.1 of Peribacillus sp. Hz7. NCBI lineage: Bacteria > Bacillati > Bacillota > Bacilli > Caryophanales > Bacillaceae > Peribacillus > Peribacillus sp. Hz7. Next base: position 387,598 of record NZ_JBHHJV010000002.1, read on the forward strand.
CAACCTTCCACTCTTCCAACGAAGGTTTCGGAAAGGATATATTTTTTACATCTTTCAATTCCATCTGTAATCGCTTTCTTATGCCCATACTACAATTGAGAACGAATGCTCAATCAGTATTCATAAGAAAACTGCCCTCCCTTCAATTTTTGAATGCCAAACACATTCTAACATAAGTGTAAAAGAATAAAAGAAAAAAATGAGCTTGTTATACAATAAGCATAAATCTACATGAATAACATCATTCGAAAATAAGATTCGTTTCATACCTGTTATAAAGTACAATATTAATAAATTTACATGTAGTAGAACAACTCTCCTAAAATAATACGAAAAAACTGAAAATTTGTCGATTACTCTTTTAAAATTTCCTTTATTTTTTATAAAAAAAGTTGATAACATAGCAAAAAACCAGTGAAAACTGGTTTTTTAATCAAAAAATGGATGTATTTTCTTTCGAAAACCCTTCGACAATTTTCTTCACCCTTGCTAAAAAACGACCACAAATTAAACCATCTAATACACGATGATCCAACGACAAACACAAATTCACCATATGTCGAACAGCAATCATATCATCTATAATTACCGGACGTTTGACAATTGTTTCAACTTGGACAATAGCTGCCTGGGGATAATTAATAATCCCCATCGATTGGACAGAACCAAACGAACCTGTATTGTTCACTGTAAAAGTGCCGCCTTGACTTTCTTCCTGTGTAAGTTTACCTGTACGTACTTTTTCAGCCAACTCATGAATTTCACGGGCAATCCCTTTAATTGATTTTTCATCTGCGTGTTTAATGACAGGTACAAAAAGTGCATCCTCCGTCGCTACAGCAATGGAAAGATGGATATCCTTTTTTTGAATAATCTTATCGCCCGCCCACATCGAATTCATTTCAGGAAACTCGGTTAGCGCTTGAGCGATTGCTTTGACGAAAAAAGCAAAATACGTAAGAGGGTAACCTTCTTTTTGTAAAAAATTATCTTTTAATGAATTTCGTAACATCACAAGGTTTGTGGCATCAGCTTCAACCATCATCCAAGCATGAGGTGCTTCCTGCTTACTTTTTTGCATATTGGCTGCAATCGCTTTACGAACCCCTGTAACAGGAATCTCCCGATCGCCAGCTTCTACTGGTAAAGAGAGAGTTTTACTGGATTGTTCTCGAGCTTCTGTTTTCGTAACAGAAGGAGCAACCGCTTCTTGCTTCTCTTGGGGTACATTATTTGCTTCTATAAGGGCTAGCACATCTTTTCTCGTAATCCGCCCTCCTTTTCCAGACCCCTCCACTTGCGATAAGTCGATTCCATGCTCTTGTGAAAGTTTTAATACAGCTGGTGAGTAACGCATCTTCATCGAATGCTTTTCCAAGAGGGTATCTTGATGTGCAGGAAGTGATTTCGTACTAGAGCTAGCTATTGTCTGTTTTGGGCTCGCTTCCTCTACTTCAATTAAACAAATGATCTCATTCACTGCTAATGTTTCCTCTTCTTTAGCGACTAGCTCTTTAATGACACCTGTAAATGACGATGGGATTTCAGCACTTACTTTATCCGTCATCACTTCGGCAATTGGACTGTATTTTTGTACGAAATCACCTGGTGTAACGAGCCATTTACTAATCGTTCCTTCTGTTACACTTTCGCCCAGCTGCGGCATTTTCATTTGTTCAATCGCCATATTACTCCTCCTTCTGCGCAGATTTAATACTCAGCTAGCTCACGCATCGCTTTTTCTACTTTTTCTGGGTTTACCATAAAGTATTTCTCCATTGTTGGTGCATAGGGCATCGCTGGAATATCTGGGCCTGCTAATCTCATAATAGGAGCGTCTAAATCAAATAAGCAATATTCTGCAATAATGGCAGCCACTTCGCCTATGACACTCCCTTCCTTGTTATCTTCTGTAATAAGCAGAACTTTCCCTGTCTTGACAGCCGCTTCGATAATACTTTCTTTATCAAGCGGATAAACTGTACGCAAATCTAAAAGATGAACAGAAATCCCATCACTAGCAAGCTTTTCAGCTGCTTGGAGAGCAAAATGAACACAAAGCCCGTATGTGATAACGGTAATATCCTCTCCGCTTCGTTTCACATCTGCCTTTCCAATTGGCAATACATAATCGTCCGAAGGCACTTCTCCTTTAATCAGACGATACGCTCGTTTATGCTCAAGAAACAGAACAGGATCTTCATCGCGAATCGCCGCTTTCAATAAGCCCTTTACATCATACGGTGTCGATGGCATAATAATTTTCAAGCCTGGTTGATTAGCAAAGACCGCTTCTACTGATTGTGAATGGTACAGAGCACCGTGAACACCGCCGCCATATGGAGCGCGAATAACAAGTGGACAATTCCAATCATTGTTCGACCGATAACGGATACGTGCCGCTTCCGAAATAATTTGATTGACAGCAGGCATAATAAAATCCGCGAACTGCATCTCTGCAATTGGCCGCATGCCATACATGGCAGCACCAATTCCAACACCAGCAATGGCTGACTCTGCTAATGGCGTATCGATTACCCTCTCTTCACCAAATTGATCAAATAGACCTTGTGTCGCTTTAAATACACCGCCTTTTTTACCGACATCCTCACCAAGTACAAACACGCGTTCATCTCTTTCCATTTCCTCACGAATAGCGTGTGTAACAGCCTCAATATAAGAAATGACTCCCATCTTTATTCCTCCCCATATACATGTTTCATCGCATATTCTGGACTTGCATATGGCGCCTGTTCAGCATAATCTGTTGCTTCATTAACAATTTGCATCACTTCTTCATTCAATTGTTTTTCACGCTCTTCATCCATTACATCGACGTCTTTTAAATATTGGCTAAAGGTCAACAAAGCATCCTTTATTTTTGCTTCCGCTACCTCCTCTTGTGTCCGATACGCTCGATCATCATCATCGCTTGAATGAGGCGTGAGTCGGTAAGAAACCGTTTCAATCAATGTCGGACCGTGACCTGCCCGTGCACGATCTGCCGCTTCTTTAACTGCTTGATACACGGCCAACGGATCATTTCCATCAACCGTTACACCTGGTATTCCATAACCGATAGCACGGTCAGATACATTTTCACACGCTAATTGTTTAGAAATTGGTACGGAAATAGCATACTTATTGTTCTCACACATAAAAATAACCGGCAATTTATGAACGCTGGCAAAATTGATTCCTTCATGAAAATCCCCTTGATTCGAAGACCCTTCTCCAAACGTCACAAAGGTCACTAATTTTTCCCGGTTCATTTTACCTGCCAGCGCAATACCAACTGCATGAGGCACTTGTGTTGTTACAGGAGAGGACCCTGTGACAATTCGATTGCGCTTTTGCCCAAAATGACCAGGCATTTGTCTACCTCCTGAGTTTGGATCTTCAAGTTTGGCAAATCCTGATAACATTAAATCACGAGCCGTCATCCCAAATGCCAATACAACACCAACATCCCGATAATAAGGAAGTACATAATCAAGCTTTCGATCAAGAGCAAATGCAGCTCCTACTTGAGCGGCCTCTTGACCTTGACAAGAAATCACAAATGGTATTTTCCCTGAACGATTTAACAACCACATCCGTTCATCAATCCGACGAGCAAGAAGCATTGTTCGAAACATATCCAAAACCATTTCATCACTTAAACCGAGTTTATGGTGTCGTTTCTCAACTTTTTCAACCATTTAAACCCCTCCCTACAGTCTATTAAAAATGTAATGCTAAGCCATCAACTGCAAGAGCCGCTTCACCGATAGCTTCCGATAAACTTGGATGAGGATGAACCGCTGAAGCTATTTCCCACGGAGTTGCATCCAATACTTTTGCAAGACTCGCTTCAGAGATCATATCCGTCACATGCGGCCCAATCATATGCACACCTAGCACATCATTCGTTTGTTCATCCGCAATGATTTTAACGAAGCCTTCTGTTTCACCATATACAAGTGCCTTACCAATCGCTGTAAATGGAAACTTTCCGACTTTTATTGTAAATCCTTTTTTCAATGCCTCTTGCTCTGTATAACCTACACTTGCTATTTCTGGACTGGCATAAATACATCTTGTAATCCATGAAGGATCTAAAGGTGTGGGCTGCTGTCTTGCTAAATGCTCAACAGCAATAATGCCTTCGCGTGCAGCTACATGTGCAAGCTGCAATCCCCCGGTACAATCTCCTATTGCATAAATATGAGATTCCTTCGTTTGGTACATGCTGTTCGTTGAAATGTAACCTTGTTCCAGAGCAATCTCTGTATTTTCTAAACCAATATCAGTTACATTAGCGTCCCGTCCTACGGAAACAAGAATTTTGTCTCCCATATATTCTTGAAGTTCGCCATTGACCTCTGCCTTAATTGAGACAACTTCTCCTGTCTTCAAGGTTTCAGGTAATACTTTTGCTTCCGTCACAATACGAACTCCTTTTTCCCGAAGAATACGCATCATTTCTTTCGCCACTTCTTCATCTTCGTGAGGAAGAATATACGGAGCATACTCAAGGACCGTTACTTGCACCCCGAAATCGTGCAACAGCGAAGCCCACTCTACCCCAATGACTCCTCCTCCGATTATAATGATCGACTGCGGCAATGTTTCTAATTGAAGAGCCTCTTCCGATGAAAGGACATACTGACCGTCAATTGATAAACCAGGTAATGTTTTTGGCCGAGAGCCCGTCGCAATAATGACATGCTGCGGCAGCAAAATGGCATTATCACTACCATCATTCATCTCTACAGAAATAGTCCCTGGCATGGGGGAAAAAATAGAAGGGCCCAATATTCTGCCCATCCCTTCATACACAGAAATTTTCCCTTGCTTTAATAAATGTTGTACACCGCTGTAGAGTTTGTTCACAATTCCCTCTTTTCGCTGCTGTACTCTAGCGAAATCTATTCCAACATGGTCCTTTAAAATGCCATATTCTTCACTCTTCTTTACAGTCCTGTATACTTCCGCACTTCGTAAAAGGGCCTTTGAAGGGATACAGCCGCTATGAAGACACGTTCCTCCTAATTTTCTCTTTTCAACAACAGCTGTTTTCAACCCGAGCTGACTAGCCCGAATAGCGGCAACATAGCCTCCCGTCCCCCCACCTAGAATAACAACATCATACTCCTCTGCCATATTACTCCTCCTTCCTCTTGTACATATCCTTGACTTATTTACGACGATTTAAAATATGTTTTTCATTTTGTATAAATTGACTGCGTGAATATCTCATTCTAGCAATCCGTTCCTCTGCCATACGATTAGCAGCCTTATATGTTGGAATGTTGTCGCGCTTTGCAATCTCAAACACTTTAGTAATATTATCATAAATGTTCTCTACTTTCTTTAATGCGCGCTCACGATTATAACCTATTAGCTCATCTGCTACGTTGACTACTCCGCCAGCATTAATGACATAATCCGGAGCATAAATAATCCCTTTTTCATGAAGTTGTTCGCCATGAAGCGAGTTCTTTAATTGGTTATTCGCTGATCCTGCAATGACTTTTGCTTTTATGGTCGGAATCGTTTCATCATTCAGAACAGCGCCAAGAGCACACGGAGCATAAATATCACAGTCTACGCTATAAATCTCTGCTGGTTCAACCGCTTTTGCTCTAAATTCATTTACTGCTCGCTGAACAGCGGCTTGCTGAATATCTGTTACAATCAACTGCACTCCTTCTTCATAAAGATGACGGCATAAATGATAGGCAACATTCCCCACTCCTTGGACGGCGACTGTTTTTCCTGCTAAAGAATTGGTACCGAATGCTTCCTTTGCTGCAGCCTTCATCCCTCGATATACACCATAAGCAGTCACCGGAGATGGATTCCCCGAAGAACCAAAGGCAGGTGATATTCCTGTTACATAATCCGTCTCTTCATGAATAAGATCCATATCCTCTACAGTCGTCCCTACATCTTCTGCCGTAATATAGCGTCCATTTAAACTTTGGATATAACGTCCAAATGCACGAAACATAGCTTCGTTTTTATCCGTATGTGGATTTCCAATAATTACGGCTTTTCCCCCACCTAAATTCAAACCAGCTGCCGCATTTTTATATGTCATCCCTCGTGCTAATCTAAGCGCATCTTCAATTGCAGCCTCTTCAGATGGATACATCCACATTCGAGTACCACCAAGGGCAGGGCCTAATGTTGTATCATGAATCGCAATAATAGCCTTTAAACCCGATTGTTTATCCTGGCAAAAAACAACCTGTTCATAATCATATTTCTCAAGATATTGAAACATTTCCATAGTAAAATCCCCCGGAAGATGTATTTTCATTTTATATTGATTAAAATATGAATAGTTCATTCACATGGTTAACCTGAAATAAACTTCTCACCCATATAACATGCAAGTTTAATGCCACTATATGTAATTTCTGTATAAATTTCATAAAAGAAGTCTCTCCCCTTGTATTCATAAGGAAAAAAAGAGGATGCTGAATAGGTTCACAGCATCTTTCTGTACACTCTCGTTCGTAAAATGCAATATTTTGCACAGTTAAGCAAAATATTGCATGCAATCATTTGCACAAATTAGTTTTCTCCATTTTATAATATAAGCTTCTTACCGAAATCCCTAATGATTTAGCAGTTAATGTTTTATTGCCTTTAAAGGTTTGTAACGCTTGTTGAATTACTTTCGCTTCATAAGCTCCGACCAGCTCATTTAATGACTCACTGCTTTTAAAAGAAGGTGTAAACAATAAAGCGGATTCCTTTGGATGTTCAGCACTTGTACCTACTAAATTTGGAATATGCTTGGCCTCAATCACTTGTTCATTCAGCTTCATTAAAATAATCGCTCGTCCTAAAATATTCTCTAACTCCCGAACATTGCCTGGCCAATCATACTGCCTCAATTTCTCAATCGCATCTTCTGAGATTCCTTCAATGCCTCGTCCATATTCTTGATTAATCTTATGAATTAAATGCTCCGCTAACTCCTTCATTTCTCCTTTTCTTTTTCTCAAAGGAGCAATAAAAATAGGCATACGATTCAACCGAAAATAAAGATCTTCTCGAAAACTCCCATTTTTAATAGATTGTTCTAAATCAATATTCGTTGCAGCAATGACACGTACATTAATCGGAATTGGTTTTGTTCCGCCAACTCTCATAATTTCGCGCTCTTGCAGTACGCGAAGCAGCTTTGCTTGAATTTTCGGAGCTAACTCGCCGATCTCATCTAAAAATAAACTACCATGATTTGCTTCCTCAAAAAAGCCAATTTTCCCGCCGCGTTTTGCACCTGTAAACGCCCCATCCTCATAGCCAAACAGCTCGCTTTCCAACAAAGATTCCGAAATAGCCGCACAATTGACACGTATAAATTTATTAAATTTCCGATCGCTCTCATTATGAATCGCATGAGCAAATAGCTCTTTTCCTGTTCCTGATTCACCGCGCAGCAGCACCGTTGCTGGCGTTTTCGCAGAAAGTTTAGCTTGTTCAATTGCCAGCACCATATCATCGGACTGTCCAATAATATCCTCAAAAGAATATTTCGCTTGTAATGTTCGGATAAGTCGCTGAGCATGCTTTAATTCAGTCGTTAATTTTTGAATTTCAGATACATCATGTATAACCCCAACACTTCCCTTCAATTCCCCATCTACAATAATAGGAGCCACATTGACAATAACTTCTTTTCGTCTTGGACCAACACACATATTGACACCGCGAACAGGTTTTCTCGTTTCTAGTACTTGCATATGCATGCTATCGCCTTCATAAATATCCGTTGTCGCAGGTTTACCGATCACCTGTTCCTTCGTCAATCCGGTAATCCTCGTATAAGCTGGATTGATTAGCAACCCGCGTCCTTGTTCATCTACTACGGAAATAGCTTCATCGCTCGATTGGATAATCGCCTCAAGCATCGTATTCGACTCTGTCTTTAATTTATGTATAAGCTGTTGTTTCTCTTTCGACAATTTAGCGATAATCTGCGCTACACTGCCAGGAATCAGCAATGCTTCATGACCTTTCTCCCTTCTTATCTCTTGAAAAACGGACTCATTTCCCGATGTATCGATAATAATGTCTGCCTTATTTGTATATTCATTCTTCCATGATAATGCTGTAGGAATATGGAAACCCCGCGCTAACTGCATCCCGGGTGCTTCTCGATTAATATCTACCATACAGAGAACCGAAAAAGCATCACTTTCTAAAAGAATGTTCAAAAGGGTTGTGCCTCCCTGACCCGCGCCGACAATCATGACGTTCTGCATCTAGGTCACTCCTCTCCCTGCAAAAAAATAGTCTACCCCCTATTTTAATCCTTATATTGGAAACTTGACAAATAATACATATTCTTTATCATTTTTATTATAAAGGAAACTATTGGAAGGGATTTGACCAAATGAAACGTTTAATCGCTTTTACAATCCTGTTTATCCCCGGAGCATTGGCCGCTTACGGTATTAAGCTTATGAGAGATATGTTATTCGCCATTCAACAACCGCCTTATCCTGCGCTTTGGGTACAATCTATAGCTGGTCTTCTATTTACAATTGGCGGGATTGCCTTTATAGCTGGATTTATTCTTCACCGTGATCGTAAACGTCATAAAGTTCAAAGTCGGTTTGATAAAATGAAACTGCCTTAAATCATAAAAGACCGAGCTCTGTTGCTCGGTCTTTAATTCGTCATAGAAATCAACCGATCCCTTACTTGTTTAGCAAGTTTAGGATCATCTGTAATAATGCCGCTACAGCCTCTTTCAAAAAAATGTTTCATTTGCACTTCTGTATTAATCGTATAAGGCCGAATGGCCACCCCTGCATCCAATGACTCTTTAATGATTACATCATGAGCAGCTCGAAATTGAGGATGAATTCCTTTGGCAGCAATTGACTTCGCATAAATCCATGGCATAAATATTCCTTCTCGATAATTAGGAGCCGTTTCTATATCAGGAGCTAAGCGATAACAATAGACAAGGCTGTAATGATTAAAGGAAGCTAATATAACTCTATTTTCAAACCCATACATTCGAATTAATCGAATCACTTTTTCCTCTAATCCAGGATACTCAAAGACCGTGTTTTTCAATTCAATAATACAGCTTAATTGATTAGTTTGAAGCCAATCAAACAGCTCCACTAATGTAGGAATTTTTTCAAACACCGATTTCGCTTTATGACCAAAACTAGCATTTAATTTTTTTAAATCACTTAACTTCCAATCCTTTACATATCCTTTTGCTCCAGTCGTTCTATTTAGTTTCTCATCATGAATAATGACAACTTCTCCATCCGCGGATAATTGCACATCTACTTCTATTCCATCCGCTCCCACTCGCTGTGCCTCTATAAATGCACTCATTGTATTTTCCGGATGCGTACTTGCTGCTCCTCGATGGGCAATAATATGCATCATAAACACTTACCTCCCTTCATGAAAATCACTATCTTTTCATTTTTATGAAGAGAGATAAACATTTAATAATGGTTATTTTTCAAAGTGCATATTGTTGTCTTGTACAAAAAACGTTCCTTTCGTCGATTCTACTAGCTTCTTCCTCATACTTTTAATTTGTAAATTTGTATCTGGATAAGCAACTTGTCCAATCGTAATTTCTCCATCACCCTTCGATTCGAGGATTTCCATTAATACCTTACGCTTTTGGTCAAAATTAAAAATATCTTCAGTAATTTTTTCAAATTCTAATGTCGTTTGCTCATATTGTTTATTTTGGACAGCATTAAGTTCATCCATAAAGGTATCGTACACATTTAATCGTTCTTTAATATTCTCAAGTTCTTGAATTTTTGTTTTATAATGAGTCAATATTTCATTTAACTCTTCTTTCAGCTGATTACGATCAAAGCCCTCTACATGAATACACGTTTTACGCTCCATTCGATTTCCAATAACCCCTGCTCTTACTTTCCCACGCGCTTCAATCATGCCCCCAATTAATTTACCGCACCGTTCGTCTGTTATAATATTTTGCGCCTTTAATGTACTGCCCAGTGAATAATAACCGATATGAATATCTCCCCCGGCCTCTAAATAACATTCATTTGCATGCTTAACGTAAATATTTCTCCCTGCAGCAATTTTTGATTTGCCTTTTCCAAAAATACCGCCTTTAATAAAGACATCTCCTAGCTTTGATTCAATCATTTCAACATTACTCACACCCAGCTCACCTAAAATCGAAATGTCTTTCGTTGCAGTAACTGAAAAACCATCCAACACTGCTCCTGTAACCGTCACATTTCCATCAAAATTAATATTTCCTGTCTCTACGCCAACATCCCCCTCAATAATAAAGTGATCTCCGACAGTGACTTTTCCTGAATGAAATTCGACTACACCATTTATTAAAGCGCGAAGAACAATTTTTCCATCTTCTTTAAAAGCACCCACTGTTTTTGAATCATAGAGAAGCTTTTTATTTTTACCATTTGGAATAACAACATATTCCCCTGTAATGGTTTTTCCAGGAATCGAGCTGGTTGGAGGAATTTTCTCTCCAAGCCAATCCCCTTTTTTCACTTGATCCAAGAAACCCATATCATAATAGTCAGCTTTCCCATCATCACGAATGGCAGGCTTTCGTTCTGAACGTTTATAGTATGTAATCACTGCATCACTTCCGGGTACAGGTTCTTGCCCTTTAGCAATCACAATACTTTCATTCACAACTAGCTCATTTTGAATTACATGTATTAGAATCCCTTCCGTAATTTTCTCTTGATTAAGATGGTTGAATATATCGGAGACGATTTCGGAGTAATGCTGATGAAGGTATTGATTTGTACAATTCAATTTTATAGAAGCAGACATTTTGTTTGAAGTAATTCCCCATTCAATAATTGGTTTTTTTCTACCTGCACGAACTTTACTGCCACTGGCATCTGTAATTGCATCATTAATGCTCTTCAAATCTAAATCTAATTGTGGATTTTGAACCATAATCGAATGAATCTGCAAAAACGAGCAACCTTTTTGATAGACGGTTAAATAAATGACCCCATCTTCTTCCTCTAATAACATTTCATCATTTTTTTCGATAATCATAGAAGCACCTCCATTAACCAACTTTTGGACTATCTACATATTATTATATAACAATCGAGTCAGAAATTTTGACTAAATTATGAATAATTTGTACTAATTCATAAGTAAGCGTTATCAAAAAAAATAATCCCCAATAACTATAAGTACTGGGGATTCCTAACTCTCTCATGAAGCTTTATGTTCTAAGCGAAGCTTGTCTGCTACCATTGCAATAAATTCAGAATTCGTCGGTTTTGCTTTTGTCATACTGACCGTATAGCCAAACAAAGATGAAATTGATTCAATATTTCCTCGGCTCCAAGCAACCTCAATCGCATGTCGAATAGCTCGCTCTACTCGGCTTGCTGTTGTATTATATTTCTTAGCAATATCAGGATATAATACTTTTGTAATCGAACCCAATAATTCTATATCATTGTAAACCATTGCAATAGCTTCCCTTAAATACAAATATCCTTTAATATGGGCAGGTACACCAATCTCATGGATAATGCTTGTAATACTCGCATCGAGATTTTTCGGTTTTGCTTCCGGTTGTGTACGATAGGCTGTTTGTGTCGTATTCTTCATAACCACTTGCCCTTTTCCGCTCACCTGACGAATATGGTTTACTAAACTCTCTAGATCGAACGGTTTTAATATAAAATAAGCCGCTCCTAAATCGACTGCTTTTTTTGTAACATCTTCTTGGCCAAATGCAGTCAGCATGATGACATGGGGCATCGTTCCCCTTTGTTCGCGCAATTTTTCAAGCACACCTAACCCATCTAAATGAGGCATAATAATATCGAGAATCAAAATATCAGGATGAACGTTTTCTAGCATATTTAGACATTCCTGCCCATTATGTGCAACAGCCATGACTTCCATATCGTCCTGAGCTGATATATATTCTTCTAATAAAGCCACAAGCTCTCTATTATCGTCCACAACGCACACTTTAATTTTTTTCAAGCTTGATTTCCTCCTCTACTATAAATTGGTCTTGTTTTTCTTTTCGACAATAGAAACAAAATACCTTTTATTTTTAGGAAAATAATGAAAAATAATATTTTTCTCCAGATTTCTACTAATTTTAACTTTTCTTACTAAACACATTTAAAAGTTGTCAAAAAAAGCTTTACTGCAATATATTTTATCATAAAATCTTGTCTATTTACTAAACCTTTTCTTCTTACTTAACAGCCTACCCTAAAAACAAGCAATCTACAAAGGCAAAAAGTCTGTAATTTTTTGTCCAGGCGGAAAAATTTATACGCATGCGTTCTGTAACACCGTTAATTAAACATGCAAAAATAAAAGAAGGCGAACATTCGCCCCCCTTTAACTCGCCTTATTAACGACTGGTTTTTCATAAATATTAATGCCTGCTTCATTTAACATCCATTCGATATGAACACCGTATCCGCTTGTAGGATCATTAACGAATACATGGGTTACTGCACCAACTAATTTCCCATTTTGAATAATTGGACTTCCACTCATGCCTTGAACAATCCCACCTGTTTTCTTTAAAAGCTCCTTGTCAGTTACTTTTAATACCATTCCCTTAATAGCCGGGAATTTTTGTGGAATGGAACTAACTATTTCTACATTAAATTCCTCTACTTCTGATCCCTCGACAACCGTTAAAATTTTCGCTGGACCTTCCTTTACTTCATGAGAAAGGGTAATAGGCATCTCCTTATCCATAATTCCATTATCAATTTGTTGATTTAATTTTCCAAAAATACCGAATGGACTATTACGATTGATATTCCCTATTACTTCTCGATTCGATGAAAAACGAGCAAGTTTTTCTCCGGGATCACCGTTGCTCCCTTTTTCAATAGATGTAACAGTCGATTGAACAACTTGTCCATCTTTGACAACAATCGGCATTTTCGTATCCATATCAGAAATAACATGTCCAAGTGCTCCATATTTTTTAGAAGATGGATGATAAAAGGTCATCGTTCCAATTCCTGCTGCGGAGTCACGGATGTACAGACCTAGTTTATACGTTCCCTCGTTCTTATCTTTCAAAGGAAGTAAGGACGCTTTTAGTTTTTCTTGATTTCGTTGAATATCAAAATTCAACGGTTCACCTTTTTTTCCTGCTTCTTGAACAAAAGGAGTAACATCACCCATTTTTTTAATCGTTTGGCCATTAATTTTTGTGATAATGTCGCCAACTTGAATTTTAGCCGTTTCTCCAGGTGATTTTTTTCCTTCTGACGTAGCAACTAGATGATGACCAACAACGAGTACACCTAGTGTATTTAATTTTACACCAATAGATTGGCCCCCTGGGACTACTTTAAAATCTTCCAACACTTGAACATCCACTTTCTTAACCGGCAATCCGGCCACATCAAGAAGAAGTTCGTTTGTACCAGGCTTATCAGCATCTAACATGATAGCCGAGTCATCTTTATGAATCGTAACACTAGCTGTACTTGCATTTACATGTTTAGCTGAAACGGGTAAGGATGTAGAAATATTATAGTGACTTCCCTCAAATAACACAAGGTGATTGGGAATTAAAAATACTTCACGCAATGGCTGGTATAACCCTAATGTTAATAGCGAAATCAGGAGAATTCCACCGATGACTTTGTTTAACATTGCAAACTTCATTTATACACTCTCCTCGCTATTTACACGCTTATGGCTACATCTTTAATTTAGCCTTCCTTACAATCATTTATAACCTCACAACGAAATAAAAGCTATCCGAATATGGATAGCTTTTCAAGACATAGTTTTTTTAGGATGTGACTTTAATTTTATGAGCTTGTTGAATTAATTCATTAGCATGTTGCTTCGTTAAATCAGTAATTTCAACACCAGCTATCATCCGGCCGATTTCTTTTATTTTTTCTTCCTCAGCTAATGGTGTAACAGATGTATGTGTTCTTCCTTCTGTCACTTTTTTAGCAATAAACAAATGCGTATCAGCCATTGCAGCGACTTGAGGTAAATGAGAAATACAAAGCACTTGAGAACCTGTAGCTACTTTGTAAATTTTTTCTCCAATCGATTGAGCAACTCGTCCGCTTACTCCTGTATCGACTTCATCAAAAATAATCGATGTAATCCCTTGATGCTGCGAAAAAATACTTTTTAAAGCCAACATAATACGGGACATTTCACCGCCAGAGGCAATTTTCGATAACGGTTTTAGCGGTTCACCAGGATTCGTTGAAATATAAAACTCCATGACATCAAGTCCTGTTCGATTAATTTCTCTGTCGATTGTTTCATCAAAGGTATGAGCCGTTTGATGAAAACGAGCTTCAAAAACAGTTTTTTCCATATATAACTCTTTCAGTTCTTGCTTAATTTTTTTCGTTAATTGCTCTGCATAGGTTTGACGAAGACTCGATAAATGTTTGGCCTCAATGAGTAAATCTGCTTTAATCGAGTTTAATTCCTTTTCCAGCTTAGCAATATGCGTTTCCCGATTAAGCAACGTTTCAATTTCTTCTTCAATCTTTGCTCCATATTCGACAATTTCCTCAATCGTACGTCCGTATTTACGTTTCAATTGGTTAATTTCATTTAGGCGCCCTTCAATAAAATCAATCCGTTCCGTATCAAAATCAAGAGAATCCAGCTGATCACGAATCGTTGAAATGGCATCTTCTAATAAAAAGTAACTATTTGAAACAATATCTGAACTATTCTTTAAAGATTCATCAAGGTTAGCTGCTTCTTCTAAATGATGCATCGCAATCGACAGCCAATCTAGCCCATGCTGTTCACCATTCAAAGCATTGTAGCTCGTTTGCAGAGCTTCATGAATTTTTTCATAGTTATTAATTTTTTTTCGTTCCTCAAGAAGCTGCTCGTCTTCGTGCAGCTTCAAATCAGCCTTTTGAATTTCATCAAATTGAAACTGAATTAAATCGAGTCGATGCACCATTTGCTGCTCGTCCTGGCTGAGACTTTTTAACTGCTTCTGAGCAGTGTTATAGCGCTTATATAGCTTTTCATATTCCGAAAGCGCTAACATAACCTCTTCCCCGCCAAATTGATCAAGTAAAGGTAAATGAAGACGTTCATCCATCAGCTCTTGATGTTCGTGCTGTCCATGAATATCGATAAGCGTTCGACCAATTTCACGTAACGTAGCGATGGTCACAAGCTTTCCGTTTACTCGACATACGCTTTTGCCACTCGTAGACATTTCTCGTCTTATAACAACCATGCCATCACTTATATCAATCCCAAATTCCGATGCTTTAACAAAAACAGGGTGCTGCGGCTCATCAATTTGAAATAGCCCTTCGATTTCAGCCTTCGTTTCCCCATGTCGAATAAACTCCGCTGACCCCCGTCCCCCTACTAATAAGTGAACAGCATCAATAATAATGGACTTTCCCGCTCCCGTTTCTCCAGTTAGCACCGTTAAACCTTTTTCTAAAGAAATCGCTAAACTATCTATAATGGCAAAATTTTTAATCGATAATTCTGATAACAAAATTCCTCACTCCAAACCGTCTAGAGCATATCTAAAAATTTTTGAGCAACCATCTCTGCTTCTTTATCCGAGCGACAAATAATTAAGCATGTATCATCGCCACCGATTGTTCCAAGAATCTCTTCCCAATTTAAATTATCAATGAGTGCACATATTGCCTGTGCATTTCCCGGAAGCATCTTCATAACAAGCAAGTTATTCGCTGCATCGATTTTAACAAAAGCATCTACTAACATTCGCTTAAGTTTTTGCTGAGGATTAAAACGCTGATCCGCAGGTAAACTATATTTATAACGTCCATCTGGTAAAGGAACTTTCACAAGATGCAACTCTTTAATATCTCGCGAAACCGTTGCTTGAGTTATATTATAGCCCGCGCTTTTCAGCTGATCGACTAAATCATCCTGCGTCTCTATATCATTATTTGTAATAATATCTCGAATTTTTATATGCCTTTGCCCTTTATTCATGTACGTAAAAGCACCTCTCATTTTTCTAGGCTATATTCCATATTATTAGTCAAATCTTCTTCTAAAAACAGGAGCTTGTACAGCCTTCACTATTATTAATCGTAGCGTATTTTTATACAATTGTACATGTATTTCTGCCCCTCTTACATCCAGCAGTTGTATAAAATACATATGAAATGTCAATTTCAAACGAAATAAGACAAAATCAACAACGCTCTATAACATAACCGTGATAAAAAAAGCTCCTCTAGCCAAAATCTAAAGGAGCGACAAATTATTCTTTCTTAAACTGAGCATGAGCTTCATTCACAATCTCATCAACTGACTGACGAAGAAAATTCTCTCCCGTTTGTTTCGAGCCCTGCCAACTAAGGTGTAATAAAAATTCAATATTGCCATCTCCTCCAGTAATCGGAGAGAACGAAGCATTTTGGACATCGTACCCTTCTTTGACAGCAAACGTAATAATTTTATTCAACACTTCTTTGTGAACTTTAGGGTCGCGAACAATCCCTTTTTTCCCAACTTGGTCTTTCCCTGCTTCAAACTGGGGTTTGACGAGTGCAATCACATCACTTTTAGCTACAAGCAGCGTTTTAAGAACGGGTAAGATTAATGTAAGAGAAATAAATGAGACATCAATGCTCGCAAAATTTGGCATCTCTCCGTCCAAATCAGCAGGTGTTACATAACGAAAATTAGTCCTCTCCATCACTTTTACCCGCTCATCTTGACGAAGTTTCCAAGCTAATTGATTATAACCAACATCCACCGCATACGACATCACGGCCCCATTTTGCAACGCACAGTCCGTAAATCCACCTGTTGAAGAACCGATATCTAAAAGAATTTTGCCCTCAACAGTTACATCAAAGGTCTTCAGCGCCTTCTCGAGCTTTAATCCGCCTCTTGAGACATAAGGCATGACTTTTCCTTTAATGGAAAACTCTAAATCAACAGGCACCTTCTCACCTGGCTTTTCATATCGCTCTTCATTGGCGTATACAAGTCCGGCCATAATCATTCGTTTTGCTTTTTCACGTGTTTCAGCTAGTCCCTGTTGTACGAGGAGAACATCTAGCCTTTCTTTCATTACTTTCATCGCTTCATGCCCTTTTTTGTTTTTTCGGTGTCATTCGTTTGATTTTCTTAACAGCCGCTTCGGCTGTTAAATGGATTTCTTCCAACAGTTCATCGACACTGCCATGTTCGATAAAGTAATCTGGAATTCCCATACGGTCAATAATTGCACCGTAAAATCCTTGTTCTTGAGCGTGCTCCATCACCGCACTACCAAACCCGCCTTGAAGAACCGCTTCTTCAATCGTTAAAATAGGAAGTTTACTACCTAGTAATGCATTTAACATATTCTCATCCATCGGTTTAATAAAGCGAGCATTTACAACTTTAACAGAATAGCCTTCCTTCTCCAGCTGTGTGGCTGCCTTTATCGCTAGCGGAATTGTTGTACCAAAGGTTAAAATGACAGCATCCGAGCCTTCTTTAAGCACTTCCCAACTACCAATTGGAATTTGCTTTAACTCTTTGTCCATTGGTACTCCAGAGCCGTTTCCTCGTGGGAAACGCATCGCAATCGGCCCATCATCATATTGAATCGCTGTATTCACCATATGCTGGCCTTCATTTTCGTCCTTTGGCATCATTAAAACGATATTCGGTACGTGACGAAGGAATGCAATATCAAAGACCCCTTGATGTGTTTCCCCATCTGATCCAACAAGACCCGCTCGATCAATCCCGATAAAGACATTTAAATTTTGACGACAAATATCATGCACAACTTGGTCATAAGCTCTTTGTAAAAACGTCGAATAAATGGCTAAAAACGGTTTCATTTTTTGCGTAGCAAGTCCTGCCGCAAACGTTGCAGCATGCTGTTCGGCAATGCCGACATCATAGAAACGTTCAGGGAATTCACTAGCAAAGCCCTCCAGCTTCGAACCAACAGGCATAGCTGGTGTAATTGCTACAATTCGCTCATCCTGACGCGCTAACTTACGAACAGTCTCACTTACAAGCGAACTCCATGCTGGACCGCTGCTATGTGACTTAACAAAATCACCCGTTTCAATCTTATAAGGACCCGTCCCATGCCAATTTCCAGTCGTATCCGTTTCAGCAGGTGTGTATCCTTTTCCTTTTTTCGTAATAACATGTAATAAAACGGGACCTTTTATTTTTTTCGCATAACGGAAGTTTTCAAACAAATCTTCGTAATTATGACCATCGACCGGCCCAAGATACGTAAATCCTAATTCTTCAAAAAACATTCCTGAAACGAGTGCATATTTCAAGCTATCTTTTAGACGCTCTGCTGTTGCTGCCAATTTACCGCCAACTGCTGGTATCTTTTTCAACAACCACTCTAATTCGTCTTTGGCACGATTATATTTGCCATCTGTACGAAGTCGACCAAGCACAGAATGAAGCGCACCAACATTTGGTGCAATGGACATTTCGTTATCATTCAAAATAACAATCATATCCTTCTTTTCATCCCCAATATGATTAAGTGCTTCTAGTGCCATTCCACCGGTTAAGGCACCATCTCCTATTACAGGTAGAATATAGCTTTGTTCTTGTTTAATATCTCGTGCAGCCGCCATTCCCATGGCAGCAGAAAGAGAAGTAGAACTATGTCCGGTTTCCCAAACATCATGCTCACTTTCAATCATCTTCGGAAACCCACAAAGTCCCTTATATTTCTTTAATGTATCAAAATCTTTAGCTCGTCCAGTTAAAATTTTATGAACATACGATTGGTGCCCTACATCCCAAATAATTTTATCTTTTGGACTATCGAATTCCTTATGAAGAGCAATCGTTAATTCGACGACACCTAAATTAGGACCGATATGCCCGCCTGTTACCGATGTCTTTTCAACGAGAAATCGACGAATATCTGCACTTAATTCAACTAATTCCTCATTGCTCAAGCTCTTCAAAAATGAAGGGTCTTTTATAGATAGAAGATCCAAACAGGACCACTCACTTTCTGTCATTTTCGGCAAACAGCTATTACAAAGCAAGCATAACATAAACATTCATAACGCTAGTCCGAAAAATCTTTTTAAGTTGTTTTTATTTTTATTTATAAGTCATTATAATGTGTATTTTTCAATAAGCAAACCTTTATCGACTTATCGTACTTTTCAGCCTGGCAAAATCGAGTTCTATCTTCATTATACCAAAGCTTGTTCTATAGAGAGAATACGGTTTCTAAGTAAGGCTTTAGTATACGATACGGTTGATTAACGATATGATGAAACACAGCCAATAGTAAAAATAGCCGCCTGCATCCAAAATGATTTCGGCGACTGTATACAATCATCACAAATTTAATTAGTTCCACATATTTTCGCATTACAATTATAGCATAAACCTTAATTCATCACAAATTCGTTACATAAATTAATGGTTGCGGTTTGCGATTAAATCAGTCAGTTCACTAAGTAGAATCATTGTAGGCAACTTAGTCTCTGCTAATGCGTCTTGAGCTAATTGAACCTGCTCTGCTAACTTCTCCTTTGCACCTTGTAACGTAAGCAGTGCTGGATAAGTACTTTTATGATTAGTCGTATCGCTGCCGACCGGTTTGCCAAGTACTTCTTCCGTTCCCTCAATATCGAGAATATCATCGCGGATTTGAAAGGCCAGTCCTAAGTGAAAAGCAAACTGCCGTAAATGCTGACGCTGCTCGACGCTCGCTCCTGCTAAAATAGCACCGGATAAAATACTAGCTGCTAATAGTTTACCTGTCTTATGCTCGTGAATGTATTCTAGCTGTTCAAGGGTCAATTGCTTATTTTCCCCTTCCATATCTGCAATTTGACCACCGACCATTCCTTCAGCTCCCGCAGATTTACTAACTTCTGAAATTAATTCTAATTTCATCTCTGGAGTTACTTCAGAATGAGTCATCTCTGCAATTAATTGAAAGCTATATGTAAGTAATGCATCACCGGCAAGTATAGCAACGGCCTCACCGAAAACTTTATGATTCGTTGGTTTACCACGACGAAGATCATCATCGTCCATACTAGGTAAATCATCGTGAATTAATGAATAAGTATGAATCATCTCAATGGCAGCTGCGACCGGAATAGCACGTTCTATATCTCGACCAAAGGAAGCTAATACAGCAAAAGTAAGCATTGGACGAATTCGTTTTCCCCCTGCCTCTAATGAATAAATCATTGCTTCTTTCACAATAGAAGGTGCCTGCAACTTTCTCACATACTCAACAACTTCCTTCTCAATAACCGCCTTATATTCTCTGGAAAACGTAGCATAGTCTAGCATCACGGTGTTTCCTCCTCTACAGTTGTAAAACTCTCTAATTGTCCATCTTCATTTAAGATTTCCGTTAATTGATCTTCTACCGATTTCAGTTTCATATGACAAAGACGAGATAAGTTCATTCCTTGTTTATAAATCGAGATAGCTTCTTCTAAAGGGACATCTCCCTCCTCTAACTTTTCTACGATTTGTTCTAAACTTTCCATTGCTTCTTCAAATGAAAGCTCTTGTTGATCCTTCACGACTCTACCTCCTCTTGAATTTCTTCAATTTTACATGTAAGTGTACCATCCTTAATCGAGACAGAAATCTTATCTCCTTTAGACACTTGCTTCGTGCTTTTAATGAGCTTCTCATCTTCCCCAAAGATTAGCCCGTATCCTCTTTCCATAATTTGCAGAGGATTGACGGCCGATAAAGTCGAGGTTATATGAACAAATGATTGAGTTTTTTGTTTTAAAATAGCCATCATGGCGCGATTCAAATTTTTATGACGCTGCTCTAATGATTGCTTTGAGCGTTGAAGAGCTTCTGCAGGATGTTGACGTCTTAAGGTGGCATCTATTTGTTCTAATGCTTCTTTCTTATTCATAAAATAGCGCTCACTATTTTTCTGTAAACGCTCCATAGCCCGGTCTAGTTGCTCTAGTTTTTGTTCATACATTTTTTGCGGGTAGCGAAACGCATACGATTTCTCTAACCTGGCTAAACGATTCGATTCGAAATGAATCCGTTCCTGTACGGAGCGTGTTAGACGATTTTTTCGGTTCATTAGTCGCTCCAGCACTTCATTCATATGAGGGACAGCCATCTCAGCTGCTCCTGTCGGTGTTGGCGCTCGCAGGTCCGCGACAAAATCAGCAATTGTAAAGTCTGTTTCATGACCGACTGCTGAAATGATAGGCAGATCAGAATCATAGATAGATTCGGCTACGATTTCTTCATTAAAAGCCCAAAGCTCTTCAATGGACCCTCCACCACGACCTACAATCAGCACATCCGCTTCTCTTCGCTCATTTGCCTTCGATATCGCTAAAGCAATAGATTTCGCAGCATTTACTCCTTGTACAAGTGCAGGATAAATAATCACTTTGGCAATCGGGTAACGACGCTTAATCGTTGTTAAAATATCTCTTAAAGCAGCTCCTGTAGGTGATGTAATAACCCCAACAGTATGAGGATAAGGAGGGATCACCTTCTTATGCTGCTCACTAAACATTCCTTTTTCCTCAAGCTTTTTCTTCAATTGCTCATAAGCTAAATATAGGTCACCAATTCCATCAGGGGCCATATGTTTTACATAGACTTGATACTGTCCACTCGCCTCATAAACCGTTACGTCACCACGTACAAGTACCTTCATCCCATTTTCCGGAACAAACTTCATCCCTCTAGTATGGGCCGAAAACATGACGGCTAAAAGACGTGATTTTTCGTCTTTTAACGTAAAATACATATGCCCGCTTGTATGCTGCTTAAAATTTGAGATTTCCCCTCTTATATAAACATGCTGTAAATGCGGGTCCACATCGAATTTTCGTTTAATATATTTAGTTAGTGCCGAAACGCTCAAATATTGTTGTTCACTCATATTTTGAATTCCGTCTCCTTATAAGAAAAGCGCAAGGCGCCCGTTATCGCCGACAAGCATAAGATAAGCACTGATAGAAGACGTTCTTTGCCTTCCGAAGCGATTATCTAAACGATAGAGCCGATGGCGCCTAGAGCTAAACATTAAAACGTGTCAAACATTTTATACTTGCTTACATTATTAAAAAAGCGGTCTCTTGTTATTATAAAACAAGAAACCGCTTCATCGAAATATTTTAACGATTTTTTAACATTTTAAAGCAGATTGGCGTACACTATATGCTTTTTGAGCTGATTCTATAGTGTTTTTCATTAGCATTGTAATCGTCATCGGTCCAACGCCTCCTGGCACTGGTGTTACATAGGAAGCTTTGCTTAACACATCTTCATAGTCAACGTCCCCGCATAGTTTCCCTTCTTCATTTCGGTTGATTCCTACGTCAATCACGACCGCACCCTCTTTAATATGCTCGCTCGTAATTGTATTTCTTCTACCAACCGCCGCAACAATGACATCAGCCTGCTTTGTGAAATAAGTCAAATCTTTTGTTTTAGAATGACAGTAAGTTACTGTCGCATTTGCATTTAATAGCAATTGTCCCATCGGTTTCCCAACAATATTGCTTCGGCCAACAACTACAACATGCTTGCCTTCCAAATCATAATTAATATGTTTGAGCATTACCATAACTCCATATGGGGTACAAGGTAAAAAAGCACTTTGTCCTGTCATCATTCTTCCAATATTAATTGGGTGGAAGCCGTCTACATCTTTCTCCGGTGAAATAGCTTCAATAATAGCTTCCTCATTAATATGAGATGGTAATGGAAGTTGAACTAAAATCCCATGAATCGATTCATCTTGATTCAATTCATTAATGTTTTCAATTAGTTCTTCTTGTGAAAGTGTAGCAGGTTTTTTAATCAACACAGAATGCATACCTAAATCAGCACATGCCTTTTCTTTATTACGCACATAAGTCTGTGAAGCTTGATTATCTCCAACTAAAATTACAGCTAAACCAGGCACAAGACCTTTTTGCTTTAATTGTTCTACCTCTTCACGAATTTCTTGTCTCACTGCCTGTGCAATTTCTTTCCCATTAATAATTTGAGCTGTCATGATTGTATCCTCCCAAGAATAATTATGCTGTAAAAGAAATTGCGGTGGCATCCGATTAGCCAAGCTTTTAAAAGCCTAAATGAGCTTTTACTTTTGATAAAACGGCATTTACAAAGCTGCTTGATTGATCGTCACCGAATTTCTTAGCAATCTCAATCGCTTCATTAATTGCAACACTAACAGGAACATCTTCACTGTAGACCATTTCATAAACGGCCATACGAAGTAAATTCCGGTCAATATTCGCCAGTCTTTCTAATTTCCAATTCTCTAAATTCCCACGGATGATTTCATCCAATTCTTCACGTTTCCCTGTAACACCTGTGACTATTGCTTCTAAATAGCGATCAGGTTCTGCACCATTCAATACGCTTTCCGTCGCATCTTGTACTTCTGCTCCAACGATATCGATTTGATATAATGCTTGAAGGGCTTTTTCACGTGCTGTTCTTCTTTTCATCATCTTACTCCTTTAACATCTACTATTATATCTGAAAATGCCTGCACAGACGAACATTAATTTATAAAAAAACAAAAATATTAAGATTTTCTTTATTCTCCCCATAATATCCATCGTTCTTTTTCATCGGCTTTGTTATTTACGATACTTTAATTAGCAACATTGTGTAACACGGCCTCTTTATTAAACTTACTGTGCCCATTTTTCATAACTTTCTTACATCCATCTTATCTACTCTAACAGAAAATAAACATGAATTAAAGGATAACTTCAAGCACTTACGCATCTTGCAAGCGTTTCAGAGAAAACGAAACAGCCTTACGACAAAAAACCCGGCGAATAGCCGGGTTTTTCGAGGATTCGTTTAGAATGATTAAATATCTTGCTCGTAATCTGCTTCCTGCTTTGCGTTTTCGAATTGTATTCCGACAACATGTACGTTTACTTCACCAGCATCAATAGCGGTCATGTTTAACAAAGCTTGACGAATGTTATCTTGTACTTCTTGCGCAACTTTCGGAATAGAGACTCCAAACTTCATGACACAATAGAGATCCACTTTAATTGCTTCTCCAGTTAAATCGACTTTAACACCTTTGCCGTGATTTTTCTTGCCCAGCTTTTCTACGACACCTGTCGCAAAATTACCGCGCATATGAGCAATCCCTTCAACTTCGGATGCAGCAATCCCCGCAATGACTTCAATTACTTCTGGAGCAATTTCAACCTTGCCAAGTCCACTATTATAGTCAGTCACTTCAAGCAATTGATTTTCTACTTCACTCATTCCAAGCACCTCCTATCTTCCTTTACATTATGAGTTCATTACATCATAAATATCAAGGAATTTCGTATTAAATTCTCCTGAAACAAATTGATCATGAGAAAGTAATTTAAGGTGGAACGGAATTGTTGTATGAATTCCTTCAACAACAAATTCACTTAAAGCACGTTTCATTTTGTCAATTGCTTCTTCACGAGTTGGAGCGTGAACAATCAATTTGGCAATCATTGAATCATAGTATGGCGGAATTGAATAGCCTGGGTATGCCGCTGAATCAACACGTACTCCGAAACCGCCTGGCGCAAGATAGTTTTGAATCTTTCCAGCTGAAGGCATGAAGTTTTTCGCTGGGTTTTCAGCGTTGATACGGCACTCAATAGACCAACCATTGAATGTTACATCTTTTTGTGAAATCGATAACTTTTCACCAGATGCCACTCTGATTTGTTCTTTAATTAAATCGAAACCTGTTACCATTTCTGTAACCGGGTGTTCTACTTGGATACGAGTGTTCATTTCCATGAAGTAGAACTTACGAGCTTTGTAATCAAAGATAAATTCAACTGTACCTGCACCAGAGTAGTTAACTGCAAGCGCAGCTTTTACAGCAGCTTGGCCCATTTCTTCACGTAGTTCACCGTCAAGAGCTGGTGATGGAGTTTCTTCAACAAGTTTTTGTAAACGACGTTGAACTGTACAATCACGCTCTCCAAGGTGAATCGCATTGCCATGGTTATCAGCCATAACTTGGATTTCAACATGGCGGAAATCCTCGATGAATTTCTCGATATAAACACCTGGGTTCCCGAAAGCTGTTGCTGCTTCTTGTTGCGTGATGTTGATGCCTTTAATTAGTTCTTCTTCTGTTCTTGCAACACGAATCCCTTTACCGCCACCGCCGGCTGTAGCTTTAATGATTACTGGGTAACCAATTTTACCAGCAAACTCTACACCTTCTTCAACGCTTGCGATAACGCCTTCTGTACCAGGTACGATTGGAACATTTGCAGCTTCCATTGTACGACGTGCTACGTCTTTTGTACCCATTTGGCTGATTGCTTCTGGGCTTGGTCCGATAAACGTAATGTTTACGTCACGGCAAAGCTCCGCAAAGTCAGCATTCTCAGCAAGGAAGCCATAACCAGGGTGAATAGCGTCAGCCCCTGTTTTCTTCGCTACACTAAGAATATTCGTTGTATTTAAATAACTATCTTTTGATAGTTTAGGTCCAATACAATATGCTTCGTCAGCAAGTTGAACATGAAGGGCATCTTTATCAGCTTCAGAATAAACTGCTACTGATTCAATCCCTAGTTCTTTACAAGCACGAATAATACGTACTGCAATTTCCCCACGGTTTGCAATTAATACCTTTTTAATCATTTTGGAACAGCTCCTCACTCAGGCTTTACTAAAAATAATGCTTGACCGTACTCTACAAGCTCGCCGTCTTTAACTAACACTTCAACGATTTCACCGTTTACTTCTGCTTCAATTTCATTGAAAAGTTTCATTGCTTCAACGATACAAACGATTGAATCGCCAGTTACTTTATCGCCAGCTTTTACATATGCATCAGCGTCTGGTGATGGAGATTGATAGAAAGTTCCAACCATTGGAGAAGTGATTTTATGTAATCCTTCTGTATCTTGAGCTACAGCAGCAACTGGTGCAGCAGCTGGTGCTGGAGCAGCTTTTGGAGCTTCTACTGGTGCAGCAACTGGTGCTGGAGCAGCTTTTGGAGCTTCTACAGCTTTCACTTCTGGAGCTGCTGTTGGGTAAACAACTGTACCTACTTCTGTTTTCTTTAATTTAATTTTTGAACCCTCTTGTTCAAAAGAAAATTCACTAATGTTTGATTGATCAACTAATTTAATAATTTCACGAATTTCTTGTACTTTCATCTTGGCACTCCTTGTCTTGTTTTAATGTTTTGGTTGAGGCATCTTTTCAGTAACTCTCAACTACAGTCTGTCCGCACCGAAGAGAAAAAAACATCCTTAAAAGAAATTTACTCTGTCAAATTATATGCTATCCTCATAATAATTTTTTCATGAAACGTCCGCTAATAATGTAGACGCTTACTTCAAAAAAATTCTGAAGAATTCACATATTTTAATGGCTAGAGCGGATTACTATTAGTTCTTTAAAATTACAAGAATTAATACCTTACCTGTAGTATAACAGAGATTTCATTACTGTGGAATATTATTTTCAAATCAGTAAAAAAAAATTATTATCTAGCCCTTAACATCATACGATACAATCTACTGAAAATTCAATAATTAGTTTATCAAAAATACATAATTAACTTAAAAATCAGCAAACAACAAACCAAAATTAACCATATAATAATTAAAATAAATTTACAAATTATTGAATCCATAAACTCAAAAAACACCTCTAATATAACATTTGTAAAAATATTCAACTGAAAACTTCATATAAAAAGTAATCGCTTACATCATTTTCATTAAAATTCAAATAACTTTTTATCCTCCCTCTCTCTCATCCTTTATATTTCCTAATAAATTTCAAAAAAGTCCCTTTCTTTTATTACGAAAGGGACTAAAGCTTTACTCTTTTAATCTATAAAACTGTTGTGTATCAGATCATCCTATTTCTTTCCTTATTTCCCTACCTGGAATTCTACGGAAATATCGTTAGCCTCTTCTATTTCTCCTCGAACAAGGCGCATAATTTTATTTGCATCAGCTGCCGATTGCTCTTCAGCTTTTACCGTCACCTTCACATCGTCCCCATCTACACGTACAAGAGCCGCATCAAAATCTAGTGAAACAATCATTCCTTCTAAAATATTTTCCTTTACCTTAATCTCACTTAATTGTTCGACTGCTTCATAAGCAGCGTTTCTTTCCTCGGTACTTAGCTCTGTATTCCCCATTTTTTCTGTTAATTCTTGGCTTAATTTAGATCGTTCATCATCAATTTGCATACGTAAAGCGTCAAATGTATCGTCTCCAGAAGTAATCGCTACGGATGCTTCAGAATCTTTTTCCGCTTTCTCATCTGATTTTGTGTCTGACTTTGTATCTGATTGTTCTTCTTTCTTTGTGTCATTTGCATCAGGCTTCGCTACTGATTCTGATTCTGATTCCATTTCGTCTCCAACCATAGCATTTTCATTTTGCTCATTCTTTTGCTGTTCGGTTGTCGCTGCATTTTCTACACTTTCAGGAGATGTTAAATAATAGACAGATAATACGACGACAAGACTTAACATCGTTAATAACCATACTGTTTGTTTTTTCAATAACATAATTGTACACCCTCCTATTTTTTAGGCATTACAGATACGCGGTGGCTTGGTACATCTAAAGCACGAGTTACCGCCTCTACAATCCATTTTTTAATTTGGATATTTTCAGCACCCTTGGCAACAACTAATACACCGCTAACACTAGGCTTTTTCGTTTGTGCAACAATTGGACCCTCTTTATCACCATTTTTTATAATAACGAGCTGTTCATCAATCGAAGTATCTTCTACCGTTCGCTTCCCGCCTTCTTGATCAGCTTCTTCTGTCACCTGTTTTTGGGTTACTTTATTTCTTTCAAATTCTTTTTTCTCTGTTGCATCCACATAGATGACAACTTTCACATCACTGACACCCGCAATCATCTCCAGCGCTTCTTTCATCTCATTTTGTAAATACACCTCATACTCTCGTGTTGTTTTAAATTCTGATTCGTTTTTCTGACCAAATACTTCGGTGTCTTTTGTTGCTTCCTTATTGTTAAATACGGATTGAAGGTTCTCATTTTGTTCCGGTTGATTAGCCGTAAATAAATTACCGACCATCATAATCCCCATTCCAAGTAGAACGATGATAAAGACATATACATAGAGTGATGGCTTTTTATCCTTTTGATTTTTATGTTTGTTCAAAAATTGAGTGAGCCAGGATAATGGACCTTTTTCATTTTTCAATGGTTTAGTCCCTCCTTTCCCCGGCAATTTGAATCATTTCTTCATCAATGGACCAAGTATTTGCTAGGAATTGTTTCACATCTGCATAGCGTGCATCATCTGTCACAACAGCACGCTTTGTATCAATCTCTACCCTCGCAATGGCTTCAATGGTTTCATCCTCTTTTACTTCTGATAGGCTAATCGTAATATGCTGTAAATTCTCTGGTTCCGGTTTCTCTTCATCCTTAACAGTTACCTGAATATCCTGAATCTCCATTTGATACTTCTCCATCAGCTCCTCTTCTGCCTCTGCCTGTAATTGGACAGCCATTTGTTCTAAAATATATGCACTTTGGGCAGCTTGTATTTCTTTTTTCTTCGATTCTGTTAAATTTCCAAGTGACTGAGCCTCTCCCTGTTCAAATTGAATCGTCGCAGAGGCTAGAACATCGTCAAAATTTGTATGAAGTAAACGCAAAATTGGGGTAATAATAACCGCTATAAGCAGCAGCCCAATCACCATTTTTGAATACTTTTGCAGAGCTGAGTTCGGAAGAAGCATATCGATTACGGTCGCTAATAGAATAAAGATAATAATATTCGAGATCCAACTAGCTAAAAAATCCACGATATCTCCTCCTTTCTAACGAACCATGAGCGTAATATTCCCCGCAGCAATAATAACGGTAATACTTAAAAAAAACATAAGTGAAACAATCGCAAGCGCCGCAAAAATAAAGATGATACTTTTGCTAATAATACCGAGACAAGCAATAACCGGGCCTCCACCGAGCGGCTGCAGTAAACTCGCTGCTAACTTATAAATAAATGAAATCATTAAAATTTTAAGTGCAGGAAATGTGATAATCGCTAATAAAATAACAACTCCAGCCATTCCCACTGTATTTTTTAATAAGACCGATGCATTAATGACCGTATCTGTAGCATCGGTGAACATTCGGCCAACTACCGGAATAAAATTTCCTGTTATAAACTTAGCTGTCCGAATCGTCACGCCATCAGCTACAGCCGAAGAAGTTCCTTGTACGGAAATGACCCCCAGAAAAACCGTCATAAATGCACCGAGAATACCGATGGCAAAG
The DNA here is from genome assembly GCF_042136355.1 of Peribacillus sp. Hz7. NCBI lineage: Bacteria > Bacillati > Bacillota > Bacilli > Caryophanales > Bacillaceae > Peribacillus > Peribacillus sp. Hz7. Next base: position 416,910 of record NZ_JBHHJV010000002.1, read on the forward strand.
TTTCGCAATAACTGGGCAAGCTGCGTCGCTTTATAATGATCGGTAAGTGTACTAACAATGCTTAAAATCGCCGAAAAAAATAAGAGCGGCAGCACGACATATTGAACTAAAATGCCGCTTGTATTCATCAAAAACATCAAAAGCGGGTGAAAAAAAGCGGCTGAAATCAGCCCTCCCGAAGTAGCAATTAGCGCAAGTAACAATGGGATAAGCGCCATTAGAAAGGAAGTCATCATGTTAATGGTCTCTTTCGTATATTCCATTGCTACATGAAAGCTATTTAACGCTAATATAATGAGCACCATATACACAATGGCATACGCGACTTTACTAATGGAGCTTTGTTCAAAAGCATTTTGTAAAGATTGCAAAAACATACTAAAGATTGTCAGCAAAAGAAGCGAACCAAGCAGCTTTCCATTTACAAGCAGCTCATGAAAGACAAACTTAGCAATGCCCTTAAACCACTCGCTAAAGGAAAATTGCTTCTCTCCGCTTACAAAATCCATAAAGCTGCCTTTTTGACTTTCTGGCAAAAAACCACCATACTCTGTAATTACGCTATCCCAAAAGGTTTTTAACTCTTCAAAGTCAATTCTCTCAAGTTGATCTTGTACTAAATCCGACTGCATAATTGGCTCTTGTTTCAATTCATCTTCTTCAGCAGCCTGTCCAACGGTCGTTTGAAAAAAAAGGAACAGCGTGTATACGACGATAAAAAAAAGATGCCGCTGCTTCATAACTTCACCTCATCGACTAGTAGAAATTGTTCATTAACTTGGGAGCATCTGTAAGATGGTTTCGATAATGACCGTTAAAATCGGAATGGCCATTGCTAAAATTAAAATTTTCCCGCTTAACTCAATTTTAGAAGCCAATGAGCCAAGGCCGGCATCTTTCGTAATCTGAGAGGCAAATTCAGCAATATAGGCAATGCCGATAATTTTAAGAATCGTTTCTAAGTAAACCGTATTTACATTTGCATTAATGGCCAGCTTTTCAAGCATCATAATAATTTCATAAATTTTGTCTGCTAAAAACAAGAAAATAGAACAGCCTACAAAAACAACTAATAAAAAAGCAAAATTCGGCTTTTGTTCTTTTACAACTAAAGCAAGAAAAGCAGCCACGAGAGCAATCCCAACAATCTTTATGATCTCAATGACGCATCCCCTCCTTTACTGGAACAAAAAGACCGATTTAATTTTTTGAAATAAATCTTCTACAATAGAGGCAACCATAAACAAAATATAAATAAAGCCGAATAAAGTAACCCACTGGGCATATTCTTTTTTTCCAACTTGATCAAGAATCGTATGCAAAAAGGCGACAACTAAGCCCACTCCTGCGATTTTAAAAATGATGTCTACTTCAATGCCCATCTTCCATTCCTCCCACTTCTGCTACATCAGCAAAATGATTAATAATAACCCTGATAAAAAACCAAGACTTTTCATCATTTTTTCGTACTTTCCTTGCAGGTCAACAGCTTCGCTCTCTTCACGTTCTAAATGAGCCATTGTCAGCATAATTTGCTTTTGCTGGTGGTACTTATCGCTTTTGCCTAACATTTCTCCAAATTGCGTAAGAATTTCATACTCTCCTTGCTTTAAAGAAAGAGCGCTCCACACTTCTGTTAAACTTTCATCCCATGCTTCTTTAACCGTTGTTTCCCCTTGATCAAGCCGTGTAGCAAACGCAGCAAACAAATGATTCAGCGGCTTCGGCAGCTGTTTTTGCAATTTTTGCGCTGCTTCTTTCAACGGGGTATGCCCGTACATAATTTCCGCTTCGAGTGATTGCAAAGCGACTTTTAGTTGCCGTAATTGCCGGGGTCTTGTACTTAATTTTCGGGCAGCCTCAAAACCAGCCCAAGTGGTAGCCATGATAATAATCGCTGCGCCTAACAACTTAAACATGAAGTCCAGCACCTGCCTTCACGTACAACTGTTGTCCTTTTTCATTCAAAATATGATAGCTCCGATTTCCTTTATCATCTCGTCTAATTTCAATAAAGCGTTCAAAAATATTTTGATCTAACAGATTCGCAATAAAGGGACGTTTTTGAACTTCTTGAAATGTATGACCATGCGTTGTAATAATGAGTTTAATCCCTGCATTTACTGCATCTAAAACAGCTGACGCATCTTCTTGTCTACCAATCTCGTCCACAACTAATATATCCGGTGACATCGACCGGATCATCATCATCATTCCTTCTGCTTTCGGACATCCGTCTAACACATCGACTCGAATCCCAAACTCTAACTGCGGTACACCATGAACGCAGCCGGCAATTTCAGAACGCTCATCGACAATTCCTACCTTTTTAGCAGGGATATTGAGCGGCTCATGTCCTGTAGACATAATTCTTGCAATATCACGAAGAATGGTCGTTTTTCCAGTTTGCGGTGCACCGATAATCAATGTATGATGCCATTGATCGTTATATATAGAAGGAATAAGCGATTCAGCGACACCAATCTTTTGCCGAGCAATACGAATATTGAATGAAGAAATATCACGAATTGCTTTTACTGTACCGTTTTCTAAAATAACCTTGCCCGCAAGACCAACACGATGTCCACCAGCAATTGTTATATAGCCGCGCTTCAATTCCTCTTCTAATGTATATAACGAAAACTGACTCAAATGACTTAATAATTGTTCCGCATCCCGTGCGCTTACTTCATAAGGAATAAAGTATGGCTGCCCTGCCACAGTTACTTCAATTGGTTTTCCAACACGAATGCGAACCTCTTCACTGCGCGACAAAATATCCGGTGGTACTCTAAGAAGCGGATCTTGAATTTTTTTAGGCAAAAGAGCAAGTACTGATTCCATCTAACGTTCCTCCTGTATCCACCATTTCCCTAATATGTATGCAAATCGCTTAGCATTCATGACAAGCTTTCGAAAAGTATGCTAGGCTAAGAGAGGAAAATAAACCGTGAGATAACAACACATCTAAACAGCAATGTAAAGAATAGCGAAAATCTTTTAAACTAAGAAGGGGTTTTATGGGAATCAGGTATATAGAAGATATTAATGAAGAAATGAATATTAATATTGTTGTGCATATGGATTTACAATCCAAAAGTGCGTGTAATCAGTTTAATCAGCAAGAAATTAAAAATAACGGACATACCGACTAATCCCATTATCATTGATGATAGATTTACTCATCTGCCAATCAAAGTAAACAAGTGGCTGAACCTTCTGCGGTTATTAAAAATAGTCTAATTGACCGCTGAATAATAAAGAAGAACCTTATGAGAATAAATTCACTATTCCCAAAGGTTCTTAATTTTTAATCTCTATTGTCTGTATTAGGCTTATAGTCTACTTCAACATGATTGAGCCCCTCTAATACTTCTTTAATTCTTTTAGATAAATTCTCTATCTCTACGGCTGTCAATTCTCCTGACGCTTCTTTAGGATTGAAACTATTTAATTTATTTGTTATAGCTTCAAGATATCCGTTAAATACTTTATCATGCGTAATCAATATTTCACCAATAGCGGTATAAACAATAAAACCCTCTATATTACCCATATCAAGATTCTCGTTAAAGGCCCTAGCAATAGCATATCTATTTCCTCTATTTTTATTTAAATACTCTTGATAATCCTCCTGGATAACTTCAAATAATTCATTATAAGTAAAGTGCTCCATCAAAAAACCTCCGATAATTAGTTATTTATGGTTTTATTCTATTCCCATTATTATGAATAACCTCTAAATCAATCTTTATAGCCGGTGATTTCACCTGTAAAGGTTTTTACTTCTCCATTCTAAAGCTCATCCTTTTCTTTCATTTTTCTATTTATGTATAAAAAAGACCTTAACAACAAACTGTTAAGGCCTACTAAAGATTTCAACTTTGAAAATATAATATACTAATTCCCGCCCCACTAGACCTTTGATCATACCACTGCGTGATTTTCCCCCACTCAAACACATTTTCCGATAAGATTCCCTCAGGATAGCCTATTTGTTCTGTTAACCATTCTCCATGTTGAGATAGTTTTTCTTCGTAGTCCCATTCGTTAATGGATGGATCACTAACCTTTAATCTTATTCCTTGTATATTATTATTTTCAAATAAAATTCTAACAGCAAACTTTTTATTCCCCAATTGTATAGGTTTTAAAGATCCCACTGTCGCTTTACCATTTTGTCTTTTCCTCACCTCAAGACTAGTATTTATGGTTAGAAATTTTTCAAAAACAGTCAATTTGGTATCTTTACTAACTTCAATACCTTCTACTACCAATTTTCCTTCTTTTAAATTACTCATTAGCAAATCCCCATTTCTATTGAACTCCCCCCATCTACTCATTGGGCTATGTCCCCATTCCTTGAGGTGGAGTCTTCTGTCGAGAAATGATAAATCAGCAGTTTCTATCGCCTCATTAATTTCATCTTTGGTTAATTTAGAATTATCTAATTTAATAACATGAGGGTCTTCTGAAATCTCTACAAAAGTCTTACAAATAGTTTCGTGCATGTATTTTTCCTTTTTTATAGAATAGATAAGGATTTGCATCAAGGGCATGATTCGCGGCGTTCATTCCTTTGGCTGAGGAACCTTTTTACATTACCTATTGTTTATCGCTACGAGCTTGTACAGTCTCTCTTGTTTGTTAACTATACCATGATGATACTACCTTCATGGGTTATGAATTTCATGTACGCATTATTCATGTTGGCCAAAGTATAAATTTCCCGAAAAAAACACCTGATGCCCTAAAAAGCAATCAGGTGTTTTATAGCTAGTTATATAAATTAATTCGTTACTAGTCCTATCTTTAAACCAACGAGCATGTTAATTTCCTTAGCAGAACATGGTTATATAACTCCATGATGGCACAACCTTCATGAGTTATGAATTCAAATCTTAGCATACCTTTAACTGTGAACAATTTAAAAGTTATTATTTTTTACCTCTTCAAACCACTCATCAGCAATATGCCCCGCCGTTTTAATATCATCATTCGTATATACTAAATCATATTTGTACTCAGCTTTGAAATTGCCACTCTTAACATCATATATTAATTTCATCTCCGTTGGCATGTCTCTTTCATATTCTTTGCACAGTACTTTTACTTTTTCGATATCTTCACATATTATGCGCAATACCATAAACTGGCGTTCTCTAGACACATCATATCTTTCGTCCCCATCCTCCAATGCATCATTCACTTTATGACATTTTACATACTTATTATTAATCAAATAAAAGAATCTACCCGAAATAATACCTTCTTCACATGAAGCGTAAACATACACCTTATCCGCTCTATCTTCAACGTACTCCATACATATAGATATCATATCCGCTTGCAATTCACTAAATCTATCTTCAAATTCTTTCATACTACATTCTCACTCCTTAGATTAATTTTCAATAACTTCAAAGCCCAGCTCACCATCAATAGAATAATTAACTATAAACTTCTTTGGACGCATATCATTTCCGGAATAAATTATTTCAACATCAACTGTTACTTCTTTGGGAGGTGTTTCTTTCAAAGCTGTAGCCCATTCTTCTTCAATCTTCTTATACTGCTTCAAATTAACATCAGATAATTGCGATACCAAATTGTCAATTTTAGGTGAGCCTCCAAATCTATCACCTGCCAAATGGCCTGCATGGTCCTGACCTTTTACTTTACCTGGTGTATTTTTGCTGTGTGACAACCTTTCTGTTCTTGTTGTTAACTGTAAGTTTTCTGTTTCAAATTTTACAACCCTACCTACACTATCTGTTTCATAAAAGTAATCATACTCTCCTGTTTTATACCTAATATCAGGCTTTAACCTATTTTTTCTTCCGTTTGTAAACTGTTCTCCTGCTCCAACTAATGTTTTAACGCCATTTGCTCCAGCAACACCATTTACCATCCCCGTATCAATCGTATTCCCCGAACTCTTTTTCACCGCAAACTTCTGAACAAGATCCTTGATTTGCGTTTTATCCACCCCAACATGGACAAATCTCGTTCCGTTGCTGGCAAGTAATTGTTCGGCTTTGATACCGGTTGGAACCTTTACTTTTCCGAGTTCTCTACCGATTGCCTTGGCTGTGGATGTTCCTGACTTTCCAACATTTTTTAGTGTGTCATAGCCGGCTCTTCCCATATCCTTAAGAATCGTTTGAGCGTGTTGGACTTGCTGTTGTATGTATGCCTTGCTGTATGGGAAGTTCGTTCCTGCTTTGTCTACAAGCTTCGCTGCCCCCGCAACCCCAACAATCCCCAGTGCCGTCAATAGACTATTCTGTCTCTGTTCATCCGTCAGCTCATTCCCAAACATATCCTTACCAAGCATCGCTTCGCTTAGTCCGTTGGCCGAGACTAAACCGTAGATGCCCATCTCGCTTTTTTGTAAAATAGATAGAGACTTGGATGTTTTGTAGGCATCGAGAGCGGTGCTCGCGGCATCCAATCCTTTAGCTGTTGAATAGATTGCTTTTCCGCCTTTGAACGCTCTTCCAGCCCAGCCGACGACGGGGATAAAGCCTGCTGCGGCCATAGCTCCGGCTGTGATTCGTTCAGCTTCGGATAGTTTTCGGCCTGTTACGGGATCAACACCTTCTACGGCTCTCTTAGTATCATAATAGCCGGTGATTTCACCTGTAAAGGTTTTTGTTGCCTCCCACGCTTTTTCGTACCAGGGGCGATTTTCCTGGGCTTCGATTTCTTTGGCCAGCTCTCTTGCTTCATGCTGATCTTTTTTGAAGGTTAAATATTGATTTGTTTGCTTCGCTACATCGTCTTTCAGCTGATAGATTTCACTCGTCTTATACGTGTTAGCATTAAAGTAGAGAGGAGATATGTTCTCGCCCTTTCTGGTCGCCTCTATCAATTGGTTGAACAGAGCATAGACATACGTTTCTGTTTGTTCAGATAGCGCATATTCCGTCGTTAAATCTTCATCTAGCTTATTGACTTTTTGAATCGTTTCGTTGCGTTCTTTTTCGGCCTCGTTGATGTTTTCATCGAATTCTTCCTTAGAGAACACCTGGAGGGAAATTAAATCTTCAATGTCGTTAAAGATTTGCTGGAGATCTTCTTGTTGCTGGGTGACCATTTCTTTCGCTAACTGATTGGATTGGGACAAATTTTCTTCTAGGAAAGGTACTTTTACAACGGTGTCTCCTGATAGTTGAACATCTTCTGTCATTCCTTGAATGCCTTCGAAAAAAGCCACTTGTTGATCAATAAGCAGAATCCATACGTCAACTACATCGATTTGTGCTTCATAAAATCCTTTGATGGCTTCTGCTCCGTTGCCGAGAAAATTCCCATTATCTACAATCTTAGCAAACTCTATTTTTAATTGCTGAAATTGCTCTTTTAATGCTTTATATTGCTTGGCACGTTCTTCAACAGAATGAACCAACGTGTCGGCTTCATATATCTTCATTTCCATTGTTCATAAAGCCCCTTTACATTATTTAACGATCGCTTCATCTTGTTTTTTCAAAATGTCTACATTCGCATGTGTATCTTCCACGTTTTTTTGAACGGCCTGCATATACTGTATAACCATTTTTTGTAGATTCTCTTCTCTTTGAAGCCATTCTTTTGTAAATGTAAGCTGATTCTGTCCAAGTTCTGTTTCAGAAGGACTCGGGAGATGTAATTCACTAAGCTTCTTTTTCACATCATTTAATTGTTGAATCACTTCTGAATAATCCAGTTTGATATTTTGCATTAAAACAGCCTCCCTTTCAAATCACTGATTTTACTTTCTAACTCATCGAATACTTCTTCTCCTTTCCCTATCAATTGACTCGCTTCATTGGCCAATCCGCTTGCGAAATCTAAAACGCTTCGTTCTATCTGTAATAGATTGATTTTATTTTCAATACTTTGCACGTAGTCATCATAATCATCATTGATGATGGTGACCATCGCTGTATGGGCTTTCTCTCTAGAATTATCAAAAGAATTTGAGCGGCTCCCCATCCATAAAGCACCTAGTTGAGGTTCTAGAATTTTCGGAATTTCTTGCAAACTGATATATTGCTCTTCCTTTATTTTCTGTTTCGCTTGCTCTAACCGGGAAATTTTTTCATCTATAGCTGCCGATTGACTGGAAATCTCATTGTAAATTTGATTAAGTGTATCTGAAAAACTCATATTTACACCTCCTGGAAAGTGAAACTTCCATCAGTGGGGGAAGAACGTAAAGGCATTCTTTAAAATAAGACGAGTTGAGAGAAGGCTTAATCCTTCCCTCAACTCGCTTACCCCTCACTTCAATTGCTGGTTTCCTTGCACCATTTTAGGAATAAGCAAAACGAGCATTACCATCAGTCCAATGGCTAGTAAGCCGATTATAACCATTAACTGTATTTGCCGATTCGGAGGATGTTCACTTTTGTCTTTAAGCCGAAGATCCTCTGGTTTCTTATCCGAAAAAAGATTCATTTGTTCGGCTTTCTCAGCAATGGTATGTTGAGCGTTTATCTCTCCAACGAATAACTGATTTAATATTTCTTCATTAGAATTAGACGTTGGAAGTTCAAACGTTAATTCCTTTTGCTGTTCCGGAATGGATTGCTTATTTTCATATAGTGCCTTTTCATGTAAATACTCTGTATTTTCCTTGAACTCTTTTTTTTCATACTCATTCGGTGTTAGTGTTTCAAGATCAGGTGCAGCTGCCTCTGTCACATTTGCGTTTATAAAGAGACTCATAGGAAGCAACAAAGCAAACATCATCCTTCGATTAAGCTTCATATGACTCTTCCTCTTCGATACTTCTTGCTCGTTTATTCTTCCAGATTTGTATAGCTAACGGAATAACGGTCAGAACGACAATGATGCCCATTAACACAGTAACAGCTGGAATAAATAACGATTCAGGTTCATATTGAATCGACATATATACTTTTGACATTGGATCTTCATAATCAATATTTGGTGCTATTAAAGCAAGTAATGGACTAACAAAGAACACCACTAGCGCCACACTCACCAGCCACCCTAATAAGTTTCCAAGCGTAAAGCTAACAAGAACGATAGTAGAAACAGCAGTAAGAAGAAGAACTGTCATAATCGTCCATTCAATTGCTCGCACTTCTTCTAATGGATAGATATTTAAGCCATATATGCTAATAATTAAACCAACAATTAAATTTAGCAGCGCAAACACAGCCACTTGGACAAGTTTAGGTGCCCCTTTGAAATAATGACTGAAATATCCAATTAATAAACTAGCAATTAACACAATGACCAGGATGATAACAGGCGGTATATTCTTTTCTTCCTTCTTCAACGTGCTATCTCCGCTAATTTGAAGCGGTTGGGCTAAATGATCATAAACCGGCCCATTCTTTTGGCCATCTACATACGCATTTCCTAAAACATTAAAAATATCATCTCGGAACATTTTGGTTGTATCCACATTTGCTGCCCATTTATTATTAAGCGTATTGGCATCTTGTTGTACATTCTCAACCTTTGATTGCAGGTCATCTGTATACGTAACAATTTGATCTTGGCTGTCTCCAAGAGAATTCACTAAATCATGAATCATAGCCATTTCTTGCGCAAGACCCTTCTGATGAGTAACGACGGACTGTCCATCCACTTCTTCTGTTGAAGCCGGAGCATCAGCAGAAATGAATTGAACATGATTCATTACTTGTTTGGAGCTGTCTTCAAGTGAAGTTAAATCTTCCATAATAGTAGAATGTTGTTCTTCAACCTCTTCACTGTATCCTGCTAAAAACGTATTCAATTGCTCTTGTAAAGTCGTTATTTGTCCTGTTGCTGATGGCATATCTGTAGAAAGCTCATTCCACATAGTTTGTTCTTGCTCGTTTATCCCAAGAATTGGACTGATTCTTTCCTGTACAGCTTGAAGATTTTCATTACTTGCATTCAAGCTATCTTGTAACAATGTTTCTAATTGAACAAGTCCAGCATAATAATTCAAAATAGCATTTGAAGATCCACCTTCAATCTCTTTGGAAAATACAGTGGATAACACATCCTTTTTCTCCTGAGTTAAAACAGGAGAAGCAAGAACCGCTTGCTCTTTCTTCTTAATCTCCTCAATCAATTCATCCATTTGGTCAACTTGAGAATTAGCATTATCTAATAAATCTTTAATTTTTGCATTTAGTTCATCCACAATTGGCTGTAATGGATTTTCCTCAGTGTCCATCGCAGCAAGCTGTTGTTCCACTTTAGACATTCGCTCTGCCAACAGCGGTATACTGTTAATCGTAGCAGTTACCTGCTCTGGTTGCGGTTCAGCAATCGCTTCTAAGTTCGTCTTTATATCATTCAGCTCTTTAGCAATCGACTGTAATTCTTCTCGTTCTTTTTGCGTGTTAACAGTTCCCGCCGGTGATTGTTCAGTCGGAGTTTGAGCAGTATCCACCGCTCCCTGATCATCTGGTTGTTGAGATCCGTTCGTTAATTCCGATTTTAAAGTCTGAAGCTTGTTCACTGCCTGATTCAGAGATTCTATCTCTCGTTCTCTAAAGTAAGCAATCAACTCTTCCTTTTGACGATTCACTTGATCTAATCGAATCGCAGACAGATTATTCATCTTTTCATTATTTTCTTCTAACTGTTTCCCCATCTCTTCTAGTTCAAGGGACAGCTGTCCGCCTTGTTGATTAAAAGAATTAATAGAATCCGTCAAGGTCGGAATCTGATTGGAAGCAAATGCCTCAATTGTTCCAAGGCTTTCCTCTTGCAATTGCTGCAATATTTGCTGCTGAGCTTCCTGATATTCTTTATATTTTTCTACAAATTCAACAAATGCTGTTAAGTTCTGCTCAAATTGATTAATATTATCGATTCTGTCCGGAGCTGCTTTATCTAGTGACTTCGTTGCTGTTTGAATACTTTCGAGCATGTTTTTTTGCTGCTCGATCTCACCAGCCAGACTTTTCGAACTTGGACTATAAAATGCTAACATCGCCTTTTGGAAGTCAATTTCTTTCTGTACAATCTCATCAAAATGACCTCGAACACCTTCTAGATCTTGTGAAATGTACATCCAATACAACGTAGATATTTTTCCATTAACACGATTAGTTGCACGCTCCATTTCACGCAAAACTTTCTCACGGTTCACGACATTTAATTGTTCTTGAACATCATACTCAAATTTGGCTTTATCTGGTTGTTTATCTTCGTACGTCATAATATTACTCGAAAAATCGGAAGGAATATAAACGACTGCATCGTACTTTGTGTTTTTAAGACCATTGACCGCAGCGCTTCGGCTCATTGCCACCCATTGATAATTGGAATCCTCTTCAAGAATGGTCATAATTTGCGTCCCAAAATCTATCGCTTTATTTTCCTTCTCTGCCTTTATATCTTCATTTACTACGGCGATTGTACGCGTTGCGTTTTCCCTAACTTGGAAAGGGTGATCACCAATAGAACCAAAGAAGACTGCCGGGGTGGCAAGAATAAGAATTATAACTAAAATCATTTTCATCATATATCTTGTTTTACTTATCATAAATAAACCCTCGTTTCAGTAGAGCATAATGGAATTTGTAGTTTCGTCTCCTTGCCATTAATGACATAATAGCCATACCCCGGATAGATTTCCTCTTCTTTTCGCTCATACGATAAGGTAAATAACGTTTGTTCTGATTTTTTCATTAATACAACAGCTTGACGAATCTGCTTAATTTCAACGGTTAATGAATCATACCCTTTTGTTAAGTCATTATTACTTCCAGAAACAAATACGTGGAAACCAAGGTGGCTGTAATTTTTCATAAGCTTTGAAATTCGATCCTGCAACAGGCTGTCAATAGATTGAGAGAATCGTGAATACCCATCAATAACGAGTACAATTGGTGAATATTCCGTTCTTACAGGACCTTGTTGAATGTTTGCGAGATAATCCTGTTCTCTTCCCGCTAACAGATGTTCAATATGACTCAACCAACCTGTAATTTGCTCTTTCGTTTCTAAATACGTGACAGCTTGCTCTGATGAATAACTCGATAATCCTCGATCGAATGAATCAAATATTCCTACTGATTCTGTTCCCCGATCGATTAAAGAATTTACTAATACCTTTAGAACGTTGGTCTTCCCTTTTTGCGCTGGACCAAGAACGATACAATGTTTATTTTTCGCAAAATCGATATAAACCGGTTGAACGGACTCTTCCTCAAGACCAATAGGGAATTTGCCAATCATCTGAGCTTTCTCTATATATGATGTAAAGTTCAACATCGTTAATTCAGATGGCAGCATTGGAACCGGTTTAGGCCCATTAAAGCCTTCATATTTTGCTTTCAACAACTGAACATCTTGTTTGATTGATTCCAGTACTTCATAATCATCCTTACCTTCCGTTGGCAAAAATACTTGTGAAAAATAGGACTCATCTTTCCTAATAATCGCTCTGCCTGGAATCGGTTCAGGTGTGAAAGGAATTCTCCCTAATATAGAGTAAGATTCACCGCTGTCCATTAAGTAATGAACAATTTTCGTCTTCAAATTATTCATAAGAGGTTGACGAACTGCATTAATCCTTGTAGCCGTAAAAATCATATAAATCCCTAACGACTGACCATCCCTTGCAAATTGTGTAATTTGTGCTTCAAGTTCCTGCATTTCTTCTTTTATCAAATCAAAATTATCAATAGCAATAAAAAGAAGCGGTAGTTTCTCATCACTTAATTGATTAAACATTTTAATACTGTTTACTTCCTGCTGTTGGAATAGTTGCTTTCTTTGTGCGATTTCACCCTTTAATAGATTCATAAACTTCTCAATCTTTCGCCCCTCATCCATTAAGAAAAAGTCGGCTGTATGTGGAAGCTGCTTTAATGGAAGAAGAGTACCATTTCCAAAATCAAACAAGTAATAATACATTTCTTCAGGACTAAATCTTTCCGCCATACTAAGTAAAAGAGTAATGACCGTATAGGACTTCCCGTATCCTGAAGAGCCAAAAATCCCTATATTCCCATCATCAAGCACATCATAATGAAAGGCGGTTTGACTTTGCTTCTCAGGTTCATCTACTAAGGCGAAACTAATTTCATTTCTATTAGATGCTCGATAAGATTTTCTAGATATCCAATGAGCAAGAGGCGGCAGCCATGGACTTGGCAGTTTCTCAATCCCCATTTCAGCTTGTATGCCCTCTATTTTTTCTACAATTGCTTCTATTTCGGTTTTTTTGTTTGTTTTCTTTCTATCATGGGTCGTAACATTCGATAATGGAATTAAACCAAGATCCGTTACGAGAGCAATTTCATCTTCCGATTGGGAAGTATCTTCGAGATACGGTGAACCGCTCCATGCTGACTGGAATAGCTCATACACTTCATTATTGCCTACTTGTAAATAACCTCTTCCTGTCTCAGTAATCGTTGCAGCATCGCCGTTTTTAAGAATTTCTCTACTGTCGTTGGCATCCTGCACTTTCAAGGCCACTTTAAACCGTGCGTTACTCCAAATTTGTTCATCAATGACTCCACCAGGCTTTTGTGTGGCTAGAATTAAATGCACGCCTAAACTTCTCCCGATTCGAGCGGCGCTGACAAGCTCCCTAATAAAGTCAGGCTCTTCACTTTTTAACTCTGCAAATTCATCGGATATAAGAAATAAATGTGGTAATGGATTTTTTGATCTACCTTGTTTATACAAATCCGTATAATCATCAATATGATTCACCTGATATTCATCAAACAAACGTTGTCTCTTCTTTAATTCACTTTTAATAGAAGCAAGTGCTCGTTCACTGAAGTTTTTACTTCCTTCAATATTCGTAATCGTTCCAAGTAGATGCGGCATGTTTTTAAAAGGCTGCGCCATTCCGCCGCCTTTATAGTCGATAAGCAAAAAGGCAACTTCATGTGGATGAAAATGAACAGCTAATGACAAGATATACGTTTGTAAAAACTCACTTTTCCCCGATCCTGTCGTTCCAGCAAGAAGTCCATGCGGCCCGTGTGCTTTTTCATGCAAGTTCAATTCCACGACATCTTTTTTTCCCTTTAAACCGATCGGAGCAGCTAGAGACTTGGCTGATTCATTCGTCAGCCAGTTTTGCTTAATTGGTAATTGAGCTACATCTTGCATATGCATCATTTGTAAAAAAGAAACACTGTTAGGAATAGAATTCGTCACTCCTACTTGGTGATTCAATGTTTTAAGTAGACGAGCGAATTTTTCATTGCCTTTTTGTTGATGAGCATCGAGTCTAAATGGAATGGACACGGCTTTTTTATCTTGGATTAAAATATCTCCCTCTTCATCATTGATATATCTGACGAGAGTATGAATATGCTCTGTTAAACTTTCTTTTGCCTCTGCAGCAAATATGACGGATAGTCCAAGGGATGGATGTTCTCCTTCCAAATACTCTAGGATGACATGATCCGTTATTAATTGCTGATTGGCAATAATAAACACGAGATGGGGGGAAAATTTTGTTTTCTCTTTATCCTCCTGAGAATCACGTTCTCGCAGCATTTCGTAGATGGATGAAAGCAATTGATCCCGGGTTTTCTCATTATATATAAGCCCTTTTGCATGAACATGAGGCAATTGAAAATGAGGAAGCCATTTCATCCATTCCCAATCGCTATATTCTTCTTCATCAAAAATAAAGACCATCCGTACATCATGATAACTATGAAAAAAAGCGAGCTGTCCAATAATCTGATGAAGCTCATTTTTCACAACATTTTCTTTACCAATTAAACCGATTGCCCCTTTTGATAAATCGGCAACAATCGGAAGATTTTCGATTTCCCGATACACTTTCTCCATTTGCTGAGATTGTTCTAATAGATCATCCATCTCTCGATTTGCCATATCTCCAGAATTAATCGAGATTTGATAGCTTGCCGGCACTGTCCCTTTTCCAAGTCTAAATTGGAGAAGGTCATAGCTATCTAATGAACGTTCCCACAAGCGATCCGACAGTTGCTCTGTTAAGTACTTCATTTTTTCGAATGATGGAAAATGAAAATGCAGTACCTCTTTTTGCTTTTCCGATAGTTCTAATAACTCATTTCTTTTATTCTCTAAATAATGAGTATAAATTCGGTGTCTCCGTTCTTTCCGCTTTTTTTGATTTCCTTTATCTTTAAAAAATTGAACAGTTGATGTGACAAGCGTAGTCATGAACATAACCATCGAAATAATAATAAAGATCCCTCTAGGTTGGATAAGTGCAACGATCCCCATAACAATTAACATAATGAGTGGAGGCATAATAATAAGCCATAGGCCTCTATTGGAATCTTCGGACTCTTGAACTGGAAAGGATAAAGAAACCTTTTCTTTCGGAAGTTCATACACCATCCTTGGTGTTCGTCGATACATCGGGTATTTCTTGCTCATAACAGATTGTGGCTGTTGTATGATCGGAAGCTCGGTCTCATAATCTCCTATACTCTTTATCTCTAACACATCATCTTCAAGAAGCTGAAAGGTCATAAAAGGACACAATAGCAAGTCTCCCACTTTCACTTCTGTCTTCTGCGGAATCCTCTTTCCATTCAAATAGAGATTGGACATCTCAGGCTCAATAACCCAGCCATTTCCCACCTTAAATAGAGTAAAGGAGTTCTTTGTTTGCTCTATAGGAAAAGAATTTGAATGAAAGATTTCTGCCTTATTGTCAAATGATGAATATGTAATTTCAGACTGATAGCCTAAATAATAGGTTTTTACCGTTTCATCGGATAGCGTTAGAAAAATAGTTAATAGATGATCTTGTTCTTTTAATTGAAAGGAATGATTTTCATTTGCCCTGCCAATCACGCTCCCTTTTCTCCATACAGAGAACCCTGATTCCTCTACTTCGATGGTAATTGGCCCCTCTGTAAATGGATAGTGTCTTAATGTAATCATTTGTTTGGCGTCTGGACCAACAGTTAAGGAATGCTGTTGACCTTTGCTCAAGGGCACCCTCTGGTAATATTGGCCATAAAACAACCAGAGATTACTCATGCTATCATCTCCTGTAATATCTACCTAATTTGAATTTGATTCAGATGACTCCGTATTCTTTGTTTGCGATTCTTTTGATTCTTTAGGTTTTTGAGAACTTTTCTCTTGTTGAATCTGCTCAGCCTTCACTTTGGCTTCAGCTTCTTTTTTCGCCTTTTCTTCAGCTTCCCTTTTTTCTTGTTCTTCTTCCCATTCTCGTTCATATTCATCTAATTCAGACTGAATCTCTTTCAGCTTCTGTTGTTTTTCTTCTGCCTTTAACTCATCATCGGCCTTTACTTCCTTTTTATATTGATATAGCCCATATATAATGACGGATATATCCTCTAGAGAATAGGCAATATCAAGAGCTTCCTTCGCATTACCTCTTCCAATTTGAATCCAATAATCATAATATTGTGGATCAGTTTGTAATGTAATAACCTGTTGCAAAGTATCCTTTTGGTGATCCTTTAACTCTAAATCCTTACTAATCATGATATATGACTGTGCTAATTGATATTGAACAACATTTGGCATATCTTCAACCTCGTAGTCCAACAAAGAATTAATTACTTCACTATATTGGTTCTTCAAGAAAGCTTCCTGACTATTAATGAATGCTGACTGTTTTGGTTGAGCGAGTACGAGGGTATACAAACTAAATAGAAGCGCAGGAACCAACGCAATAAGAAGACCGAGAGCTGTGTAACGGGTCACATTCCACTTTTTCTTTGTAACCGTGATTTCCTCCTTTGCCCTCTGCTCTAAGACGGTCAAATGCTCTCGAATCCTTTCTTGGAGTTCATTTATATTACTGGCAGCCAGTATTTTGGCTGCAATAGGGGAAAGTTCGAGCGTTTGATATAAATATAAATATTGAAAAAAACTATACTTTTTATCGACTATTTCCGCCACCGTTGCTCTTAATTCCTGTAATAGTCTTTCTTCATCCTGTTCATAAGGCGGCAAGCTCTCCTTTACCCCATAGTGAAGAAAATATGGGGTTAAACTTTCATCAACTACAATATTTTCCGGACATACAATAACATGTAATCGATTCAAGGAATGATTTTCGACCTTTTTAATAAGCTGCGAAGCAAAAATCCATCGGCTCTTCTCATCTTTCCTTTTTAATTGAGTAAAAGGTAGATAGCCTGAGGGTGTTTCAACACTAAGTTTTAATTCAGCCTCCGTTAATGTTATTTCCTTCTTGATGGAAGAATCACTATACTTAAGCATTTCCATTTCTAGTGCATCATCTAACCTGATTTTTTCTCTTTGGAAAATGATCTGAACCGTATTTTTTTCTTTTTTTATGACCGCTTCAAGCTGCTTTTCGAGATAAGATTGTTTCTTTTCTGACATGTTTGGATACTCCCTTATATAATTTCAAGACGGTCTCCTGTAGTAATTCCGCGATCTATTAACCTTTCTGTTCCTGAAAGGACAAGGCGTTTGTTCGGTATCCGCACCCAATAACCTTCTCTAGGCGATTCAGAAATAGATTTGGCTTGCCAAACAATATCGATTACTTTTTTTACAGAGTGATAATCCGATAGACGTAAATCAAAAACTTCACTGGTATAATGCTTTAAGTCTATCGTTATTTCAATATACATTTTTTCACCTCAAAACGAAAAAGCGCCTTCCTCCAATAGAATGGGCGCTCTTCCTTTACTTCATAGACTTCAGATGAAGTTAACCACGAATTTGACTTGCAATTTGATTGTCAGCATCTGCAAGAGCTTTCCCCGTATTGCTAAGCTGAACAGCGATATCTTCAAGCAACTGCTGCATTTGAATAAATGAAGGTCGTAATGCCTCGTATTGCTCGCTAAATGCTCTACTAGCTTCCCCTTCCCAAGCTCCTTCTAATTCTTTAATCATTGAATTTAAACGGACAATTTGTTCCCCTACTTGACTGCTCTCACTATTGTAGCGGGCAGACATGCTTTCTAACTCTGCTGGCGTTACACGAATAATTCCTGACATATACATCTCTCCTCTTCTTTGATAATACGTTAATTGTAAGAAACATTATTCTGCACGGTCAATAACAGATTAGTTAATAAAGGAATAACAGTTATAATTACCCAAGGCATTAATAGTTATATTAGATTAGTAATTTTATCGCAATAGGAATTTACGCTTAATTTTAGTTGATATTCCCTAAAAATCTATATAAATCCAATTTGATTTTTGGACATCCTCGCATTCCATCTAGTTGGCGGAACGATTTTTGGCTCCTATGCGTGCAAAGACTACGTTCTCACACGCGCAGAGGCATAGAAAGAGCATATTTTGAAATAAAAAGGGCCATACTTCCTTTTTGAAGTATGACACCCTTTAAAAATAATCGACTTAATAACTTGTTAAAAATACTTTTCCTTTGGTTTCTTTAGAAGATTCAGCAACATCGATAGCCTTTTTTACATTCGACAAGTCATACTTAGAATCTACCATCATCAAACGTAATTTTTTATCATTTATTAGATTTATCAAGCGGTTAAAGGTTTCCTGCCATTTATCTGCTGAGACATTCTTATTCCAATTCCGTAAATGAAACATATTAGCATGCACTTTTGCTTTACTTATAATTTCTGCCCAGTTTACTTGTACCCCTGATAACAGACCGATAGTTAAAAAATTACCATTAGGGTGCACACAAAAAGCCAAATCGTTCCCAAATGACCCTCCAACGGAATCAATAGCAGCATCTGCACCAATTCCATTTGTTAATTCCATAACTGTTTCATAGAGTGGAACTTTAGAAGTATCTATGACATAAGAAGCACCTAGATGAAGTAAATCTTCTGTATATTTATTATTCCTAGTAACTGCAATCAATCGAAAACCTAAAACCTTCGATAATTGAGCAAAAATATGCCCAATAGAAGAACCACACGCGTTAACCAATAAAACATCATTCGGTCGTAATTTTAAAATTTCCGTACAAGTTACCCAAGCTGTAACTGGATTGATATACATCTGTGCTGCCGTAAAATCATCAATAGAATCAGGTATAGGAACTGCAAATTCTGCTGATGTCTTAACAAACTCTTGCCAAGTGCCTTCCCCACGTAAAGGTAAAACACGCTTACCAATAAGGTTTTTAGAAACTAAAGGACCTACATCTTCTACAATCCCCACTCCTTCATAACCAGGAATATTCGGTAAAGAAATCCGCTGAGCATATGCCCCTCTGATCGGTATTAAGTCAGAAGGATTTATAGGTCGGGCTAACATTCGAACAAGGACTTGATGATCTTTTGGTGGTTCTATACTTTTATCTTCAACTTTTAATACATTTTGAGGACTACCAAATTCGTAGAATTTAATACATTTCGCATCCAAAACTATAAGTCTCCTTCATATAAATCAGATTTATCCCACACTTAACGGGCAGTAAGACCCCCACCTCAAGCTTATGAGAAAACAAAGAAGATAGGTGGGGGACAACTGCCCGTAAAGGTCCGATTGGTTCAACTAACCATCAGTGGGGATGAAGGAAAACCCCCACTGATGGAAGTTTCACTTTATTTAATTATATCACCTTCAACTAAACGGCATATGTTTAAATACATTCTCTTTCTATTTTCACACAAATATTCAATCTCAATTGAGAGGATTGTTCAATTATACAAGGACCCTTTAGAACAAACAAAAGAGTCTAAGATGATTCATCTTAGACTCTTTTGTTTGTTTCTTATTAAGCACGTGAATTATACGTACCTTCAACTGTATTAATGATTAAATCGTCTCCTTCATTAATGAAGAAAGGAACTTGAACAGAAAGACCTGTTTCAAGAACAGCTGTTTTTGTACCGCCAGAAGATGTATCTCCTTTAATGCCTGGTTCTGTTTCTGCTACTTTTAGAACAACTGTTTTCGGAAGTTCAACACCTAACGTTTCGCTGTTGAATGTCATGATGTGTACTTCCATGTTTTCTTTTAAGAACTTTAATTCGCGCTCGATGCTTGATGCTGGCAGCTCGATTTGCTCATAAGATTCATTATCCATGAATACATGGCTGTCACCGCTCGCATATAAATATTGCATTTTACGGTTTTCGATACGTGCTTTCGCTACTTTTTCACCTGCACGGAATGTTTTTTCTTGAATTGAGCCATTACGTAGGTTACGAAGTTTAGAACGTACAAACGCAGCCCCTTTACCTGGTTTTACGTGTTGGAAATCGATAACTTGCCAAATACCGTTATCTACTTCAATTGTTAAGCCTGTACGAAAATCATTTACAGAAATCATTTGTTGTCCTCCTACATGTACATGTTTAAAGAATAATTAACTCTTTTGTCGAATGGGTCAGTGCTTCATTGCTATCTATCGTAATCATCGTATCATCTTCAATCCGAACACCGCCAACGCCAGGTAAGTAAATCCCTGGTTCAACCGTGACAATCATTCCTGACTGCAAAATAGTATCTGATTTCATCGATAAAGCTGGACCTTCATGAACCTCAAGACCAATTCCATGCCCAGTTGAATGGCCAAAATATTCACCATACCCTTTTTCTACAATGAAATTTCGAGTTAATGCATCTGCTTCTTTGCCAGTCATACCTGGCTTAATGCCAGACATTCCACGAAGTTGCGCTTCTAAAACAATGTCATAAATTTTTATAAGTTCTTCACTCGGCTCACCGACTGCTATTGTTCGAGTAATATCAGACACATATCCATTATAATATGCCCCATAGTCTAATGTAACAAAGTCGCCTTTTTCAATAATTTTATCTGTAGCTACACCATGCGGCAACGCTGAACGGACCCCAGATGCAACAATTGTATCGAAAGAAGACGAAGTAGCTCCTTCTTTTCTCATAAAGAACTCCAACTCATTCGAAACATCAAGCTCGGTAATACCCGGACGAATAAAGTCCAAAATATGTGTAAATGCTCGATCTGCAACGCCAGCCGCTTCCTTTAATATCTTAATCTCTGACGGTGTCTTAATCAAGCGTAAATTCTCAATAATGCCTGAGATAGGGACAAGTTTAGCACTAACTGCGTTTTCATAAGTTTTATAAGCTGAAAAAGTAACATACTCTTGCTCAAAACCAAGCTTTTCAATTTTCATTTCTTTTACTTGCTTAGCTACTTCTTCAATAAGTGTTCCTTTATGCTGAATGATATTATACCCTTGTGCTTGTTTGCCCGCTTGTTCTACATAACGAAAATCTGTAATGAACTTTGCTTCTTTTAAGGAAACTAAGACAACACCTGCACTTCCTGTAAAACCAGTCATATATCGGCGATTATAAGAACTTGTAATGAGTAAACCATCCACATTGACTTTTTCCATAGCCTCACGTAAACGAGTTAGTTTTTCCATTTAGCTTCTCCCCTTTGCAATGTTTACAATTGCCTGCATTGCTAAGTTATATCCTTGTACGCCAAGGCCAACAATTTGCCCGGCTGTAACGGGTGCCGTAACGGATTGATGTCTAAAACTCTCTCTAGCATGGATATTAGAAATATGTACTTCAATGACAGGAACATCGATACCAGCAATCGCATCTCGAATCGCATAGCTGTAATGCGTATAGGCTCCTGGATTGATAATAATTCCATTGATCCCTTCGTCCTCAGCCCAGTGCAATTTATCAATAATTGCGCCTTCATAATTGGACTGATAACAACTTAATTCCACTTGCAAAGCTTCTGCTTGCTTTTGTAAGCCTTCCTCTACATCACGCAGTGTCGCACTTCCATAATGAGCTGGCTCACGCTTTCCTAAGCGATTTAAATTTGGTCCATTTATTAATAGAATTCTTGTCATGTTCCACACCTGCTTTTTTGAAATACCGAGCAGTATCATTTTACCATACTTATTTCAGGTGTTCCTCCATTTTTTAGCTGCCTGGTTGAGGCTCCGTTTCTTCAATTTGTTCCGTTTGTTCATGCATATACTCTTGATAATCAAAAGAAATAGAATAACCGATAAAGACACCATATAGAGCAAAAATACAAATACTTGTAACAATAGAGTCTGAAGACATTTTTGCAACAGACGGTAAATCATTAAATATTGGTCCAAAGACAAAAAGAAGAATAACCCACCAAAGAATACCAAATAGTATATAGGCAATCGTATTCTTCATTTTCTTAAACAACGCATAGTATATAAAAGCAATGATAATGGATATAATCCCAAACAAAAGAATGGTCACTAATGAACCTTGCCATGCTTTCACCCAATCTCGATTCGACCACGATGTTAAAATAAAGTTCGGGCTAAACTCCATAAAGTGAAAATAATGGGACACAATCCCAAGAAAGCTTGCCAACATACCGCCAACCAATCCGATAATCCACACATTCGTTATAAGCGTACCTTTACTATAATATCGATTTTTGTTATTTGACATACAAAAACACCTCCACTACGTAGTATGTCCTCGATTTTTTTGAAATATTTTCTTTTTTTATGTCGAACGCATGAGTTATACTAGAGGTTTTTCACTTTTTTCGGTATGATGGAAATATAAAACTCATATTAGCAATCACGAGCAAACAACGTGAAATTACTGTTAGGTTGGTGTAGAAATGTCTGAGGTTCAAAAACCTGTTTATGGAGGGCAAGCAGTCGTAGAGGGTGTTATGTTTGGAGGTAAACATCATACTGTAACCGCTGTTCGCCGCACAGATTCAACAATTGCGTACTATCATCTACCACGCAAATCAACACCTATGATGAATACTTTAAAGAAAGTACCTTTTGTACGCGGAATTATTGCCCTTATTCAAGCAAGTTCAACGGGCTCTAAACATCTAAATTTTTCCACTGAGCAATTGGAAAATGATGAAACACCGAAAAAAACAAAAGAGCCTTCCAAACTAAGCTTATGGCTAGGGGTCGCGGTTATCGGTGTGCTGTCCTTCTTATTTGGAAAATTATTATTTACGCTCATTCCAGTCTTTCTGGCTGAACTGACAAGACCGATTTTCCAAAGCGATGTCGCACAAATTATTATAGAAAGCGTCTTCAAACTTATATTGTTACTCAGTTATATTTATATTGTCTCTATGACCCCTATGATCAAGCGAGTCTTCCAATATCATGGTGCTGAACACAAAGTCATCAATTGCTTTGAAGCAGGCAAGGAATTAACTATCGCTAATGTTCAAGCAAGTTCTCGTCTCCATTATCGCTGTGGCAGTAGCTTTATCTTATTCACTGTTATCGTTGGAATGTTTGTCTATTTACTCGTACCAACCGATCCACTATGGGTAAGAGTTGTCAACCGAATTCTACTCATTCCAGTTGTACTTGGAGTAGCCTTTGAAGTATTGCAAATTACGAATAAAGTAAGAGACATTCCTTTCCTTCGTTTCCTAGGTTATCCTGGATTATGGCTTCAACTGTTAACAACAAAAGAACCAACCGATGATCAAGTAGAAGTCGCTCTCGCCTCATTCAATGAATTATTACGCTTAGAGAGAGAGACCGAACAAGGGTTAGAATCAAACAACCTTGTCTAGAATAAATACATTTAATAATTTATTCTAAAATTTGTAAAAAACAGTGTTTAAAACAAGCTATATTAGCTTATGATGCTCATATGGAGGTGTCTTTGTTGAATCGTATAGTATCCTATGTCATTTATGGTATCATTGCCCTTGGTGCACTCGGTTTAATTAGTCAGCTTACAACAAACACGATTGGGTTTTTAAAACAAATTGCCATGCTAGCCGTCTTTGCAGGGATTTTTTATCTCATTTTTCGATTAATACAAGGAAAAGCCAATCCAAAAGAGCAACGTGCTTTTAGAAAAGCTGTGCGACAATCTAAAAAACGAACGAAAGAACGCACAATCAAGCCGAAACAAAATAATGTAGCAAACATGTCCTCTGCTAAATCATTATATAAACTTAAAGCTCGTAAGAAATCGGATGTACAATTAACCGTTATTGAAGGCAAAAAAAATAAGAAAAAAAATCGGGCTTCCTTTTAACAGCCCGATTTTTTCTTTTCTTCAATAGCTCCACTTTTTCAAAAATTGAGTTGTATACACTCGACCTCTTTGAATCAGCTCATCTTTCTTTTCCTCATTCAATTTAAAATCTAAACCAGAGATCCCCTTCATTGGAATAAAGGCAATATTGTTTACATGTTTTTTAGAAATATAACGAGAATCATGAGCATTTGTCATCGTTTTGAACAAAGCTGTAAACATCTCGATTGGATCATCTACCTCATGGGCTTTCCCCACTTCATCACCTGTTAGCTTCAAACCGACAACCGGTCTTTCCCTTGTTCCACGATCTGTGTTAAATAACCACATCGGGAAATTACTAAGAACACCACCATCGACAAATACATTCGTTTGATTCCCCGTTTTAATTTTTACAGGTTCAAAGAAATAAGGTACGCTACAACTCATTCGCACCGCTTTTGCAACCGAAAAGGATTGTGATTCAATCCCGTAATGACTTAAATCATTGGGTAGGACGACTAAACGACCATTCGTAATATCTGAAGTGATAATTCGTAAAGAGTTTGGTGGAATGTCTTGAAAAGTGACTACTCCTTTCATCTTAAGTTGCTCCGCAACCCAAGCTTCTAACGCATCTCCCTTATATAAACCTAACTTCCAATAAAGAAGTAACCATTTAGCAAAGGGAAGTTGTGACCAACCGCGCCGACGATCCAACAAATCATCGGTATCTATTTTTCGAAAGAGTTCTTCAATTTGTTTACTTGAATAGCCAGCAACTACTAACGCTGCTATAATTGACCCTGCACTCGTTCCAGCTGTTCTTTGAAACGTATATCCTCTCTCTTCTAAAACTTGCAGTCCACCAACTAGACCAAATCCTTTAATACCTCCTCCAGAAAAAACCCCATCAATAATCATAATTGCCCTCCCCTAGATGCTCTCTACATTTTTAATCTAGGGGGAGAAAAATTATGACAGTTTAATATGAGAACAACCAGGTCATAAACGTTTCAACTAAGCTCACTCATAGGGGGCTGAAACCTTTGTTTTTCCTTTGGATGTGTTAAACAAGATTGTTAATAAAACGATTGAGGGCCCCTGCTCGTGTGAGACTGCGTTGTCACACGAGCAGGAGGCTTTCTTCTATAAGAATGAACTATGTAAAACAGGACCGTAATAAAAAATCAGCTGATTCAATGAATATTTTTATTAATAAATCTCCCATGATCCGGAATAGCAATACGGTCAAACTCACGTACAAGCATTTGCAAACTATCTGTTAATAGTTCACCAATCATCGGCAAACCATGACCTGTTATAGCTACAGATGGTCTTAAAGCCTCTAATTTCTTTACAGATTCCCATGCTGCTGCCCAATCCGGCGTAAAATATCTAGGAGGACCACTGATTTCTTGCTCCTGTGCTAGTACTTTATAAAGAAACTCCTGTCTTACTGTAACGAACGCATCGCCGACAATTAAAGCCTTATCTTCCTCTCTAAAAAAAGATACGTGACCGGGGGTGTGCCCTGGTGTATGAATCCAACGGAACCCAGCCATATAAGGAATACTTCCATCAGCAGGAAGCGCTTCTACTTGATTCCCCAAATTAATCGGCTCATTAGGAAACATCGGTGACATTTTAGCAATCATCCCACCTTCTACAGTCGGATCCGGTTTAGGATAACTCATCTTTCCCGTTAGAAAAGGTAATTCTAATTCATGAGCATATACAGGAATGTCCCAATGCTTGACCAACTCAATAATAGCCCCTACATGATCAAAATGACCATGTGTTAGAACAATAGCTTTAGGCCGGCTATTCTCTCCAAAACGTTCCTCAACCATCTCAATAATTTTATCAGCCGATTCAGGCATCCCCGCATCTACTAATACAAATTCTTTAGTATTAGGATGACCAACTAAAATAACATTGACGATTTGCACTGTATAACAAAACAAATCCGGAAACACCTCTATACCAATGCCACTACCTATTGACGTTGCAGGAATATATTTATAATCACTTCCATATGAAAGATTGTTCTCCATGAAAAGACTCCTTGCTATTTTAAATTGAAAATCAAGGATAGTTTTTCACCATATATTCTATTTATGCAAGAGGCTAATATTGCATCTTCAGTGCTTTCTGAGCATTTTGAACATCATTATGAATGATAATATTCACTAGAACGTATATCCCTCATCCTAATAAATTCACCAAAACATTTATGAAAATATTTTCTTTCCAATCCCCCTCACTATATCTGCATAAAAAACGCTCTAGCGTCTCAAACTACTAACACTTACTTTTTATGGAGGGAAATTATAATGAGTGAAAAATGCTTTTATTGCACAAGTGATATTCAAGAAAATGGAATTCATCATGTAACGTTCCATGTTACAAACGAACATAGAGATGAAACACTATGCGATGAATGTTATCAAGAGTGGCTTCAAGGAATAAAAGAGTAAATTATTTTATGAAAACTAAAGAGTTTTCTTAAAGAGTAAACTGTTTTGGTTTACTCTTTTTTCAATCATAAAAAGGAATCTTAATTGACTTAGGAGGTGCTGCCGATTATGAAAGCTGTAACATATCAGGGTAAGCAGTCTATCGCTGTAAAGGAAGTGGAGGATCCTAAAATTGTTGACTCTCAAGATGTGATTGTCAAAATCACCTCGACCGCTATTTGCGGCTCAGATTTGCACCTGTACCAAGGAAACTTTCCACTCCCTATCGGTTATGTCATTGGTCATGAACCAATGGGAATTGTAGAAGAAGTGGGACCAGACGTAACAAAAGTAAAAAAAGGAGACCGTGTTGTCATTCCATTTACTGTTGCCTGCGGGACTTGCCCGTATTGTGACCAACATTTAGAAAGTCAATGTGACAATGCAAACCCTCACTATGACTCCGGTGGTTATTTTGGATACTCCGAAAAATTTGGAAATTATCCAGGAGGACAAGCTGAATATCTTCGAGTTCCATTCGGAAATTACACACCTTTTCTCATCCCTGAAGAATGTGAACTAGAGGACGAACAGCTTTTATTTTTATCAGATGTTTTGCCGACCGCATATTGGAGTGTTGAACATGCTGGTGTCAAAAAAGGAGATACCGTTATCGTATTAGGGTGTGGACCAGTTGGCTTAATGGCCCAACAATTTGCTTGGCAAAAAGGAGCCGAACGCGTCATTGCAGTTGATTATTTCGACTATCGACTAAACCATTCAAAAAAAATGAATCGAACCGAGATTTTCGATTTTACACAATATGATGATATGGGCGAAACCTTAAAAGAATTAACCAAAGGAGGAGCCGATGTTGTTATTGATTGTGTCGGTATGGATGGAAAAAAATCACCGCTTGAATATGTCGAACAAAAATTAAAGCTGCAAGGAGGAACGCTTGGACCTATACAAATCGCCACAAAAGCTGTAAAAAAATGCGGGACTGTTCAACTTACAGGGGTTTATGGCGGATTATATAATATGTTTCCATTAGGGCCATTCTTCACTCGAAATATTACATTAAAAATGGGCCAAGCTCATGCTCGCAGCTATATGCCAACCCTATACGAACAAATTGTAAAAGGGAAAATTGATCCGACTGCTATTATTACGCATAAGCTTCCACTAGAGGAAGCCGCACATGGTTATACAATCTTTAACAATAAACAAGAGGATTGTATAAAAGTCATTTTAAAGCCTTAGGTTAGGTATTAATACATGAAAAAGCCGATTAAAGAAATGTCTCTCTAATCGGCTTTTGGAGCTTTAAAATAAAGTTTAATCAAAAGCACCTCACAAACCGGTATTTTGCGATAAATAAAAAGAATCCATTTTGAAAAAAGATTGATCAAAATGGATTCTTATCTAGTAGATTTAAATCTTATTTTTATAAAAAAGTTTGATTATTTCTGTGATCCTTACTCCGTTATAGCGCCCTTTAATGGAATAACTGAAACGGACCTTATTCTATAAACCACCTGATTCTTCTTCAACTATCGCACCCTTTTCTGAAATAAGAAAATTATCATAATTACAACTATCAGTCCAAAAGAGGTGAGTACCCTTTGTGACATAATCTACCTTACTAGAAATAAAGGGCAGCGACCTCTTAAAGAGCTGTACGAACCTTG
Source organism: Peribacillus sp. Hz7 (assembly GCF_042136355.1). Classification (NCBI taxonomy): domain Bacteria; kingdom Bacillati; phylum Bacillota; class Bacilli; order Caryophanales; family Bacillaceae; genus Peribacillus; species Peribacillus sp. Hz7. The sequence continues at coordinate 444,979 of NZ_JBHHJV010000002.1, forward strand.
GGTATTACAGGGGATAGTCTCCACACTCTTGGGTTACATTAATCTTTGAAGAAAGTAATTAACAATCAATGGAAGGAAAAGATAATGGAGAAAGGCAAAATCTCATCTCTACAGATGGCCATCATGATGTTTCCTACGATTGTGGCTACCGCTATTCTTGGGGTTCCAAGCATTACGGCGAAATATGCCAAAAATGATTTATGGCTGTCACCCATTTTGGCGTCTCTTATCGGATATGTGACGGTGTATATTGCTTATAAACTGCACAAATTGTATCCGAAACAAACGGTTATCCAATTCAGTGAACACATCATGGGTCGGTACGCAGGAAAAATTATTAGTATTTTATTCTTGTTTTTTTATATCCAGGGCACAGGACTTATTATAAGACAGTACGCAGATTTTGTTGTTAACTCTTTTCTAGTCACTACTCCGATTAGCGTGATCATGGTATCGATGGTATTCCTCTGTGCCTTAGTGGTACACGGAGGTTTAGAAGTATTGGGGAGGGTTGCTCAATTATTTTCACCTGTTTTTATAGTTCCACTCCTCCTCTTAATTATTTTAGCATTCCCTGATTTTGAATTTAAGAACATATTCCCGATATTGGGAAATGGGATGTTGCCTCTAATCAAGGGTGCGATTGTGCCTGGTGGTTGGTTCACAGAATTTTTTCTGATTACTTTTCTCCTGCCTTTTTTAGCGGATCAGAAAAAAGGAATGAAATACGGAATGATAAGTGTTTTTGCCGTGATGATGTTGTTAATTGTAGTCAATCTTATCGTTCTTTTTGTACTCGGATCAGCGACTGCCTCTAGGTCTTATCCCTTATTTAACATATCTCGATACATCAGTATCGCCGACTTTTTTGAACATTTAGAGTCCGTCGTCATGGCTATTTGGGTAGCAGGGGCGTTTGTCAAAATTTCTGTATTTTATTATGCAGCAGCTTTAGGTACCGCACAGTGGCTGAATCTTTCGGACTACCGACCCATTGTATGGCCGTTAGGGATCCTGATTGTAGCATTCGGCTTTTGGTCAATTCCTAATACAATGGGATTGCAACATTTTCTTGTCGGGTCCTTTCCTCTATACGCACTATTGATACAAACGATTGTCCCTTTGTTTTTATTAGTGATTGCTGTTGTTAGGAAAAGAAAACGTAAAAGAACCGAAATTACCTGAACTGTTACATAGATATCCAAATTTCTTTAAAGGTGCTGTTCAACAATATGGCCCTATTCTGGAATAACTAAAATATGATTTATTTCCAAAATTTATATATCCACTAACCACTAATGGGAAAAATAATATTCTTGAGCAAGGTGTGACTCCACCATCCATGAACAAAACAACTTCACCTTGCTCTTTTTAAAAATGGGCTATTACCCAACCTTTGTTAAGACATCGACATAGAATGAACTTAAGCAGAAAATTTAGCCTTCAACCAGCTTACTTAAGGTGCCTAAAAAAAGATGCCTTTTCGCACTGAGGTCATACAAGCTCTCTTTTATTAAGTTCACGCAGATATTAAAAAAATCAACATTCCTTGTTCAATAATTGTCCCCAATTCAAACAGGACACCACCTCAAGAATGGCGTCCTCTAGTTCAACAAAACTTAAAAATTCTTAACCATTGATTTAACTTTAAACCCGATTTGTGCTTTTATTTTATATGAGATCCCTTATTTAGTTTCCTCATTTATTAGAATGAAAAAATCAGCAACACCATTTACTACATAATTTCCACTTCGAAACTCTTTTTTTATAATTTGTTTCATAAAATCCACATATTCTTTGTTATCTTGCGAGCCATATCCACCAGCACCGCCTGTATATTCCTTTCGAAGAAGCTCCCCTTTAAGAAGAGTGGTACTTAATAAAAACATAGTCGTTTTTCTTTTGAAAAAGTATTAATCTCTTATAATAAAGATTGATATTAGTAAAAACATAGGACTTATCGGTTTATATTTGTATAGCGGAATTGTAAAATAAAGGTATCGTGATAAAATGAATTAATGGAAGGAAGTGCTGGCCTTGAATCAAAAGTACGTAGGTCATACTTTGTTACAATCTGTACCGTTTGGAAATGAAATGTTAGCAAGCCGGTTAGTGATGGCCCCAATGACAAGAAACTTTTCGCCGGAAGGTGTCCCAGGGGAAAATGTTGCACAATATTACCGCAAACGTGCAGAGAATGGGATTGGACTCATCATAACTGAAGGGACAGCGATCAACCACCCAGCTGCAGTAGCGAGCGCCGATATTCCCCATTTTTATGGTGAGGACGCCTTAAATGGCTGGTCAAATGTAGTTACTGAAGTCCACCAAGCAGGTGGCAAAATCATTCCACAATTATGGCATGTAGGTGCAGCACGAAAAGCAGGCAGTGTACCAAATATTGACTCACCTCCTGTGAGTCCGTCTGGATTTACTTTAAAAGGCCGCAGAAATGATAAAATAAAGGCTTTAACGAAAAAAGAAGTCACTGAAATGATTGATGCATATGCCGAAGCTGCATCAAATGCTAAGCGCATCGGATTTGACGGAATTGAATTGCATGGAGCGCATGGATACTTAATTGATCAATTTCTTTGGGAAGTAACGAACAAGCGTAAAGATGAGTATGGTGGGGATCTAGGAGAGCGAACGAAATTTGCGGCAGATATTGTTCGTGCTTGCCGGAAAGAAGTTGGGCCTGATTTTCCGATTGTCTTTCGTTATTCACAATGGAAAGGAAGCGATTATGAAGCTAAATTAGCTAAGAACTCTAATGAGCTTGAACAATTGCTTACCCCCTTGGTTGATGCTGGCGTAGATATTTTCCATTGCTCTACAAGACGAATATGGGAACCTGAATTTAAAGATGAAGATCGATCTTTAAACTTAGCTGGCTGGACTAAACGAATTACTAAAAAACCAACGATTGCGGTTGGGTCTGTCGGAATTAACCGCGCATATCGGAGCAATCATGATAATGATAATATAACAATTGAAGACAATCTCACAATTATAGATGAAAAAATCAAAGCAGGCGAATATGACTATGTAGCAGTCGGCCGTGCACTGCTCGCTGATTCAGAATGGGCGGTAAAACTCAAAAATGGTAAACTTGATCAAATATTGCATTACACTAAGGAATCCGAGAAACACCTGTTTTAATTACATGTAAGAACACGCATCTTTTCAGTTTGCAACTAAACATCTTCAGTAATTACAGTGAAGCATAATCTTTGTATATAACTCCAATAGGGGTCCAATAGGACCCCTATTGGAGGTTACATAAAGTATCACTTTATTCCAAAGAATGTTCCGATTGTGGAATAAAAGCTAATGATGATTGTTCAACTAAACTCCCCATTACTTTAAGTACATTCCTTCACACTCTAGCCCTAAAATGAAAAAAGCACTGATCCTTATTACAGGAAAGCGTCCTTTAATTGAAAATCTTACTTATTTTAGATCCGCTTTAAATATATAACTTACTTTGTTATAATCCATTTTATTTTCGTAAAAACGGTGTGCATCTATACGCTGTAATCCCGAAGATAAGGCAACACTTTCGTATTTATTTGCATTCGTCCATTTATGAATATATGAAAGTAGTTTTTCACCGTACCCTTTCGAACGCTTATTGGCATCTGTAACTAAATCACAAACCCAAATAAATCTTCCATAATAAAGAGTTATCATTGGCCGGAAACCAATAACGGCAACTATATCGTTGCCATCGAATAAGGCAAACATTTTATATCCTTCTTTTTCTTGTGCTTCACTGACCAATTCAAGATAAGAACCTTCATCAAGATGTGTTCGCAACTGTCTCATAACTGGAAAGGCTTTAATGATTTCATCACGTGTTTGAAGTTCTTTTATGGTTGGATTACTCATAATAAAAACCACCTCTTGAAAATTCCCTGTAATTATACTCATCTTCAATTCACTTTCTAATAACCAATCCCCTTAATATGTAAAATGTACCATAAAACAGAAGTAGACGCTAATCCTTGTTTCAGGAAAGCGCCCTTTAACAGAAGACTCGATTTCAAGATAATCTTAAAAGACATTAATAACGTTCTTTCCCTATTGCCCCTGTTTTGCGAATGAACATTCCAAAGACCTTATTGAGGAAACGCTACCCGTTAGCCATTCATGAAGCGCAAAGATCAGCGCTTCACCACAGAGAATGAAAATGGTTCAGAACCGTCAATACTGATTCTACGGCTGGGAGAGGAAGGTCGATGAACTATGGTGCGTTAGAGCCCATCCGTTAGTCTGACTCCAACGACCAAGGTGCACCACTGACTGTCGCTCCCTTACGGGAAGCACACATGGTAGATTAATCCTATTCTGGTTGATGCACCAGCCTCCAATTATATTGAGAGCCGTAGAAAGGATGTTTTCAATGGAAGTAGTCATTGAAAGAGCATGTGGTATGGATGTCCATAAGGACAATATTACTGCATGTATTATGACACCAGAAGGAAAGGAGATTCAAACGTTTTCGACAAAAACTATTTTTCTAATACAATTGGTGGACTGGATTAAACAGCATAGCTGTACTCATGTTGCAATGGAGAGTACCAGTGTATATTGGAAACCTATTGTTAATTTATTAGAGGCTGAAGATATTGAGTTTTTGGTTGTGAATGCCCAACATATGAAAGCAGTGCCAGGACGTAAAACAGATGTGAAAGATGCAGAATGGATTGCCAAACTTCTTCGTCATGGACTCCTAAAAGCTAGTTACATTCCAGATCGAAATCAACGGGAACTACGCGAACTAGTTCGATATCGCAGGAGTATTATTGAAGAACGTGCTAGACAACATAATCGCATTCAAAAAGTGTTAGAGGGCGCCAACATTAAGCTGGGTTCTGTGGTTTCGGATATCATGGGCGTTTCAGCTCGAGATATGCTTAACGCTATTGTCGAAGGCGAAGAAAATCCTGAAAAACTAGCAAACTTCGCTCGACGTACAATGAAAAAGAAGAAAGATGAACTGCAGCTTGCCCTTAAAGGTTATATTAATTCGCATCAACGCCTCATGTTAAAAACCATTTTAAAGCATATTGATTTTTTAACAGAGCAAATCGAGATGCTCGACCAAGAGGTCGAGAAAAGGGTAAGCTCCTATCAAGAAGATGTGGAACGATTAGACTCTATTCCTGGTATAGCTACAAGAATGGCTGAGCAAATTTTATCCGAAATTGGGACTGATATAAAAAAACAGTTTCCAAGTGCAGCTCATATGTGTTCTTGGGCAGGTTTGGTTCCTGGACATAACGAAAGTGCTGGAAAAAGAAAATCAGCTAAAACCAAAAAAGGAAACAAATATTTGAGGTCAGCATTAACAGAGGCAGCTCATTCCGTAAGAGGATCAAAAAATTACCTTGGAGCACTGTATAGGCGTACAGCATCACGAAAAGGTAAGAAACGAGCAGGAATTGTCGTCGCTCATGCCATGATGAGAATAGCTTATTATCTCTTAACACGAAAAGAAATGTATGTAGACTTAGGCGAAGACTACTTTGATAAACAGAGACAGCAATCTATTGTACGACATTCACTCCGAAGACTTGAAAGTTTAGGATACACAGTAACGTTACAAGAACCTGAAGCATCTTAATCCAGTCCATATTCCTACAATAGATCAATTGAATTAGACGCTCTCCCCTTTTTTTAAAATGAATAAGCTGCGTCTTATTAAGTATTGCCTTTTTCACTAAATTACAGAAGTTTATTTTCATGGTAGCTTAATAAGCCTTATTTCAAAAAGGGACAATGCATCCATTGCCCCTTTCTTTACTAACCTTTTTGAATTTTTAACATCGAATTAGCATTTATCTGAAATTCATATGATACTTTCACTTCTTCAACTGTACAGCCATTGTCCACCAGATAACTTATTATTTTATCTAAATGCTCATAATGTTTTCCCTCTAAATCAACTAAAGGGAAAATACGAACTTCCCCTTTCGTAACCCTCAATAACTCATTTAGTGTTTCAATGTGAAATTGATAATCTAATCTATCCGCATACATAAATAAAAAATGGGCCGAAAGAAGAATATCAAACTCTTCATCCCTAAATGGTAAAGAAGGTAAAGTAACGGGAATGTACCTTTCGTTGGATTCTCTCATATCATTAGCACAATCTTGTAAAGCACTTAAACGATGCTTCCTAAGACCTTCTATATCATCGAAATAATCCCATTTATAATTGTTTTGAACTTTTTGCATATGCTCCATTGCGTGTTCAATATCCTGAAGACCTTTATTTTCTAGATCTTCATCCGAATGATAATAAGCAATATCGCAAGCTGTTACGTCTAAACCTAATTTGTTACCAACAGCAGTTAATGAACAAGCTCCTGCTGGACAATCGAGTATTTTCTTTCCTTGTAGTTCTTCCTCAGAGAGCGAAAACATATCCAAATACTCTTCAAAAGTTCTCCCAATAAAAACAATTCTTTCTAAATCTAACTTTGAACTCTGCTCAACTTTACTCAACTAAACTCACCTCTTCTAAAAAATCACATTTATTTTACCACAAATGGATTGGTAATAATAACCTTCTTCAAATCCGCTTCTTCGACAATCTCCCTTTAACGGAACAACTTATTGTCACTCAACAGTTTCTCAATCGATTTTTCAATTCAGATGTTCTTTTTCTTTTCACTATAAAAACACCCCTTTAGATAAAAATATCCAAAGGGGTAAAACGGTACAACTTTATTTTAAATCCACAACTTTTTTACAAATCATATTCTTATAGTCCACACTTTAATTGTGCGCCACAGTTTGTACATGTATTGCAGCCGCCAATATCTTTTACTTCTCCTTTTCGACAAACAGGACAAGTATTGCCCACTTCAGAACCAATCGTTACATTCGTTGAGCGAAGTTCGTTAATCGTATCAACTAATACAACTTTTTTCTTATCTGCAGGTTTTTCCTCTGTTTGGACTTCTTCATCCAGCTGATTTTCCTCAGCTTTCAGCGTCAATACTTGGCTATCACGGCTACCATCTACATAAACTGTACCGCCTTTTGCGCCGCCTTTGTATAAGCGCTCATATACTTTTTCTACTTGATCCACTGTATAACCTTTTGGCGCATTCACCGTTTTACTAATTGAGCTGTCAATCCAGCGTTGAATAATACATTGAACATCCGCATGTGCTTCTGGCGTTAGTTCCATCGCTGAAATAAACCATTTTGGAAGCTCGTTTGCATCCACTTCTGGATGACGATCTAAATATTCTTGAACGATATCTGCTTTTACTTCAATGAACTTCCCTAAACGTCCGCTTCGGAAATAAGTAAATGAGAAGTATGGTTCAAGACCTGTTGATACTCCGACCATTGTTCCTGTACTCACTTTTGTTACTCTCCTATTTTTAGGAGGGCGGGATTATCAGTACCCGCTCCATATGTCGCCATATGGGTCAGACTATATCATCAACCGAATGTTTGAATTTACTTGGATGATTTTCATTTCGGTTGTCAGGCATGTAGTCGTTGAGGGGTCAGCCACGACTTCCCTGCGGATTGTCTGCACCTTTTGATTTTTACCTTTACGTACTGGCAAGGTACAGGTACAAAAGGATACTCAGAGTTTCCCGCATATAGCCCGATTTGCACGATGCAATTACTTGCATCGGGGGCAATATTATTTACCCGTAGGAGCAACTGTCAATAGATGCGAATTACGAATACCTGATTCAACAATGCTTTCGCGAATATCTTCTGGCATCTTCTTCATGAAGCCAGTTTGAGTGAATCGCTTACGTAATTCCATCGTTTCCTCTTCTGTTTCACCAACAAGGAATGGGAAGCTTCCTTTTTCTTTAGCAAGCTCTACAGAAGCACGGTAAGCAGTCGTTGCAATTGTTTCAAACACTTTATCAACTAATACATTACCTTCTTCAGAACCATACTCTGTTTCACAATAAATAAGTAAGTCATGAAGTCCCATAACACCTAAGCCAACACGTCTTTCACCAAGTGCTTGCTTTTTATTTTCATCAAGGAAATAAGGTGTGGCATTAATGACGTTATCTTGCATTCTAACGCCGACTTCAACAGTACGTTTCAGCTTTTCAAAATTCACTGTTTTTGTATCTTTATCTGCCATTTCAGCAAGGTTAACCGCTGCTAAGTTACAAACGGAGAATGGTGCTAGTGGTTGTTCCCCACACGGATTTGTAGCAACAACTTGCTGCCCATACGCTTTAGCATTTGTCATTTCATTCGCATTATCAATAAAGAAAATCCCTGGTTCTGCTGAATATGTTGCACAAATATTAATTAAGTTCCAAAGCTCTTTAGCGCGAATTTTACGATATACACGTACTTTATGGCCTGACTTTTGCCACTCGCGTACATCGCCGACATTATGCCATTCTGCGTTGTAGTGAGCCATTTCATCCGCATCATAGCTTTCCACGTCTGGGAAGCGAAGATCGTAGAAATCATCGTTTTCAACAGCTGCCATAAATTCCTTCGTTAAACAAACGGAAATATTAGCCCCTGTTAAGAACTCAGAATTATGAACGCTGTAATTGCCGCCTGTGCGCAATTTCGTTTCTGCTTCTTTAATGATTTTCTCGTTAAAACCGCCTAAACCAGGAATTTGTTTATAATTCACAATTCCTTGGTACATCGCTTCTTCTTGTTCTGTTAGCGGTGTAAATTTCAATTTATCTAACGCATATTTTTTAATCGTTTCGTCCTTTGTGTTTTCCACTAAATAACGAAGAATGCGTGGGTTTTGCATTTTTGAAATAATGAATTCAATGATATCTGGATGCCAGTCCGAAAGCATGATCATCTGTGCACCGCGGCGACTACCACCTTGTTCTACTAAATGCGTCAATTTCGCAATGTCATCTAACCATGACACAGAACCTGATGATTTCCCATTTACACCTTTTGCAAGCGTGTTTCGTGGACGAAGTGTAGAACCATTTGTTCCAACACCACCGCCGCGGCTCATGATTTCCATCACTTGCTTACGGTGCTCAGAAATTCCTTCACGAGAATCCGGTACAAATGGCATTACGTAACAGTTAAAGTATGTGACATCTGTATCCGCTCCCGCTCCATATAATACACGTCCTGCAGGAACAAAATTTAACTCTTTCAATTCACGATAAAATTTCTCAAACCACTCTTGTCTCTTTTCCTCTGTTTCTTCAACAGAAGCTAAGCCTGTAGCATTACGCTTCGCAATTTGCTCATAGAAAATTTCAAGTGGTTTCTCAATGACATCTAACGGTCGGTTAACGATGCCTGTTTCCACTTCCTCTGGTTTATCTAACACACCGCGGAATTCTTCTTCCACTAACACTCGGGCCTTTTTCGCCTCCCAGTCAATGCTTACGATAAATCCTAAGCCTCGTGCAGGGAATTTAGGATCTTCTTTAATCGTTAACACAACGAAATCGCCCTCAGTTAATGTCACTTTCTCTGTGTCCTTAAATGAGTAGCGATCAATCATCACAAGGCGTGAAACCCCTTTATGTGTCATCTTCATATCAGGTGTAATCGGGTGAACGGGAGCAAATAAAGAAATATCCTTATTCAACCTTTCGACATTAACCTTTGAAGTGGAATTTAAAACAACCGACATATTGTCCTCTCCTTATTCGTACAAATTCTTAAACCTCTTCTTGCTGTAGAAATGTGTATGTAGCCCATACATTGCCGTTTCATTAAGCAGTAATATAAATCTATCATACGCATTCTTTTTAATCAACATATAGTATACACTTAATTATTTTCTATACTACATGTTGTGTCCCCTTCTGATTTTTTTATTTTTGTCAAACGTCAAAAGGCTTAATTTGTGTAGAAAAAAGGAGAATAGGATTGATTTTTAATTATTTTTGGAGATATTTCGATAAATTTCAAACTTGCAATTTCATTATGTATTTCCAACCTAGGTCTCTCAAGGAAAGTAGAAACTCCTGTTCGTTCTACTAAAAAATAAAAATATTTTTTTCTCTTGATTTCTTAATCTTTGTGTATGCAAAATGCCTTTGTTCTTTGTTAAAATTTATTTTGATTATTAACTGGTGCAACTATATAATAAGAGATGTCTGTATGTTGCTTAGGTAGAAAGGAGTTTTACGTTTGGATTTTTTATATTCACTGCTCATCTTCATTGTAATTGTTGTTGCTTATTCCCTATTTACATGGTTTCGCCAAAAACGAGCTGTTACACCTCTTACACAAGAAGAATTCATTGCAGGATATCGTAAAGTACAGCTAATTGATGTACGCGAGCCAAATGACTTTGAAAATGGTCACATTTTAGGAGCAAGAAATATCCCGCTAACTCAACTAAAAACACGCCTTGTAGAAATTAGACCGGACAAGCCTGTGTATTTATATGCACAAAGCGAAATTGTAAGCGGTCGAGCAGCTCTTTTACTAAAGAAAAAAGGGTATAAAGAACTGTTTCATTTAAAAGGCGGGTTCAGAATGTGGACCGGTAAAATTAAAAAGAAAAGCTAAGAAACTTATTCTGTATAAAATGCATAAAAAAATCCCTACTTTATATAAAAGCAGGGATTTTTTCATGATTATTTTTGATAACGTAACACAGGTTTTCGAGCAGCAAGTGTTTCATCTAAACGTTTAACTACCGTTGTGTGCGGTGCTTCTTGCACGATTTCTGGTGATTCCTCTGCTTCTTTCGCAATTTGAATCATCGCATCAATAAAAGCATCCAGCGTTTCCTTTGATTCCGTTTCTGTTGGCTCGATCATCATTCCTTCTTCCACATTTAATGGGAAGTAAATAGTTGGCGGATGGTAGCCGAAATCAAGCAGCCTTTTCGCAATATCCAGCGTACGTACACCTAGTTTCTTTTGACGACGACCGCTGAGCACGAACTCATGCTTACAATGACGATCGTAAGGAAGGTCATAGAAAGGAGCCAGGCGACGCATCATATAATTCGCATTAATAACGGCATTTTCCGTAACCGCTTTAAGACCATCTGGACCCATTGAGCGGATATACGTATACGCACGGACATTAATACCGAAGTTTCCATAGTACGGTTTTACACGACCGATAGCTTGTGGTCGGTCATAATCTAATACATATTGATCCCCTTGTTTTGTAACAATCGGCTTAGGTAAAAACGGAATTAAATCCTCTTTTACACCAACTGGACCTGAGCCAGGGCCACCGCCTCCATGCGGACCTGTAAATGTTTTATGAAGATTTAAATGAACCACATCGAAGCCCATGTCTCCTGGACGAGCTTTCGATAACACAGCATTTAAGTTCGCTCCATCATAATACAATTTACCACCAGCATCATGCACAATTTTCGCAATGTCTAAAATGCTTTCCTCAAATAATCCAAGTGTATTTGGGTTTGTCAGCATTAATGCAGCTGTATCAGCACCTACTACACGCTTTAAATCTTCTAAATCAACTAAGCCGTTTTCATTGGATTTCACCGTAACCGTTTCAAGACCTGCAACCGTTGCAGAAGCTGGGTTTGTACCATGAGCTGAGTCTGGTACGATAACTTTTGTACGACCTGTATCTCCATTTGCTTCATGATAAGCACGAATCATCATTAATCCCGTCCATTCACCATGCGCTCCAGCTGCTGGCTGTAACGTGACTTGATCCATTCCAGTAATTTCAATTAAATGCTCTTGCAAGTCATACATCAACTCTAGAGCCCCTTGAACCGTTTTCGCTTCTTGGTACGGATGAATATGAGCAAATCCATTTAAACGAGCAACATTTTCATTAATTTTTGGATTATATTTCATCGTACAAGAACCTAGTGGATAAAACCCTGAATCTACACCATGATTTCGCTTAGAAAGAGCCGTATAATGACGCATAATATCAAGTTCTGATACTTCAGGCAATTCCGCTTCTTCAGCACGAATATATTCCGCAGGTAAAATATCATCTAATGAAACTTCTGTTACATCCATCTCTGGTAAACTATAACCAATACGACCTGGTGTACTGATTTCAAAAATTAACGATTGGTCTTGATTATTCATGATGATCCCCCAATTCATTAGCAAATGCATCAATTTCTTCTTTCGTTCTAAGCTCTGTTACAGCGACAAGCATATGATTCTGTAATTCTGGATAGCTGCTTCCTAAGTCATAACCGCCGATAATTCCCTTTTCAAACAATCGATTGTTCGTTTCTTGATAAGAAGCAGGCAGCTTCACCACAAACTCATTAAATGAAGGACCATCAAAGACCACTTCAAGCCCTTGTTGCTTTAGTACTTGTTTCGCATAATGAGCTTTTTGAATATTTTGAACGGCCATTTCTTTTACACCTTTTTTGCCTAGAGCAGTCATGGCAACAGACGCTGCCAATGCATTTAAGGCTTGGTTAGAACAAATATTAGACGTGGCTTTATCACGACGAATATGCTGTTCACGCGCTTGAAGTGTTAATACAAATCCGCGCTTACCATTCTCATCAACCGTTTGACCGACAAGTCGACCTGGCACTTTACGAACAAGCTTATTTGTAACAGCAAAATACCCGCAATGAGGTCCACCGAACGAAGATGGAATACCAAATGGCTGTGCATCTCCTGTCACAATATCAGCTCCTAATTGACCTGGAGGAGTTAACGCCCCTAACGCAAGTGGATTGCTGGATACAATGAACATCGATTTTACACTATGAACGATTTCTTCTATTTCTTTTAATGGTTCAATTCGACCGAAAAAGTTCGGATATTGAACGATCACACCAGCAACTTCATCTGTTATCAATTCCTTAAGCGCCGCTACATCTGTTACACCGTCTTTGTAAGGAATTTCGATTACTTCAACATGTTGTCCTTTTGCATATGTTTTTACCACATCTCTTGCTTCTGGATGAACAGTTGTTGAAAGGAGGATTTTTTTACGACGTGTTTGACCTGCGCTTAACATCGCTGCTTCAGCCAAAGCTGTCCCGCCATCATACATCGAAGAATTGGCTACATCCATACCTGTTAGCTCACTAATCATTGTTTGAAATTCAAAGATTGCTTGCAGCTCTCCTTGTGAAATTTCAGGCTGATATGGTGTGTACGCTGTGTAAAATTCTGAACGAGAAAGCACATGATCGACAATAATCGGTGCGTAATGATCATATACTCCCGCTCCTAAAAACGATGCATAGCTTTTTAAATCTGCATTTTTTCCTGCTAATTTCGTTAATTCCTTCAATAAAGCCGGTTCCGATTTCGCTTGTTTAATATTATATTCGCCTTGAAAACGAACGCTTTCCGGAATATCACTAAAAAGTTCATCAACTTTAGAAACCCCGATTGCTGATAGCATTTCTTTTTGATCTTGTTCTGTCATCGGTAAATAGCGATGTTTCATTTAAATAACCTTCCCCTCTAGTTTCGTGGTCGTTTATAAAATGGTGTTGCCGTTGTAACAGCTTTTAAGCGTTTTGAACGAATCTCTACTTCGACTTCAGTGCCCAGAGTAGTAAATGCTTGTTCGAGCAGTGCCAACCCAACATTTTTCTTCAAAGTTGGTGATTGAGTTCCCGTCGTAACTTCTCCAATTAACTTCTCGCCGCTGTAGACTTTATAGCCATGACGCGGAATCCCGCGATCAATCATTTCCAATCCAACTAGCTTGCGTGGAGCTCCATTTTCTTTTTGAGAAGCAAGTACTTCTTTCCCTAAAAAGTCTGCGTTCTTTTCCGTTTTAACCGCAAAGCCAATGCCACCTTCAATCGGTGTAATATCAGCGGAAAGTTCTTGACCATACAATGGCAACTTCGCTTCAAATCGAAGCGTATCGCGCGCACCTAATCCGATTGGTAAAATCCCTTCTTCTTGACCAGCCTCTAACAATTTGCGCCATAGTTGCGGCCCCTCTTCAGAACGGCAATAGATTTCAAACCCATCCTCCCCTGTATAACCAGTACGGGAAACTAGTGCTTGAACACCATTAATATTCACACCATCCTTGAATTTAAAAAATCCAATTTCACTCAAATCTGAATCTTTCGTCAACTTTTGAAGTACCGTTTCTGCAAGAGGCCCTTGCAACGCAAGTTGTGCATATTCACTAGAAACATTAACAAGCTCTACATCTTCAATAAGGTGTGATTGTAGCCATTCAAAATCTTTATCGATATTTGCGGCATTCACACAAAGCAAATAGTCCTGTTCTGCTCTTTTATAAACAATTAAATCATCTACTGTACCGCCATTTTCATAGCACATCGCTGTATAAATTGCTCCACCTGCTTGCAGCTTGGATAAATCATTCGTAAGCATTTTTTGTAAGAAAGCAAGACTCTGATTTCCTTTAACTTCAAACTCACCCATATGCGAAACATCAAACAACCCCACTTTTGTGCGAACTGTTTCATGCTCCTCCTTAATTCCTGAGAATTGTACAGGCAGTTCCCAGCCTCCAAAATCAATCGTCTTGGCACCACTCTCACGATACACTTCAAATAATGGTGTTCTTTTTAAATTCGTCAATGAATTCCCTCCTTCAATAAACTTGTTAACGCGAAGATATTCCTCAAAAAAGGCATAAAAAAGGACAGAGAAAGCCTATCATAGCTTTTCTCTGTCCTGAAACCTGAAAGTTTACCTTATACAAGGCTTTCCCCTTTGGTGGTCACCTATTGTGACACTCTCCAGAGTTGCGTCCAGCAAGAGTTCTTTTGCCTGAGAGATTCACAGCTTCGTTTGCTCCTTCGGCGCTACATGACGTAGTCTCTCCCCTTGCCTTCATTCGCTTATAAAATTGTCACGTACTGCTCATACTATGAAAAACAAATTATGCTTTTCTTCAAGATACTCTCATCCTACCTTAAGAGAGATATAACTGCAATCATTTTTTATAAAATAAATTCTAAAAACTGATCATTTCCGAGTATTTCACAATAAAACATTCGTGTTTAGAACAATTTGAAAGGGGTTGGAGCGTGTGAAAATTGAAATTACCTCTGATTTAGAATGGAGTGATAATTTTTTAACGAAAATTAATGAGGATGGGCCCTGGGCAAACTGGGAGCTGTATAAATTAGCAATAGAAGTCACTAAAGATCTTGTTATTTCTGATTTTGAAGGATTACAGGCACCTAAATATTTGCCTTATTTAAAGCCGTTACCTCATCAGCTTGAAGCAGCTAGGCAAGTAGTGGAAGAAATGAATGGAAAAGCCATTTTAGCAGATGAAGTAGGACTTGGAAAAACGATTGAAGCCGGTTTAATTTTAAAAGAATATATGATTCGCGGCCTTGTCAAAAAAGTATTAATTCTTGTACCGGCTTCCCTCGTCACTCAATGGGCGTTTGAATTAAATACAAAGTTTCATATACCAGCGGTTACACAAAGAAAAAGCTATGTATGGGACTCTTGCGATGTAGTGGTGTCCTCGATTGATACCGCTAAAAGGAAGCCGCATAGTGAGATGATTTTAAATCAAGATTATGATTTTGTCATTATTGATGAAGCACATAAACTTAAAAATAATAAAACAAAAAATTACGAGTTTGTCCAAAATCTTAAAAAAAAGTTTTGCTTATTGCTAACAGCAACACCTATTCAAAATAAGGTGGAAGAAATCTTTCACCTCGTTTCTCTATTAAAACCAGGACATTTAGGAAATGCCAAATTATTTGCCGAAAAATATAAAGGAAAAGGACGTACCATCCAAGAAAATCAGCATCTAAAAGAACTCGTCAACACGGTGATGATTCGCAACCGCCGGGCAGATACGAAAATCGAATGGACGAAACGCCAAGTTGAAACGATTATTATTGATTTTTCTAAAACAGAACAAGCTCTATATGATGCAGTTTCGCAGTTTAAAGTCCATTCAGATGGAGTAGGACATTCCTCTTTTTCAACGCTCACACTCCAAAGAGAAGCATGCAGTAGTCGCGAAGCTGTATATTATACATTAAAAAATATGAAAGCGAAGTATGAAAATCCATCTGCAGCCTTTACAGCGATGATTGACAACGTCTTACAAAAAGTGAACGAGACAGAACAGAATTCCAAAGCTGAAAAAGCGCTGGAGTTAATTAAAAAAATCGATGATAAAGTCATTATTTTTACGGAATATCGTGCCACACAGCTCTACTTACAATGGTATTTGCAGCAAAATGGCATTTCTTCTGTGCCATTTCGCGGCGGCTTTAAACGTGGTAAAAAGGATTGGATGCGTGAGCTGTTTCAAAAACAAACGCAAGTCTTAATCGCAACAGAGGCTGGAGGAGAAGGTATCAACCTTCAGTTTTGTAATCATTTAATTAATTTTGACTTGCCGTGGAATCCAATGAGATTAGAGCAGCGAATCGGACGTATCCATCGACTCGGACAAGAAAAGGATGTCATGATTTATAATTTTGCAACTCGAAATACGGTGGAGGAACATATCCTTAAACTCTTATATGAAAAAATTCATTTATTCGAAAAAGTAATCGGTGAACTAGATGATATTTTAACAAAACTAGATATTCACAATATCGAAGAGTATTTAATTGATGTCGTTGGTGAGTCCAAATCAGAAGGAGAAATGAAAATTAAAATGGACAATTTATCTTCCCTCATTCAATTTGCTCAACAAATGAAAGATGGTGACGTTCATGCAGCAGCAGGACATTCATAAATTTTTACTCACATACTTTGAAGCGAATCATTGTGAAATACTTGAAAATCATAATACTTATTTAACTGTTCAATTAACAATTGAAATGGATAAAGAGTTAATGAACCGCCCTTTTTATTGGCACTACCTTGAAAAAACAGGCGGCATCCCTAATCCTTCACAATTAACATTTATAACAGACAGCCAAAACGTACCAGAAAATATAAAAGGAGAACATATTTATTTCGGTTCACCACGTCTTCATCAAATTATTGAATCAACAAAAAAACTAGCTAGCTACATTCGCTTATATGAAGATAAACAAACAAACGGCCAACAAGTTTCTCTATTTCCTTGGTTAAATCTGAATGTAAAAATCTCTTATCAATGTGACCGCAAAAAAGATATTTTCCAATCCGTCGGGCTTAATCTTATTACCGGGGAAATCGTAAATGAATTTCATAATCACATTTTTTCTATTAAATTAACACCTAAAATTCCTGATTATTCTTTCACACTCTCTCCGCTCATTATGCCTAAAAGCGGATTAACCAGATTGGATCGTTATATTCGCCAAAACTTTGAGCAGGATGATCATACTTGGGCAGAGCAAGCGGTGCAGCGATGGAATAATGACCTCCGTTTATTAGAACATTTTTACAACGAAAGTGAAGAAAAAAGCGAAAGCTACTATACAGAAAAAGAAGCGTTAAAAGCTCAATACGAACCGAAAATACACATTTCAATCGTGAATGGAGGGTTATTTTATTTATCTGATTATAAAACATCATAAGTTGAGCCTTCCTAGAAAAACAACTTCCTCTCTGCCTTGAATATTTATTGATCTATAACGAAAGAAAACAGATGCCTAATTAGGACATCTGTTTTCCTTTTTTCATTTTCTTAAAAAACATCGATAACGCAAATGGAACAATGCCAAACCAAGTAGAGACAGAAGAAGTACGCTCTCCCTTCCTTTGTTGACGATTTTCCTTACGTTCTGTTTTTGTTAAATTAAAATATTGAACCAATTGTTGTGTCAAGTATTTAATATAAGCATTTGTTGACATAAGCATCACCTGCTCATAAGCATACCCATTTTTTCTTGGCTTTATACGGCATTTAACAGACGTCCTACTGTATCCTTGCTCCAATCTGCTTCGTTATGTTAGCAATCGATTTCCAGCTTCTTGGCCCGTATACTTACCTTTGTTTAGCAAACTGTTTACCGCCCGTTATTTTCCCGTTCCCATAAACCCTGTTAACTATATTGTATTCATCCCTAAAAACACCTATTGACTATTTTTCCACCCATTCTGTTACCTTTCCTACATTCTTATCATAATAAATTAATACCACTCCCTTTCTGTTATTGACTGTAGATCCGTATAAATAAACTGAAGCAACTTCCTCATTTTGATTTACCACTTCATAATACACATCACCATTTGGATACAGAAGGATCGCCGGCTCAATTATGACTTCTTCTAATTCGCCCCATTCTCTTTCCAAATCACGAACAGCTAAGCGCAATAAATGATCAGACATTAAGGTTTCTTCCACTTCTTTATAAAAGCGTTTATCCAGAACAAATTGCTCCATCATATACCCTGCCAACAAAATGAAAGAGGTCGAAACAACAAGTACAATTGGCGACGCAAAACCTTTTTCATTCTTCATTTACGTTAAACTCTTTCTTAAAATATGGATGGAATGTGCGACTATATTGCTTCCCACTATAATCCGTAACTTTTACACTAATTTGGTTTCCCTTCTGGTTTACTTGAAAGTCAGCGACATTTTGCAATAAAATTTCATGTCCTAAACCCTCTACTTGGCGCCGTACGATATTTTGATACAATTCAACCGAAGCTACACTTCCATTCGTGAGCAAATACAGTTTATTATTCTTTACTGTTTGATTCTTCGATTCCCGCAATTCTTTTTGCAACTGTATCGAAAAAACTTCCCATTCCTTATGGTTGAGCTGCTTGTTCGTTATACCATTGGGATACATAACCAAAAAGATTTGTAAAACAAAAAGAGAAATCATCATGAATACGACGAGTGATATGAGCATTTCAACCATCGTAAACCCATTACTTTTTTGTAGCATCACACACCTCTTCTCTCTTACCAAAGGCGTTTTGATACTGGATGCAACCCTCCACCATTTCAGGAAAGCCGTTTGGTACTCCCCAGTTCAAAGTAAACAGATGATTTTGGCGCTGGATTTCTATAGACACAGCCTCAATCTCTCCATCTGCAAATGCAGTTAACTTTTCATATAATAGATAATGCGCTTCTGTCCTTAACAACATGTTTTTCTTATTAAGCTTTAATTGATCGAATATAGGAAATAACGCAAATACAATAAATAAACACATGGATAACGCTGCTAGCATATCTAAATAAATATACCCGTCACACTTTTTCAAATTTAAATCTCCCTTTACCAATATACACTGTTAATTTATATGTCTCGTGCTTTGATTGAACATGCATAATCCCTGATGTGATGGCTGTACCGACACTATTAAAAGTAATTCTTTCTCCTAATGTCCGATTCTTAAATGTAATATGGGAAGGAAGTGTTCTTTGCAGCGTATAATCGCCTGATGACGAAGACACTTTATAATTATCACTATACATATAAACAGTTGTCTGTTGCTCATGGCTTATAGCATATTGCTGAGCGTAAAAAAGATCGTCTCCAAATTGCTTGACAAACTGTTTTATTTCCATCCTTTCTATATATGGCGGATATAGATTGATGCTTAATGAAACAATTAAAAGAAAAATGGACAAAACCATCAAAATCTCAGTTAACGTATACCCTCCGCTGTTATTCTTTAGCATCAGCTGTTACCTTTCCATCGCTATCAATGCTAACTGCTCCTCCATTTGGACATGTAGTCTGTATTAAGTAACCTTCCGTTTTTAGTTCCGCTACATCAGCTGGCCATTTATTATGATCAATTTCATAAGCTTGTACCTGAGACTGTACCATTTTCACAAATGCTTCACATCCTTTTGTCTGAACCGTCGATTGATGCCTCGTAATATTCGGTATCGTAATGATTAATAAAACGGAAATAATGAGCAAGACAATGAGCATCTCGATGAGAGTAAATCCTTTTTCATTGCGTAATCTTTTCAACAAAAGCTCCTCCTTATAAGCCATTAAGTAATGAAAACATTGGCAATAATACAGCTAAATAAATAGAGACAATAAGCAGACCGATGAATGAAAACAACATAGGCTGAATAATACGCATAATCATACTCGTTCTCTCTTCAATTCTTTCTAACAATAAACGACTATAATGAAATAATTCTTCATCAAGTCTTCCGTA
The DNA here is from genome assembly GCF_042136355.1 of Peribacillus sp. Hz7. NCBI lineage: Bacteria > Bacillati > Bacillota > Bacilli > Caryophanales > Bacillaceae > Peribacillus > Peribacillus sp. Hz7. Next base: position 464,970 of record NZ_JBHHJV010000002.1, read on the forward strand.
CTTTTGACCGTTTGCTATCACAATATAAAGGTTCTTTTCAAAATAAGAAAGCTTCTGAACAATCGCCTCAAACTGCTTTCCTTCTAATAACTCGCGCTGCATTTGGGTACATAGCTTTTTATAAAAAGGCTGTTGCCTGTTTTGCGCCAATAGCTGTATGCTCTCATTAATAGAAAGACCACCGGACAATAAGCCGCTAAACTGACTTGCAAAAAAGTGGGTTTCATATAAGCGAATAAGCATCCCAATAACCGGGATATGCAAGATAAGTCTTCTTTGAGTAAGGGGGCATAATTGGTTAAACCAATATCGTTTAAGTAGATAAATGAGGATACACAATAGAAGTAAAATGATAGGGATTTTCGGGAGAATAGCCGAGATAGCTAATATACTGTTCAAGAATATATTGTGTTCAATATGCATCGAAGCAAAAAGCGTCTCAAATTTCGGTAAAAGTACACGTTGCAAAATAAAAAACACATTACCAATAAAAAAGAGTAGAAAAATTGGGTAAATGAATAGCTTCTTTATTTTGTCCAAGTCTTCCGCTCTCTTCGTCCAATATTTCCCTCCTTCCTTTAATGCTCGCGATAACTCACCATATTGCTCTCCATAATAAATATAACTTACAAGTTGAGAATGAAATTTCATTTCGGCTAAAACTTGATGTAAGGCCTCACCATTTTTTAACTGTTCCATTCCTTCCTGTAAATCTTCTTGTCTTTTTTTCGACTCCTGAAACGTTAAAAAACGAATTGCTTGTGCTAAAGAATAACCATGTTCCAACAATTCCCCAAGCTTTAGTAAAAATGAAGCTTGCTCCTTTACCTTCCATTTACCCCCTCTCATCAATAAATACCAATCTTTCAAATTCTTTGTTCTCAACAAAGCCCATCGCTACAGCTTTACCGATTTCTTCTTTCAACGTTCGATGGCGAGCTTCAATATTCTCTCCTTTTACCCCTTGTAACACTTTCACTAAATCTCTTCCATAAAGAAGTTCATACACACTTGCTCGCTTATTTGCAGCACCGCCTACTGTTCTTCGATTTTTTAATTCGACTAAACGCTGTGCCGTTACAGCAATTAAACTTTGTTCAATTTCTAACCAGCTTACACCAAACTCTAACAGCCGTGAAATAGCTCCGGTGGCATCGCGGCTATGCATCGTTGTTAACAGTAAATGGCCGGTAAGTGCCGCCCTAATGGCTATTTTAGCTGTTTCTGAATCACGAATTTCTCCCACCATAATCACATCAGGATCGTGACGTAAAGCTGCCTTTAAACCAACTGAATACGTAATTCCCGCTTTCTCATTAATTTGAACTTGCAATACGTTTTCGGATTGATTTTCGATAGGATCTTCAAGAGTAATAACATGGCGGTTATACAATTCCTGCACATGATGAAGGATGGAGTACAGCGTTGTCGTTTTACCTGATCCAGTCGGACCTGTGAAAATAATCATTCCATGTGAGTGCTTTAAAAGAGAAATCAATCGTTCGGTAGTGGTTGGAAAAAGAGAGAGTTGGTTAAGTGGCAGAATGTTTTGCTGGGGAATTAAACGAATGGCTAAACTTTCAACATATGCTGTAGGTAATGTTGATAATCTAAGTCCAATCACTCGATCTTCTAAATGAAGCGTAATCGAACCGTTTTGGGGTCTTCTTTTTTCACCGATATCCATTGATGCGAGATATTTTAGATGAGAGATAAGACGTTCTGTTTCTTCAAAAGAGAGAGTTTCTTGGGGAATGAGTCGATTATCGATTCGAAATCGAACGAGCGGACCTTCTTTGCGAGGCAAAATATGAATATCTGATGCAGCTAACCTGATAGCACGCTTCAAAATATCATCTGCCGTTTTTTCAATAGACATGCCTGAGCATTCACCTCCTCATTTTCTATGTTTCCAAGTTTCGACACTTTTTGGGGGAAATCCTTCTTTTTTTCAAAAAAAATTTATTTATTTGGCGATGTCATGATTATACTTTCAATGTTTGCGTATCAAAATTATTGTTAAACAAAGTTACTTATTTACAACTCAAAAACAACCAGTAAATACCACTTATTAAATAACCTCATTTCGTTCATATTACTTATAGGTTCTGTTCTATTACACTTTAAAGCCATCTAATGACGGTTTTAAAAAACACCAATTGTTCACAATTTACTAACTTTTAAGCATTTTATAGCTTTTGTATATAATTAAACACTATTAACCTGTGTAAAATGTGAACATTTTCTAAACAAAAAGTGTATCCTCGTTTCCTTCATTCCATTTTTTACTCTCTGTATTATAATGGAACAAATAACATTAGGAGGCGAGAAGGTGGAACAAACATTACGAATTACAAATGTGCTGGCAGACCCTACACGATTTTACATCTACCAATACATTATTAAAAATCATCATGATGTCACTGTACAAGAAATTGCTGATTCATTTGACATTCATCCAAACGTAGCCCGACTCCATCTATCCAAGCTAGAAGACGTAAATATGCTGGTTTCTGAGACAAGAAAAACTGGTAAGGGAGGGCGCCCAAGCAGGCTATATCGATTATCGGATAAAGTTATTCAGCTTCACTTTCCTAGCCGAGATTATCAGCTTCTTGCTAAAATAGCCATCGAATCGATGAGTAAGTTAGGGGAACAAGGGATTGAGGCCTTATCCCATACTGGAAGAACATTCGGTCAAGAACTCGTGAATCAACAATTAGCTCAAAATGCCATTACTTTTGAGCATTTATCCTTTCAAGGAAAAGTCAATTTGCTCAATAATGTCGCAACCGCTGCAGGATTTTCTCCTAATTTCCAACTAAATTCAGAAGAAAATGAAATTGTTTTACGTATTTCTAACTGTCCATTTAGTGAAATTGCTGTAACCAATCGGCAGGCCATTGCCACAATGCACGCCGCTTTTCTAAACGGAATCGTCCAAGCTGTATTCGATAAAGTAGAACTAGTAGAAATTCAAGACTCTATTTCTGAATACGCATTCTGTACATATAAAGCAATCATTACAAAGTAGATACAAACACAGCTTTACATAGCCCCATCAATTACACTATAATGGTTTTATAATGACAATGTTTGGAAAAAAAGAGGAGGGTTACAAATGGAACGCATGTTTAGAGTATGTGGCTTTTGGACAGGAATCATGGCCATTTTCTTCTATTTAGGCGATATGTACCAAACTTCTTTACTTTTCTTTGCTCAAACAGGATTCTTTGTGCTTTTAAGTTATTTAAAACTGTCTGAACGGATGTATTTGTATGTGTTTGGCGCATACTTAACCGTTTTCTTCGCTGGATTTACGTACTATACGGTCTTTTTAATGACCCCTGGTGCCGCTCACTAAAATAATAATACATCGCCCATAAATCTTATTTTATGGGCTGTTGATTTACCCGTTAATAAGCCCCTTTGACTGAACAAGAACTCGAAAATACTCACTATATCCCCCGACAAGTAAACTTCGAATGGCTCGATTTCGCTTCGCTGTTTCCGAAAATGGGTCAAGTCCATTATCTTCTTCTAATTCATCCATAATCCCTGCCTTCACTAAAAATGCCTGCTGTTGTAAAAAATCCTCCTCGACAAATCCATACTTTACTCCTTCTCTTCTTAAACAATCAAAATGAATATGGGATGTTAAATCCATCTTACCTGGATGCTCTAAAACATTCCTTACCATTCTGTGTTGGTAATAACCACGCAAACTGCCTTGACAATGAATGGGTTGTTGCCACTCTTTATCTGTATAACCATAATCAATCGTTACAAGCAATCCAGATTGTATTCGCGATGCAAGATTTTGATACAGTTCCACCATTTGCAATGGTATTTCCATACGCTGTCCTTCTTTTAAACAAATGTTCTGACTCTCTAAATAAGAAATAATTTTATCATTCCTCAATGGCGATTTTATTTCAATAAGCATTTCGTTCTTTACTGTAACAAATACCTCCACCATTTCTCCATTCTGCTTCTCAATACTATGAACAGGCAAGGCATCGAACAACTCATTGGAGAAAACAATTCCATTTATCTCTGAATATTGCTCAAGAACACCTCCAAAAGAAACCTGCGGAAAAGCCATTAGCCGTTCTTTTTGTCTCTGCTGATGGTCTAAACTACGATCAACTAATCTATATTCAACACAATCAAAAAGTTGAATCTCCTTCTCTTTCCAATAATGCAATATATCATAAACAAGCTTTCCGTCTCCAGAACCAATTTCAATGATTGTTGGAGGCAGGTTGTACTCCTTTATTAAATAAGCAAACCATTTAGCTAATACTCTCCCAAATACATCTCCTACATTGACAGATGTATAAAAGTCTCCATCTCTCCCAATTTTCTCCCTAGAACGCATATAATAGCCAATCTCCGGCGTATATAAAACGGCCTCCATGTACTCGCAAAAAGAAATTTTTTGGTCCGGACTATTCATAATTAGCTGTTTCATATACTTCTCCATTACACTGCCACCCCCATTTGCCTTCTAATATTATAAAAAATAGGCACCTGAAACAAAATTTGTCTCAGATGCCTGTTAGCTAGAATACATAATGCTCAATAATTTTCACAAAGGCTTTTCCGATTATGACCAGCGCTTTCTCCTCAAAATCAAAACGAGGATGATGGTGTGGAAAATGCGTGCTTTCATGCTCATTTCGAGCCCCCACTTTAAAGTACGTTCCCGGTTTTTCTTGTAAAAAGTATGCAAAATCTTCTGCGCCCATGGATGGCTCGAATTCTACAATCGCCTCTTTCGAAAATAGTTCTATCAAAACTTCTCTCAATAATTCCGTTTCCGAAGGATGATTATATAAAGCCGGATAGCCATTTAAATAATCAATATGATAACTAGCATGATGTGCCTCCGTGATACCTTTAACAATAGAACGAATTTCTTCTTCAATTTGAACACGTACATCCTGGTCAAAAGTACGAACGGTTCCTTCAAGCTTAGCTGAATTGGCAATAACATTGAAAGCATCACCTGCTTGAAAAACGCCAATAGTGACCACTGCCGCCTGTAAAGGGTTGATTCTGCGACTCACAATTTTTTGCAAAGATTGGACAATTTCGCTTCCAATCACAATGGAATCAATTGACTGATGAGGTCTCGCTCCATGTCCCCCTTTTCCTTCAATTGTAATCGTAAAAGCATCGACTGCAGCCATACGAAATCCTGAACCAACCGCCACTTTTCCATAGGGAATATCTGTTGCTAGATGTGCACCAAATACAGCGTCTACTCCATCTAATGCCCCATCTTCGACCATAAATTTTGCGCCGCCAGGAGGCTTCTCCTCTGCATGTTGAAAAATAAAAATGAGTTTCCCTTTTATTTTTTCTCGAAACTGGCTAAGCGTTCGTGCTACCCCAAGCAGTGCAGATGTATGGCCATCATGACCACAAGCATGCATCACACCTGTTTTTTGTGATTTATATGTCGTCTCCTTTTCATCCTGAATCGGAAGAGCATCAAAATCTGCTCTTAAGGCGATTGTTTTCCCTTCTTGTTCTCCTGTAAGAATACCAATAACGCCATTTCCGCCAATACTCTCTTTTACGTCTAACCCAAAACTACGCAGCTTCTGGGCAATAAACGTTGCGGTTTCCGTTTCCTGAAAAGATAACTCGGGATTTTGGTGTAAATATCTTCGCCATTCAACCAGGTCAGAAAAGCTATTTTCTATTTGTGCATATATCTTTTCCATATGCATCGATTTCACCTCTTCCATCCCATCATAGAGCCTTATCGTTTACAAAAATGGATTGCTTACTCGCTCATCGCCAATTGTTGTCACTGGTCCATGCCCCGGACAAACAATTGTATCATCCGGTAAAGGAAGTAATTTGTTTTCAATACTTTGCAATAATTGATCATGATTTCCACCTGGTAGATCGGTTCTACCAACACTATTTAAAAACAGAACATCGCCTGAAAATAACATACCTTTATCTTTCAAATAGTAAGAAATACTACCCGGTGAATGACCTGGTGTTTCAAATAGTTGAAAATGAAACGAGCCAATCGTCAGCTCTTGTTCACTTGTCAGCACATGTTCAGCAGGCTTTAGGCACATCGGATGATCTGGAAACCATCTTTGCGAACCATTTAACGCTGGGTCTGAGAGCCATTTTGCTTCTCTTTGGTGAATATAGGCAGGAATTTGATAGTGTTCACGAATAGCATCGAGAGCCCCAATATGATCAAAATGAGCATGCGTTAATAACACGGCAAGTGGTTGTAACTTTTTCGTTTGAATATATTGAATAAGCTTTTGGGGCTCCTCGCCCGGATCGAAAATAATACATGTTTGATCATCCGAAAGTATGTAACAATTTGTTTGTAATGGCCCTAGTGGGATTTGATTCCATTTCATATCCTTATCAACTCCAATTTCTTTATTCCTTTCATTATATAACCAAATCGTAAATTGGAATAGCAATCAACATAGCTATTTTTCCATCTCGACAAACTATTCAAAACCAAGTAAACTGTTAATAAATGCAAATTTATTCCTGTGTTTTTCTTAACAATCTTGTTTTTGGGTACACTATACAAGCTGAATGATTAATAAGGAGGTCAAAATCATGGTACTGATGATTATTTTTGGACTTGTTTCAATCCTCGCATTGTTCGCTGTTTTTACTACTTTAAAAAACAAGAATTATTTAGGACTGCTCTTTGCTGGCGGAAGTGCCGCTGTCTTTGGCTGGTTCACTGTCATGACGATTCTTAACAGCGGGTTTCCTGTTGCTCACTAAACATGTATACATACAAAAATCCCACTTACGGTGGGATTTTTGTATGTATTATTGCTTTAGTTTAAACAATGGTTTCACTTTTTTATGCTGTATATCAATGATGTTCTCCAATTGATAACCATATAAACAGAAGTTCCCATCAGGTGAGCAACTTAATGATTTACTTTTAATATTTTCGAGTATCTTTTCTTTTTTACCTGTCTTCCAATTAAATGTAATCAAAGTAAATACTGCTTCATTTTGATTAGAATACGTAGGTTTTGAAGGAATAAAGGTCAAGAAATCTCCTTTTTTCTCATTAAAATCATAGGATGGAATCTTCCAATCCGAATAGCTGTTTACATACGGAACGGAAAAAGAAGTAATCGGTTTATTTTGTTCGTCAAAAAATGTATACGTAGCCCGATTTAGATTTTCAGTTTGCAGTTGAATCGTCATCAGCGTTTGCTTCATCTTCTTAAAATGAACAACATCTAACATGATGCTTTCTAATTCTTCACGATCTAACTCTTTTCTAACTAACGGTGCTGTCAAAGTTTGTTGATCCTTTTGCCAATCAAGAAACATCATTCCGTTTTCACTATCCCACTGAGCAAATGGCTGTGGCTGATCTATCATATCGATTGTTTGCTCATTTACATTGACAATATAGCTATTATACGACCAGTCTTTTGAAAAATTTGAAAAAAACAAAACGCCATCTTTATATATATTCCACTCATATGTGATTTCATAAGCAGGTAATGCTACAGAATATACAAGCTCTCCATTGGCACGTAAAATACTACTTTGTATTTTTTCTTCTAGCGGTGTTGATACAAGAATATACGATTTAGACGGGCTAATCGAAACCGACGAGATTGGTGCAGATGGCTGATACAAAATGGTATGTTTATTCGACTTCAAATTCCAGGCCATTAACTGGGGCCATTCTTCCATTTTCGCCTTTTTAGAATATAGAATCGTGTTGGAATCAAGCCATCCGTAAACAGCTTCTATGTCATCTGTATCTTGGTCTATTGCAGCCAACTGATTGAAGGAAAAATGCTCTTGTAGATTAGAATTTTCGTTTTCACGATGATGTAGATTTTTGGCAGGCTCACAAGCCGCTAAAAACAGGAAAGTGGAGATTGACAATAAAACAAAACAAACACTACATTTCAAATTTACCATACTCTTACCTTGAAACTGCTTGCTTAAAGCAGCATAACAAGCTTTAATCCTCCACACACCTCCCATTTTTATGAGCGAGGTAACTAAACCACCTTACGACCTCATTATAAAGCAAAAATAGGAAATATGGGACTCAAACTTTCTTCCTTTTTCTATAAAAATAAACCAACCATTAAAATTTTAACAGCTTCTCGATAAATCGCAGGCATTTGTGAAAGTGGAAGTGGATTAATTCCCTTGCCTAGTTCAACCGTAAAACCTGGTCGTTTAAACTCTTGAATAAACCAATCTTTATACCCCGCATGACTATCTACATATCGAACCGCTCGATATCCACTCTGTCTTTCCATTTCTTTAGCAATTCGTTCTGATTCCTCTGGTTCATGTCCCTCATATCCCCAATAAATTTCCTTTCCTTGTGTATGAAGTGCAATGACCTTAGAAAAATTACGTCGTTCCGCTAATTGTTTCATCACAATCGCTTCCGGTTCGGATAAAAATATTTCACCCGGAAAATCTCTCGGTGCTTCCGCTTTTGGGAGTTTCCGCTCTTTTTCAATCTGCCAATTGGCCGGAAATTGATTATTTAAGTCTACACCGCGGATATTGGCCTTCCAGCCATAATATTCTGTTTCTCCTTCATTGATATGACGTACATTGAATTTCCCTTCCGCCGCTCGATCTCCTAATACAACAAGATCAACGCCATCCGGGTTCACCATTGGAACGATGGATATGTTCACACGATGATATAGATGAAGAAAAGCGGAAGATTCATTTGTAAAGGACAGCAGCAATTCATTTAACCACTTCATTAATACCGCTGATGTAATCCACTCATTGGCATGAAACGAACCATTATAATGCACAACTGAATCTCCACGACCAAATTGAACTTCCACAATATCTTTTCCTAATACACTATGACCAATCGTTTCTACTTTCATAAATGGGTAATACGTACTTAAAAGCTCTAAATCTTTCTGTAATGATGCCGAACTATACAATTTTTCCGTCTTAATCAGCGGTTTTATTAGGCGAACTGGGATGAGAAATGGAGAGTTCATCGATTGCTGCACTCCATTCACAAGATACAACGCATCGAGCGGAAGCTGATACACTCGTCCTGCCGTTTCCATCGACATTTCGGTCTCTTTTTGCAACATAAAACCAGGAATCTTTACTTTAAATCCGCTTGATAGTTTCTCTTTCTTCATCTGTGGATTCGCATCCTGAATCAATTCTAGTGGAATTTGAAAAAGACGGCTATAATACTCTAAATTGTCTCCTTCTCTACTGATAATTTTCATATCATCCCTCCATCCTTGCTTCACTCTATGAATGAAACTAACCAAAAATGTAAAGGAAATCTGAATTTCACCATAAAAAAACCTGGCTTCAGCCAGGTTCATTTCTTTTCATAAAAACGAAGAAGATCTCCATAAATCAGTTTATCCGAATAATTAAGTTCCTGCTTTGCGATATCGACGTAAGGCTGACACGCTTGTAAATCAGTAACTTCTCCTGTTTTCTTGTCATAGCATGTATCCATCGTATAGACATAATTATCGGTAATAAAACTACTATCCCGAAGCACAGTAAAGTCCATATAATCGTTAGCGAATAAATCATTCCCGAGCTCCATATAATTGTCCGTTTGAATCCCTAATAAATGCAGCAATGTTGGCCTTACATCAATTTGTCCGGCCACATGTGAAATGTTTTGCCCTTCTTGACCAGGAATATGAATAATCAGCGGGACACGTTGAAGCTGCACCGTTTCAAATGGCGTGATATCTTTTCCAAGAAATTGACTCATAGCATCATTATGATTTTTTGAAATGCCGTAATGATCACCATACAAAACAATAATCGAATTATCGTATAAACCTTCCCGCTTTAAATCATGAATAAACTGCTCGACCGCCTCATCCATATACCGAACGGTTGGAAAATAGCGATTTAACGTATTAGAACTTGAATCATACTGATCAATTGTCCGGTCTTCCTCATTTAAGGTAAATGGAAAATGATTAGTAAGCGTAATAAACTTCGCATAATAAGGCTCTTGCATCTCTTTTAAATGATTAATCGACTGTGAGAAAAACTCCTTATCCTTCAAGCCCCAGTTTACAGAATTCTCCTCTGTAGTCTTATAAGCATCACTATCATAAAAATGCTGATAGCCTAGAGCATCATACATGATATCCCGATTCCAAAAACTACGATGATTTGCATGAAGAGATGCAGTAAAATAGCCATGCTCCGTTAAAATTTCCGGCATTGCTTTATATTCATTTTGCGCATTTGTAAAAAAAACAGCGCCCCGACCAAGCGGATACAAAGAATTTTCAATAATAAACTCTGAATCAGAAGTTTTTCCCTGCCCTGTTTGATGATAAAAATTATCAAAATAATAGCTTTCTTTAATAAATTCATTTAAAAAAGGCGTAATTTCCTTCCCGTTCACCTTTTCATTGATAACGAAGCTCTGCAACGATTCCAATGAAATCATAATGACATTTTTCCCTTTAGCAATGCCAAACAAATCGGCAGCTGGTTCTTTTTGATTCGCTCGAACATAGTTTTCAATTTCAGTTAATTCACTGCCATCAGCTAAAGCACGTTGTGTAGAGGACTTCGTTTGCAAAAATAAATCATACAAATGATATTGATATGCCCCCATATTTTTCACAAGTATTTCACGATCGAACGTTCTTGTTAATAGTTCTGGACGTTCCGCTTCCGCTAATGCTAAATGAAAAAATGTCACGCCTAACGCAAAAAATACCCAAGCTTTTCGGCTTTGCTCATTCCATGTTCGCTGAACAAATGCAGCCGGTCTATACTTTACTAACAAAATAAGTATGATCAAATCAACGAAGTAGAACAAATCCGTCACATTCATTAATTCATGCACACTGCTGCCTAAATCACTCATGTTACTCGTTTGAAAAAGAACAGGAATCGTTAAAAAATCATTAAAAAAACGGAAAAACATTAAATTAGCAAATAAAACAAATGTTATGAGTGTACTCATCACTAATATATACGGCGTTCGCTTGCTTTCTTTTAAAAAGATTGAAACACCTAAAACAAGCAACAAAAAGCTAATTGGATTCAAAAATAAAATAAGTTCTTCAAATAAGTTATCCGTGTTAATGTTAAAGCTTACTTTATAGGCAATATACGTTTTTAACCAAAGAAATATAAACGCCAGCCATAACAAAGAATAATTCCTATTTTTCTTATGCAAATATACACCCCCTTGCAAACCATTCCAATCATTTATCTAATTGATTTTTTATCAACCAAGCTGCACCAATGACGCCTGCGTTATTGCCTAATGTAGCCTGTAAAATTTCCGTCGACTTCGAAACACGTTTAAAAGCGTGCTTTTGAAAAACGGTACGAACAGAATTAATTAACAAATCACCAGCTTTAGAAACCCCTCCACCAATAACGATTTTCTCTGGATTAAGAAGGTTACCGATATGAGCTAGAGCCATCCCTAAATAATGACTGATTTGTTCAATAATCTCTAACGAAAGCTTATCTCCTTCTGCCGCACATTCAAACACTAGTTTAGCAGAGAGCAAGTTTCCCTCATTCACTTTCTCTTGTAGGAGAGAAATCTTTTTCTTCGTTAAAGCTCCTTTAGCCAGACGGACAATTCCTGTCGCTGAAGCCACAGTTTCTAAGCAGCCTGTATGCCCGCAATTACAAGGTGCGCCATTCTCGGTAACAACCGTAATATGACCAACCTCACCAGCAGCACCGCTCGCTCCATGAACGACTTGCCCATTCGCAATGACACCGCCACCAACACCTGTGCCAAGCGTAATACAAACGAGATCTTTTGCTCCTTGACCAGCCCCTTTCCACATTTCTCCTAAGGCGGCCATATTCGCATCATTGTCAATGACAACAGGCAGCAATGTCTTCTTTTCTAATACATCCTTTAGCGGATAATTTCGCCAGCCTAAATTGATTGCTTCATAAACGGAGCCGCTTTCAGACCGTACTGGCCCCGGGGCTCCCATCCCAATACCTAGAAGCTCACTTCTCTTTTTCTTCAATTCTGCTAGCTTAGCGTCTATTTCCTTGACGATATTCGGAATAATATGTACACCATTTTCTGAAATATCGGTGACAACTTGCCATTTATATATAATCTCTCCCGATGTATTAATAAAGGCAAGCTTCGTTGATGTACCGCCTAAGTCAACACCTACCAGCCATTTCCCCATAGCCACCCACCTTTTATCAAGAATTTTTCCGTTTCTTCTCACGTTCAATTTCTTGTCGTAGTAATAAAATGGCCATTTGATAATCTTTTGTATCCATCATTTGTGAGCGATATATTTCACGAACTTCTGCTTCCATAAGCTCTAAATCAGCTACACGATCTCCAATATAAATAAATGTCCCAAATTTTTTTAAAAATTGTTGAATATCATAGATTGTTTTCATCTCATACCTCTTTACTATTTTCTACTTGAAAGTATATCGAATTAACTACTAGGTAACAAGCCTCTTCTACCTATATAAGCTTCACTCAACATCTCGCCTATACTTAAACCCTTTCATACATGTCCCTCTCCCTTCATATACTGAAATCAGCGCATAAGTCGGGGGAGGAAACTATGAAAGGACAATATATATATAATTTTATTCTATTGCTCGTTACCGTGATTATTATGATTTATTTTTCAACGACGCGGCAAGCTGAAGAAACCATCATTTTTTTCCCAATTGATCCCACACTTCATTTTGAAGACGCGGCCACTCATATAACGGCCAAACCAATTAATAACAAAACCTATCAGGTCCACTGGCAAACTCGTTCCACACTAGCTGAACCTGCTTATTTACGCCAAGATGTCTCCCTTTTGTATAAAAACGGCGACTTAATCGAAATCTTAAATAAATGGAAACAGCATGAACAAACTATTATACAAAAAGACAAACAGAAAGAACGGGACAGCGCTCGTTATGATGCCGTCACGTTCCATTATGCAGAAGTTCATCCTAATAAAGATGTGTTCACAAGTGTTCAACAAATGAGCCAAGCAAAGCTCTATGCGATTACAACGCCTTCTTTTGAAACATTCCAGAGGCCAGTATCTGCTGAGCAGCAGCAATGGCAAAGTGTTCTAGATAATAACCTAAATGCCCGACTAGCTTCACGTTTGAATAAATCATTAACTTACTTTCACATTGATAAAAGCCAGTACGAAACAATTTCCTTAATTGAATTACCAACGAAGGCTAATCATATCTTTCGCACCTTTCCAAGCGCAAAGCGAGAAGAAATCATCGGCAAACTTTGGGAAGGCATTTATAAACATTATATTTTAGGAATTAAAACGGAAGACGGTACAGTCCTTCCAGTTGAAGGCAGCTCCATTCCACAAATTTTAGTTGCCAAGGACCAGAGCGAGCTGCTCGTTTTATTCACGCTTCAAGATGGAACACCGTTCATGCTTCGTCAACAGATTTAGCTAACTAGTCAGCTAATTGCTCCGCTAATTTTTGATACGACTTCTTGGAAGGATCGAGCTCAATTGCTTTTTGAACAAGCTTTTTAGCCTGTTCCATTTCTTGTTCACGCGTATGCATTAAAGCTAAATTATAATAAGCTTCATGAAATCTTGGATTTTGTCCAATCGCTTTTTCATAAGAAGCCTTTGCTTCTGCTGTGTCGCCTTTTTCTGCATAAATATTTCCAAGTACAAAATAAGAAATTGGCGTACTGGCATGACGTTCGGTGTAGTCGAGTAATAGCTCACTAGCTTTTGCTGTTTCTCCTTCCTTCACATAATTTTGAGCTACTAGCGCCATCGTTTCATCATTGAGTGCTGCGCTATTCGGATGATTATATCCATATTGAAGAAGGAAATATATCAAACCTGCTGTCCCTGCTAAGAAAATAAGTTGTCGCCATGTTTTTCTTTTCGGTAACGATACAATGCCAGCAGCTAAGAAGCCACCAATCAAACCACCAATATGTCCTGCATTATCAATACCAGAAACAGAGAAGCCATAGGCTAGATTAATCATAATTAACACAATAACAGCTGAACCCATTGTCCGGAAAAACAACTTTGGATACACGGTCCCAAAATACAATAAAGCGCCAAAGCAACCAAAAATCGCACCACTTGCTCCTGCTGCTAAATTGGGGGTCGTCACAAAGCTAGCTAATGTACCTGTAAAACCTGCCAATAAATAAATGAACAAAAACCTGGTGTTTCCATAAATTCTTTCTACTTCTGACCCAATTAAATAAAGAGAAACTGTATTCATCAATAAATGAATAAAACCAATATGAATAACAATTGGAGTGAAAAAGCGCCACCATTCCCCTTGCAACATATAAGGGGAATATTTCGCTCCAAATTCAATTAAAGTCTCTGAATTTTTACTACCTCCGCTTATTTCCATAAGCAAGAAGACAGCCACTTGAATCGCTATAAATATATACGTGAAAAAAGGTTTACCAGAAACAAATACTTGCTGTTCTTTCTTTACTTTTTTTACCGATTCAGCTAATGTTTTCTCCTTTAAATACCGAACTTGTTCTTCTTCTTCTTGCAGTTGAATCGAAAATTCCATTCGCAATTTCTTTTCAAGGAGTTGTAACGCTTCTGGAAAGTTCTCACTATCCAAAACAAAGGATTGCAGCTTTGTTTTTTGATAATGAAAAGACTGCGTGGCAAAACTATAGTCATCTACCGGAGTAAATTTTGTCACATAAATATTGAATACATTTAATGGCTTCCTATACAGTTTTTTTCGAATTTGTTCTCCATTTTGAATCGTTCGTTCAATATCCCGTTTTAACCAGTTCGCCCAATCCAAGTCAGAACGCAAGAGACGAATCACTGGAAACTCTTTATTTCTTACATTTTCCAACCAAATTTCCTGTTGGTTTTCCGTTGCTGTAATTAATTGATAATCATACTTAGATGTTAGCTGCCAAATAATTGACCAATATAAATAATCCTCTTTGAATCCCAAAACCTTCCCCACTTTCTTCACAAACTCCGTTGCTGCCCCTTCTTTCATCTTATTTAACTATAGACGATTCGTTTACAAATGTAAAAAAAGAAAGGAGCCTGTCCCGGCTCCCTTCTTTAACCTCGACCTAATACACTTTGCATCATTCGATCTCGAACAACTGGTAAATCTAAAGAGCGTGTAACAAGAAATCTTCGAAGCGCTCCACTAGACAAAGCGACATTTAATAACCGATAACGATTTTGATACCCAACATAAACGACAGCACCGATTGCAAATATTTGAAGCACCATTTTCCACATAATTATCCCTCCTACAATTAGTTTGGTACAGGCGAAGATTTTTATGAAGGCAATATGTAGAAATTCACGGGGTAGACGTTCGAAATACTGTGTTTGTTGCCACAACTTGATGAACAGGCAAATCATGTGCCTCAATCGGCAAATTTTCGACTAATTGACATTCATAAGCAAGTGCAAGAGTCGTTCCTTTAAAAGAAACAAGGAATCGATCGTAATAGCCGCCGCCAAACCCTAAACGATATCCTTCTTTTGTAAAGGCTAATCCAGGTACAATTAATACATCTATTTCTTCTGAATCAACGCACACCGTTTCAGCAATAGGCTCTAGTAAATTAGAATACACCGATTCTAACTGTTGAAATGAGGTAATCTCTTTGAATTCCATCACTTTCGTTTGCGGATAACATTTCGGTACAGCTACTTTCTTCCCTTCACTCCATGCTTGCTCAATAATAGAGGCCGTTGGCACTTCCGGAGGAACAGCAATCGTTATTCCGATCACTTTCGCCTTTTTCCATTCTTCAAGGTGAAATAATTGCTCAGTGATTTGATTCGTATACTTTATACGCTGTTCTTCTGAAAGCCTTTCAAGCGTAGCTTTCATATCATTCCTAATCTTTCGTTTCACTTCCTTCACGTTCCTCACTCCTTTTTATAATGTATTTTAGTTGTTCATTATATCGACTTAACTACATACAGCTGAGCAAAAAATTCGCATAAAAAAAACAACAGGAAAACTCCTGTTGCTTACTTTGTTTCGCGGTGAAGCGTGCTGCGTTTTTCTCTTGAGCAGTATTTTTTAAGCTCTAAACGATCTGGATTATTACGTTTATTTTTTTTAGAAATATAGTTACGATCTCCACATTCAGTGCAAGCTAATGTAATATTTACGCGCATGTGTATTTCCCTCCAAACATATTAACATTTTGTACATAGGACTCATCTATAATAGCATTATTCTGGTTGAAATGCTAGTCTGTTTTTTGGGAAATCATATGTTTCAGAATTCTTTTTGAACTGCTTGAAACAATTCGTGGTTAAGAAATTGAGCTTCTTCCTTTGTATCAGCATGAATGGCCCAAGCAACCACTTCTACGCATTCTAACGGTAAGATTTCTGATTCGAGAGTAAAAATACTGGTTACTTGACCTTTTGCAAGCGGTGAATAGAATAATAGACCTTCTCTTAAAGATTTGAAGCAACCATTTTCATAGAGTCCACCTTTACCTTGGATGCAGTACTGCGCAATTCCTTTGCCTTTCATTACGCCTCCTAGTAAAGCAACAGAATTTGGTGCAACATGCATAATGGCTTGCTCATGAGGACTATAAAAAGCGACGGCCTGACGTTCGAAAGCGTTTTCATACTGAAAGAATACTTTAGGAGATTTCACCTCTAAAGTCGTATTTTTAATGGTGAACTTGGAATACATAATTTTCTGTTTTGTAAAGGATTGTAGAAGTGTACGAATTCCTCCTTCAGGATGGCTCATCATATCTTCCTCTGAATACCAATCAAAGCTTTCATCCATCCATAACCCTGCTTTCAATGTCTTACGAGGTAATTCCCGGCTATCATGCTCAATGTACGCTGACAGTGCATTCACGTGATCATCCCTTTCTTAAAATTAAGTTTATAACATGTTAGTGAAACATTATTCAGTGGGAGTTTTATTCGTCCCTTACTTATTCCTTTTTTTGATGGTTTTCCGCTTTGAAGTAAGGAGCCTAACGGACTACTAATCCGTTCCAAAATACAGAATTTTCAATATTTTCAACTTAATATAATGTTATCATTGAATAGTCATATGGACAATAAACACTTTTTGTCGAATCTTAACTTTTTTCACAAGCATTCTTTGGACAAAAGCGAAAGCACTATACATAATCGCAATACTTTTTACCTACAAAGTAAAACTTTCATCAGTTTGGGGTTTTTCTTCATCCCCCACTGATGGTTAGCCGCGTTCTGCGCTCACTAAGATTTCCGCTCGCTTCAATCAAGTGACCGTACGATAAAAATAGACAAATCTTCCTAGGCCAGACTGAAGCAAGATTGTCCTTTTTCATAAGAAATGTGTAGAATAGAGGTATATATATCTAATTTTAACGTCGAGGTGAAAACATGGAGTGGATTATACTCTCTCTATTTTCCTTGGCTATTGTCTTGCTGATCATTTCATTCATAAAAAAAGACAAAGTAGCCAAGTTAGAAGAAGAACTAGAACAAGTAACACTAACTCATATGCAGGACATCTTTCAATTAAAGAAAAAAGTGAAAATCCTTGAAGAGGAGCTTTTAATTCAGGACGAACCTAAATATCGCTCAACTTCTGTACCTTATCAACCTCTTTCAACAATCCAACCAATTAATGAAATTATCAAAAGTCAGGTAGCTGCACTCTATCGTCAAGGCCGTTCTTTAGAACAAATTGAGAAACAGTCTACTTTAACAAAAGAACAAATTATTCAGGTGATTGAAGAACAGGGATTGCGAGGATTAGAGCATGAGTAACGCAACACTTCGAGCTTTTGCTGCTGGTATTATTTTTTCAACCGCTCTCATCGCCGGGTTTTATTACGGAAACGATTTACATCAAAATCGTACAATCACTGCAATGGACGCTAAAAAGATGTTAGAAGAGCAAAATTACATCGTCATGAAAGAAACGGACGCTATAAACAAAGCAGAACCAACACCAGAGAAAGAAGTAAAACAAGAAACGATAGAAGCGCCCAATAATATAGCTAAAAAACAAGAACAACCAAAACAAGACGTCAAAACTTATACGCTACAAGTTAAATACAAAATGACAGTGAAAGAAATCGCCGAAACGTTGGCAACTGAAAAAATTATTGATGATGCAGCGAAGTTTCAAAACTATATGAATAAAAACGGACTAACACGACGCGTTCAAGTCGATGAATTTGTCGTAGCAAGCGATATGAGCTATGAAGAATTAGGACATCTCTTAACTCATTAGAAAACGGAGCGTAGCTAAAAATGGCATGGACTTATCCTTTTTAGTTATGCTTTCTTCATCTTCAAAATAAAGTGAAACTTCTATCAACGGGGGGCTTACTGCCCGTTAAGTGCGGGATAAAGAATCTAACAAATATCGGACTGTTATGAGA
Organism: Peribacillus sp. Hz7; assembly: GCF_042136355.1. Classification (NCBI taxonomy): domain Bacteria; kingdom Bacillati; phylum Bacillota; class Bacilli; order Caryophanales; family Bacillaceae; genus Peribacillus; species Peribacillus sp. Hz7. The sequence goes on from NZ_JBHHJV010000002.1 coordinate 483,391, forward strand.
ATAACCAAAAAGGCCGGATATTGAATCCCGCCCCCAAAAGAGTGCTTGTTCGCTTCACCCAAAGCGACCGCTAATATAATCTTCCGTTCTTTGATCACTTGGACGAGAAAAAATGGTATTTGTATCATTATATTCAATCACTTCTCCATTTAAGAAAAACGCCGTGCGATCTGAAATCCGAGCTGCTTGTTGCATATTATGTGTCACGATAATAATACTGTAGTGCTCTTTAAGCTGTTGTACAAGTTCTTCTACTTTTAACGTTGAAATAGGATCGAGCGCTGAAGTTGGTTCATCCATTAAAATTACATCCGGTTCAATGGCTAAACAACGAGCAATACATAAACGTTGTTGTTGTCCACCGGATAATCCGTACGCATTGTCATGAAGACGATCTTTCACTTCATCCCAAATCGCTGCCCCACGTAAACTTTTTTCAACTACTTCATCCAACACTTTTTTATTTCGAATTCCATGAATTTTTGGTCCGTACGCAACATTTTCATAAATAGACTTTGGAAACGGATTCGGCTTTTGGAACACCATACCAACTTGCGTACGCAACTCTTCCACTTTATATGATTTATCTAATATGTTTCGATTGCGATATTTAATTTCCCCCGAAGTTCGGACACTAGGAGTCAGTTCAACCATACGGTTTAACGTTTTTAAATACGTTGATTTCCCGCATCCAGATGGTCCAATGATAGCCGTAACCTCATTTTGGTAGATGTCTAATTCAATATTTTTTAAAGCATACTTTTCTCCGTACCATAAATTTAACTGAGACGTTTCATATACCTTCTCTTTAGCTAATTGAGACACGACCGTTTTGTCCATATTAAAAGCCTCACTTGTTCTCAATAACGTCATATTCATGATTCGTTGTCTTCCCTTCATTAATATCTTTTTTGGAACTTATTACGTATGAAAACAGCAATGGAATTCATAAAAATCAGCAAGAACAGTAAAACGAGAATACCTGCAGCTGCTACACTTTGAAATTCTTCTTGTGGACGTGAAGTCCAATTGTAAATTTGCATCGGTAAAACGGTAAACGTATCAAATACGGTTTTTGGTAAAAAGGCGATAAACATCGGAATACCAACTACAACGAGCGGTGCTGTTTCCCCAACGGCTCTAGATAGAGCTAAAATACTTCCGGTTAAAATCCCTGGGATTGCAGCCGGTAATACAACACGAACAATAGTCTGCCACTTCGTTGCTCCCATTCCATACGATGCTTCACGTAACTCACGCGGCACAGAACGAATTGCTTCTTGAGCAGCAACAATAATAACAGGTAATACGAGAAGGCTCATCGTTAACCCTGCCGCTAAAACAGAACGATCTAAAGCAAGTGCTCGAACAAAAATTGTAAGTCCTAACAATCCAAAAATAATCGATGGTACACCTGCAAGATTTGAAATGTTTAATTTAATAAAGGAAGTAAACCAGTTTTTCTTTGCATACTCTTCTAAATAAATCGCTGTCCCTAAACCAAGTAACAGCGCGACAGGTGCTACAACGAGCATTAACCAAATCGATCCGATTAACGCAGCCTTAATTCCCGCTTCCTCCGGCCTTCTTGAAGCGAAGTTTTGGAAGAAATCCCAATCTAGATAACCAATTCCTTGAGTGAATATCCGATACAATAAAATACCGAGTACGAGAAGTCCGAATGTGGTTGCTAAGAAAAATAACCCTTTTAGAATCTTGTTCCTCACAAGTCTTATAGGCATTTTCTTTGCCACAATTGTTTTATCAATAAGCTTCATGATTTAGTATTCCTCCCTAACTTTGCGAGAGATGTACTGAGCTAGTAAATTCATAACAAGAGTGAAGAGGAATAACGTCATACCTACAGCGTAAATACTATAATAAATCGTTGTTCCATACCCTGCATCTCCTGTACTTACTTGCACAATATAAGCAGTCATTGTTTGAATAGAGGTTGTTACATCCATATTCAAACTTGGTGTCGACCCACCAGCAACACTTACAATCATCGTTTCACCAATCGCTCTTGATAACGCTAGAACAATAGAAGCAACAATTCCAGAAATAGCAGCAGGAAGGACTACTTTTAAAGTTACCTCTAATTTCGTTGATCCTAACGCCAATGCACCTTCACGCATAGCACGTGGTACAGAAACAAGGGCATCTTCTGATAGTGAAGCAATCATCGGTGTGATCATAATTCCAACGACAAGTCCTGGACTTAATGCATTAAACATCTCTAGCGAAGGAAAGATGGATCGCAATACCGGTGTCACAAAGGTTAAAGCGAAAAACCCATATACAATAGTCGGTACTCCAGCTAATACTTCTAGAATCGGTTTAATCACTCTGCGTGTTTTCTCTGAAGCATATTCACTCAAGTAAATGGCTGTTGCCAGCCCGATTGGAACAGCAACTAAAGCAGCAATCATTGTTATTTTTAAGGTACCTAGGACAAGCGGCATTACTCCGTAAGAAGCAGCCTCAGCAAAGGGATACCATTTATCTGCAGTAAAAAATTCTGAAACAGATACTTCTTTAAAGAAAGTTATTGTTTCAAAGATTAACGTAAAAACAATCCCTAATGTAGTTAATATTGAAACAGCCGCAGTTAATAAAAGAATAGACGGAATAAATCTTTCTATTTGAATACGTTTCTTTTGCTTACGCTCTTGAATCATTTCTCTTATAGAATACTGAGCTTGTTGTACTCGCAAAATTGTAACTCCTTCCTCGTTCATCATTTAGCAAATGCAAGATGAGAAGCAAGATACTTCCCACCTTCTCGCTAAATTTAAAGCTTATTTCTTAAGTTGAGTCACTGCTTCTAAATCTTTATCGTATTCTTTATCTTCCAAAGAAATGTAACCTACTTCTTCTGAAAGCTCACCAGCATTCTCAACCATAAATTCTACAAAATCTGCTACTTGCTCTTTATCAGCTACTGATTGGTTTGCTACATATGTGAATAATGGGCGAGATAGAGGTGCATATTCCCCACTTTTAATCGTTTCATGCGTTGGTTCAACTGCACCATTACCATTATCGATTGGGACAACCTTTAATGAATCTTGATTTTCCGCATAGTATGCATATCCAAAGAAACCGATAGCATTTTTATCACCTTTTACTCCTTGAACAAGAACATTATCATCTTCTGAAAGAGTAGCATTTTCAACAAGTGGCTGTTCTTCTAAAATGACTTCATTGAAGTAATCGTATGTTCCAGAATCCGTTCCTGGTGAGTAGAATTTAATTTCTTCTTTCGGCCATTCTGGACGAATATCCGACCATTTCTTCGCTTTTCCATCTTCTACCCACAGTTTTTTCAATTCATCAACTGTTAAGTGATCAACGAAATCATTTTCTTTATTTACAACAATGGATAAACCATCATAAGCTAGTTCTAATTCTGTAAAATCGATTTTATTTTTCTCTAATTGAGTTTTTTCTTCATCCTTAATAGGTCGTGACGCATTACTTAAATCCGTTTCACCTGCGATAAATTTTTCAAAGCCTCCGCCCGTTCCAGAGAAACCAACTGATACTTTTACATCAGGCTGTTGCGCCATATATTCTTCAGCGATAGCTTCCATAATTGGATAAACCGTTGAAGATCCATCAATTGCGATTTCACCTTGTAATGGTTTGTCCGTTTCACTTGCATTGCTGTTGCTATCTTTTGCACTATCAGAACCACATGCAGCTGTTACAGCCATAGCTCCTCCGATAATTGTTGCGAATGCGGCAAATTTAAGACGTTTCATCAATTTTCCCCCTGAATGATTAATTATCTTTCCTACAGTTACAAGAATACAATAGCACTATTAATTCCATTTGAATGCAATATTAAGATTGTGTAAAGAGTTGTTCGAATCATGTAAATACACCCTTTCTTTTATTGTCTCGATAGAAGAAAAAGCTATCCAAGTAACAGTTGGTAACATCATATAACAAAGTCACCTTCAAAAAAAAAAAACACGCTTCTGAATTGAACTGCACCCCAATTGTTAGACAAAATCTAACGATTAGGGGTGTAGTTTTTTTATGACTAAATTTAATGCAGAGGATAAATTAGTAGCTGTTCAACGTTATTTAAGTGGTAATGAAAGCTATCGTTCGATTGGAACATCCATCGGGGCTACAGATTATATGATTAGAACTTGGGTAATGCAATACAAGCAAAATGGTGTAGAAGCGTTTAAAAAGTCCTATACAAGTTATTCTGCAGAGTTTAAACTAGACGTACTTCAATATATGAATGATCATGGGACGTCTTCGAATGAAACAGCAGCGATTTTTAATATACCCTCGTCAGGTTTAATCCGTAAATGGAGAATACAATTCGCAGAACAAGGAGAAGATGCCCTGATATCAAAGCACAAGGGGCGTCCGACTATGAAAAAGAACACAAAGAAATCAAATCCTGTTGAAGGATCGGTCGAAGCACTACAAGAAGAATTAGAGCGTTTACGCATGGAGAATGCTTATTTAAAAAAGTTGAATGCCTTAGTTCAAAACAAGGAAAAATCACCAAACAAGACAAAGCACAAGTAGTCTATGAATTAAGGTATGAATTTCCGGTGAAAGCACTTATTAAGCTGGCAGACATCCCTCGCAGTACATATTATTATTGGGTGAAAAACTTCGGTCGTCCGGATCCAGATGCAGAACTGAAAGTATGGATTACATCTATTTTTGATGAACATGAAGGTCGGTTTGGATACCGCCGTATTCGTGATGAACTTAGAAATCGCGGACACAAGGTGAACCACAAAAAGGTACAGCGTATTATGAAAGAATTAGGACTAAAATGTCTGGTTCGTATGAAGAAATATCGCTCTTATAAAGGAACTGTTGGCAAGATAGCACCAAATATTCTAAATCGTGCCTTCCAAGCTGATAAACCCAATCAAAAGTGGGTTACAGATATTACGGAGTTTAAACTATTTGGAGAGAAACTATATCTATCGCCCATATTAGATTTATTTAACGGCGAGATCATCACTTATACACTTGGCTCACGACCAACTTATGCCCTTGTCTCCACTATGTTAGATCAAGCCTTCGAACGTCTAACAGATGAGGAGTCCCTCCTTATTCATTCTGATCAAGGTTGGCATTACCAAATGAAACAATACCGTCATGCCCTTAGTGAACGTGGCATTACACAAAGCATGTCCCGAAAAGGAAACTGTTATGATAATGCAGTTATAGAAAATTTCTTTGGCCTTATGAAATCAGAACTTCTTTATCTTAAAGAATTTGAGAGTATAGAACACTTTAAGCAAGAACTAGCAACATATATCGATTACTATAATCACAAACGAATCAAGGCAAAATTAAAACATACTAACATTAGTAGCACAAACCATGGCCATGGTTTGTGCTACTATTTTTTTATAGTAGAAGTGCAGGAAAGTCGCTCATGCCTTAGGATCTTGGAATCCGTAATT